>JBARVS010000364.1:0-10908 GCA_049646385.1 Phormidesmis sp. | reverse complement strand
CCCCTGTTCTAGTATTTGCTCTAGCGTCTGTCCTAGCAGATGATTAAGGCCGAGGGTGATGTAGTAGCGCAGTAGGGAGCCTGCGATCGCCCCCAACCCAATTCCCAACGGAAACCTAATCTCTTCTAGTCTTTCTTTTACTTCCTCACCTAGCCTCATAGCAGCCACCGGGCTAGGCCAGCACCTATTGCTACACACAGCCCGCCGCCGATGGCGCTGCTGGCCCAGTACAGCAAGGCTACTGTTCGGCTTTGCGATCGCGCTAGGTTAGCCGTATCAAGCGCATAGGTCGAAAACGTGGTGTACGATCCTAAAAACCCTGTCATCAGCAAAAGCTGTAGGTGGGGTGACATTATTTTGCCTAGAGCAAGCGCTGCCAAAAAGCCCATCAGCAGCGAGCCCGATAGATTAATCACAAAAGTGCCGTAAGGAAACCGAGTGCCCAGCCTTCGCGCCAGCAGCACGGTGATGTAATAGCGGCTCAACGAACCTAATACCGCGCCCATGCCTATCGCTATCGGTGTCATCCGCGTTTACTCAAAGCTCGGTACCTGTGCTAATTACGTCTCTACCTTGTGGCTAGACCTTTCCAATGGGCATTACTACCAAAGTAGGCTTGTGAAAACAAAGTAGGCTTGTGAAAATCTCATTTACTTGGCAACCGCTTTGGGATCATAGTCGGGCTCAGCTAAGTAGGCGAGCCGATTAAACGGCCAAAATCGGATGGTGGCTCGGCCAATGATGCGATCGCTCGGCAAAAATCCCCACACGTGACCATCATCACTATTATTGCGATTGTCTCCCAGCATCAGGTAAGACCCCTGTGGAACCGTTTCGGGCCCCCAAGTATACTCTGGCGGCGATTCTATATAGTTTTCGACTAAAGGCTGGCCGTTAACGTAAGTTTTTCCATTTTTAACTTCTACGGTTTCTCCCGGCAGGCCAATTACGCGCTTAATAAAGGCTTCTTTGATGAACTGAGCGCCAGCCGCAGCAGGCGGATGAAAGACGACAATATCGCCTCGCTGCGGGTCGTTGAAGTGATAGCTAATTTTTTCGACCACCAGGCGATCATTAATTTCTAGCGTGGGCAGCATTGAGCCAGAAGGAATGTAGCGGGCCTCAGCTACAAAGGTGCGAACGCCCAGGGCTAATACAATGCTCAGCCCAACGGTCTGTAGCGCTTCGATCCAGGGATTATCAGCAGATTTTTTCGAGTTTTCAGGGCGCGGTGACTGCTCTGGTGACTGCTCTGGCCCAGACTGACCCAACTTAAAAGCCATGCAAAATACCTGAAAAAGAAACGTAGGGTTTTGATATCAGCACCTATCCTATCTAAAAACACCCTATCTATTCCAGTCTTACCCAGCTTAAAAACTGTCTGTCAAGGGTTTATAGAGCTGGTTTGGTAAGCTCAAATTTTCTCAGTGGCCCGTCCGATGGCCCGTCCGATGGCCCGTTCGATGAGCCGTGTGATGGGCGGTTTAGTTAAGAGGATGTAGAAGCACTCCGGCAAATCTTAAGCCGTAAGAATGTGCCACTTAGGGCACTGGCTTGATAAAATCCACTGAGGCTCATATCGTAAAGATTGCGCCCAGCTACGACCAAACCCCCTATAGGAAATCACTCATGGCTCTTTCAGCAGGTATTACCGCCCCCAACTTCACTGCCAAAGACGATGCGGGTAATTCCGTTTCTTTAGCTGACTTTGAGGGAAAAACGGTCGTTCTTTACTTTTATCCTAAAGACGACACACCGGGATGTACGAAGCAAGCTTGCAGCTTCCGTGATTCTTATGAGGCATATAACGGCAAAGATATTGTAGTGCTAGGCGTCAGCCACGATGATGAAACCTCTCATCAAGCATTCAAAGACAAGTTCGATCTGCCTTTTCCTTTGATTGTGGATGCGGATGGCACGATATCACAAGCTTATGAGGTAGAGGGCAGCGGCTATTCTCAGCGGGTGACGTTTGTCATTAATGGCAAAGGCGTCATCAAAAAGGTATACGACAGCATCAACACTGAAACCCATGCGACAGATGTGCTTGCCGATTTGGGCATGTAAGAATTGATAGCGAGTAATATCAATCTAATATCAATCTGATGAGATGACTCATAAAGTGCTGGTATTGGGTGGCGGTGGGCGAATTGGTCGCAGCGCTGCCGCCGATGTTTTAACCTATACCTTGGCTCAGGTGACTGTGACGGGCCGCCGCCAAGAGGCTGACTTTGAGCTGCGCGATCGCCAAACTTATCAGTCTTTGAGCTTGGCAGACGAGGCGGCGGTGGAGCAGGCGATCGCGCAGCATGACTTAACCATTCACTGCGCGGGGCCGTTTCGCAGCCGCAACCATCACGTGCTGCAAAGCTGCATTGCCCAGGGCAAGCCCTATATTGACGTTGCCGATAGCCCTGACTATGTAAACCAGGCGTTTACTTATCGACAAACCGCGCAGGATGCGGGCGTGACGGCGGTGGTGAGCACGGGCATTTTCCCCGGCATTTCGGGGAGCATGGTGCGCCAGGGCGTAGAACAGCTAGATAAAGCTGAAAAGGTGCATCTGAGCTATTTAGTCGCAGGCTCGGGCGGGGCGGGGGTGACGGTGATGCGCACGACGTTTATTGAGCTGCAAACGCCTTTTATGTCGAAAATAAAAGGTCAGTGGCGAGCGATCGCTCCCTACAGCCAAAGAGAAGTTATTGACTTTCCCCGCTATGGCAAAGGCGGCGTGTATTGGTTTAACACCATTGAAGCGCTGACGGTAGCAGACACCTTTCCTGAGTTAAAAACAATCATCACTAAGTTTGGCTCGGTGCCTGACTACTACAACCGATTGACGTGGTTGATGGCGAGAGCCCCTAGCAAACTGTTGAAAAATCCAAACGTCATCGAAGCCCTCTCACGCATTAGCTATCGCATGACGGAAGTGACCGATCCGCACACAGGTGTCGGCATTGCGATGCGAATATTAATTGAAGGCGAAACCAACGGTGAGCCTGCGCAGTATCTAGCCACGTTTGACCATGACGATACGGCTTTTTGTGCGGGCGCTGGGACAGGCGCGATCGCTCAGCTCATTCTCTCAGGCAAACTCAACAAACCGGGTATATGGCCCGTAGAACAAGCCTTGTCAACGCATCTGTTTGAAGAAACGCTAGCGCAGCGCAGTCTGACCATAAAAAGATTGATCTAAGCTGGTTTGCTACACGCTCCGACTTGGATCTTGACTACAGCACAGATCTAGTGCCTAAGTGGTTGACATCCGAACTGATATGGATTGACGAGCGGCTGAAATCGCAGAAATCAAGCAGAGAAGCATTTGGCCCAACATGATGTTCAGGCTTCATGTCTTATTCGCCGGGTCTACTTCGTTACCAGAGTAATAATCGTCATGAGCCTACAGTCGTCAAACATAGACCTAAGCCTTTTCCTCGAATGAGGCAACCTCGCGCTGTTCTCAAAGCCAAGATTGCCGCTTGATTCAGCCTAAGTCAATGCCATTGAACTATTTAGATAGGCTATTATTGTTTTTCTATCTCATCACTCAGATTTTATGAAAACAATCGCCATATACCATAATAAAGGCGGTGTCGGTAAAACAACGACTGCCGTTAATCTAGCTGCTGCCTTTCAAAATAAAGGCAAGAAAGTACTCTTGGTTGATATTGACGCTCAAGCAAACTCAACCTTTGCCACAGGTCTAATAAAGTTTCAGTTCGAAGAAGAAGACGATTTGAGAGATAACAACGTCTATCGGCTCATTCGCTCTAGTGAATTTGACTTTGTACCTGATATTGTTCGATCCTCAAAGGGGTTCAATACGCCGGAAATTGATGTAATTCCCTCACATATTATGCTGATTGATAAGCAGGATGAGCTAACACGCTTGGTTAATACCCGTTATAGATTGGACAACAAACTTCAAATGGTCGATAGCGACTACGATATTACAATCATTGATGCGCCTCCCTCCAGAGACGTTTATGCTGAGATTGCTTTAATTGCTTCTGATTATCTCATTATTCCATCTGATATGAGGCCGTTCTCAAATCAGGGGCTCAAGAACGTAATAGATTTTATAAAAGACGTTAATGAAACGCGACGTACGATAAGAAAGGCACCCTTAGAGATAATTGGTGTTCTACCTTCTAAGGTATCAACTAATCCAAAGTCCCTAGAACATGTGTTTCCGAGACAGCGAGAAACTGTTATACAGCGCTATGGTCTACCTATTATCGACACAGTGATACATGAACGGGTAGCATTATCCAACTGCATCAATAAAACATTTTCTGTAGGAGATTTAGAAATTCCCGATCCGAAGTCTATCTTCGAATTCAGTCCAAATGCTGATTCTGTCAGAGAGTTTAGAAATCTCTCCTCTGAAATTATACAGAAAATAGGAGTGTCCTGATGAGTAAATATTACATGGTTGATGTAAAAGACATCACTTCTACAGTACCTCGCTCAGAGTTTGATGTGCGGAAGCTAGAGCAGCTAGCCCAGAGCATACTAGCGGCAGGCGGATTACTATCTCCGCTACTACTCAAGCAGACAGGCGCTGAATCTTATAAAGTGTTAACTGGTGACCTTGAATACTATGCTGCCGTACGAGCAAAAGAGATCTCTCCTCGCACGGCTGAAATGGTTAATGCTTTTGTTGTTTCAGATGAGCTAGCTAAAACCGCAGTTGAGCAGTTCAAAGTTTTGCATAGATCTTCGGCTGATAGGGCGCTGGCGTCAGCCAGATCAAAAACTAGCGATGCAGGTGGTCAGCAGATTGCTAATCTAGGAGATCGTATGGAAGAACTTATGCGTGACTTCAAGCAAATGCACCAGCATGATATGCGAACTATAGAAGAAAAGATTAAAAGCCTTCAGGAACAGCTTCCTACTAAAGTTGAGCCGTTAGAATTTTTCAACCGTGCTAGTATTCCGGACTTAGCGCAAAAGATAGCGATCGCAGGAATAAAAGGAATAACTGCTGAAAAAATTATCAAGAGCATAGAGAAGTCACGCAACAAAGCACCTTTTACATCGTTCAAAGATGTTATTGATAGAGTTGATAACTTAGCTGACAAACGGATGTGGGCAATATTAGATAGCTGGGGAGGACTGTATTAAAAGCAATTTTTAATTGCATGTTTCAATTATTTGGTTTTCAAAGTCCTAATACCTCAGAAAACCAAATAATTGAAGCCTCTCCTTCCTTACGCACGATATTGCTTACCGTTCGACTATGGCGCAAACCATTCCTTAGCTCAGCTAGCTGATCAAATTTACCAGTCAGCGTAGTCTTATTCTTAAAGACCGCTTCGAACCGAGGCCATAGCTGTTTGCTTTCTACTGTCGATTGCAGTTCTCTAAGATCGAAAAACTCTAGTTTTTGAGATAAACTTTCGTAGTTAGCGTGATCTAGTACAGCATTTTTCTTCACTGTCCGTTCAATCCGTTCAACAACTTTGTCTTGAACCTTTTGATGTATCAAGCTAAAATCACTATCTAACATTTTGTTTAATAAAAACCTTAAACCTAGTTCTACCTTCTCGATATTTTCATCTAGCTCGCGTAAAGAGGGTTCCAAATCTAGACGCTCTTTTATTAATAAACTCTCAATTGCTGCACGGATTGTGCGCTGACGCTCATTGATAAATAATTTGAAATCCTCTGGCGTGAATGGATCTCGCAATAAAATATCTACTGCTGCTGAAGAAATAAGGTGAGATTTCAAAATGTTTTTAACTGTTTCTTCACCACTAGCCGTGAACCATTCTGGCAAATAATCATTGGGTAATCGGTCTCGAATGATTACTCTGTTCGTTTCCGCTGTGAGAGGCGTCCGATTTAGGATTGTATTAATTTCTTTGCTGACTAGATTCCGGCTGCCCCAAGATGCGGGAATAATGTGATGATCGTCCAATTCCTCCGGCGACGGGACATTGCCCGAAACCCAATCTTTAGCCCCCTGAATAGCAAACAAGTTGAAAACACCATTGTATAAAGAAGTTCCACGGCTGCGCTGGGTACTAAAATCGAGAGTTTTAAATCTATCCCTAAACTCTTGAGTGAATCTTGGCTCTGCTTCGTCATCCTGAAACCAAGCTTTCATCTCTAAAAAATCTCTTGCGCTAGTGGATTCAACCGAACCGGAGTAGCGATTGTCAAACACGGAAGCCCAATACCAGTAGCGAATCTTACGTTGCGCATGAAGCCGAAGCGCGACGGGTAATCTCTTAGCATGTGCTTGTAAGGCAGCAAAAACAGGCAAAATTGAAACGTATGGCAAGTAGCTTGCCGAAACTACGCCAAACTCCTGAGGCTGGCGAAGCAGCTTAATAGCATCCTCTAAAGCAACAACTGCATTTAACCAGCTTTCCTCAAACGCAGTTTTATCAGGAACCAAAATCTCCTTACGGCGCGTACCATCAGCATCTCGAATGGGTTTTTCCTGCCCTGGCAAAAGAAAATATAGATACTTGGGAGAACAGTAAGCCTGTTGCAAGATCGACATAACCTGAAGAACATAGACATTCATCTTGTTAGTGTTAACAAACGACAAGCGAGGCGAAGCGCTCTGCCACATGTCTTTTAGCTTTATTTCCTTTGGTCTCAGCAACGCATTAAGTAAATCAAAGACATCCAATCGAATCCCTTTGCTATTTATTTGGGTGAAGATATCGCAGACCTTATCTACCTCAATATCTTGATCCAATTCTATGTATGAAATTTGATATTGCTCTGTAATACTCCTCAAGTGATCGCCAAACTTGCGTGCAGCTTGAGCGTGCCACTGCGCTGAGCTTGCGGACTCTGTATCACTCTCAGAATTTGACTCCCTAGCTTTTCGACTCCAAAATTCTTCGTAACCCTGAGCCCATTTAGACAATGCCCATCCATCTTTCCCAACGGTAGACATTGGAAAAATATGTAGGGCAAATTGAATATTAGGATCGTCGAAAACAGAATCCCACTTCTGACTCGGAAACTCGTAGCTAAAAGCCTCATCGTAGGCTTCTGCCATAAAGCAATCAACTTTCATATAGTAGCGAGCTCAGTACAGGACAAAAGCTTGCATAGTAGCCAGAGAGGGAGTTTCATAGGTTAACCACAACGTTACGAAACTCCCATGTTTGAGCTTAATACCTTACGCGCTAGATTGCAGCCTCATCTCGGTTGGCACGGTGCGAGAACCCTGTTCGTGGCTGCTTTTATCATGGCGCTATTCCGTGTCAGAACCGTTAATCTCAGCGAGCTATCGGTTGCTTTCCCCGGACGCGCGAAACCTGAGTCGCACTACAAACGCCAACAGCGGTTCTTCCGGGCTTTTGAACTAGACTATGGCGTTATCGCTAAGCTCGTCGTGGATTGGATGAATATCCCTGAGCCTTGGGTGCTAGCCGTTGACCGGACTCAATGGGACGTTGGCACGAGCACAGTCAACATCCTGACGCTTGGGGTTGTGCATGAAGGCATCGCCTTTCCGTTAGTCTGGATGATGCTCGATAAGAAAGGTAATTCCAACACAGACGAGCGAATTGACCTGATGGAGCGGTTTTATGAGCTGTTTCCTGATGTCCAAGTGCGGTGTCTGACAACCGACCGCGAGTTTGTTGGCGGTGACTGGCTGAGCTATTTGTTACTAGCGCCAGATGCGAAGTTGAAAACGCCTTTTCGGATGCGTATTCGAGACTCTGAAATGCTTTGGGATGGACATCGACAGACCAAAGTACGTACGGTCTTTGCGCACCTTCAACCGGGACAGACTCAGGTGCTCGCCAAACGTCGCCGCCTTTGGGGGCGATGGGTTTATATCGCCGCTACTCGCATGAGCGACAATAAATTATTAGTGGTGGCAACTGACCAAGCGCCCGATACCGCAATTGCTGACTATGCTTTGAGGTGGTCGATAGAAACCCTCTTTGGCATGTTCAAAAGTCGTGGCTTCTGTCTTGAAGAAACGAGTATGAGAGAAGCAGAGCGATTAAAGAAGCTCTTCGCACTGCTTACCCTGGCTCTCTGCTGGGCAGTTAAAGTTGGACAGTGGCTACACGAGGCTAAACCCCTGGTCATAAAGACTCATGGGCGGTTAGCGAAGAGTGTTTTTCGCTATGGCTTTGACCACCTGCGCCACATCTTCTTAAATCTAGCTCAACCTCAGCAACAGCAAGACTTTCACTTAGTTGTTCGCTTTTTGTCCTGTACTTAGAGTAGCGAGCTGAATTTTTACGTCCTGGGAGATTCTTCGAAGGTGCTATAAAGGCGTAGTACATGGCCGTAAGACGTTGTTGCCCGTCTAAAACGATGTATTCTCTATGATCTGCATCACCTTTATAGCCATACACATTTTTGCAAGAGAGCGCTTCAAAGTTTTTATTTTTACCTCTCCATAGCAAAAGACTACCGATGTAATAGTCTAGAAAAATAGAGCGCATTAAGTCGCTAATATCGCGCGGTTGCCATTCAAACTCCCTCTGAAAGTCAGGAATAACGTATTGCCCTTCCTTTAGCTTAGATATCAGGCTATTTAAGGTGATGTATCCGGGCTGCTGAGCATTTCTCATCTACCTACCTCTGTCCGCTGCCGACTCAACGCCACTTCCACTTTCTGCGTAAATTCTGATGCCAAAGCCAAAATGTTATCACGGTTTCTCCTCATTTCCATCTTGCCTTCTTGCTGCAAGAACTGCTCTGCCATATGGTGTACTTAAGCTGAGGCTTATGATCGTTCGTAACTATGATTAAGCTACCGCATACCCATCAATAGATCTATGCTCAAGCGAGTTTACTCTGCCAACCTTCACAAGAGTATTCAAGTGATAGTAATGTAATTCATTCGCGCGAAGGCGCTGACGCAAACCTAAGCTAATCTGCAATATAAGGTTCAAACTATCAGAGCGCCAAAATTCGATGGAGTGACAGCGCCCGAAAACTTCATCATTCTGCTGTCAGCATTATGATATCGATTGTGCGAACAGTATCAATAGAGTCTTTGAAAAAAATGAAGCAAGGCGATAATTTCACTTTCCTACGACACAATGGAAGGAGTCTGTGTCCTTCGCAACCATATGGAACCCTTAGAAACTATCAAAGCCCAAATCGCTGAGCTAAAGCCTATCCTTCAACACGACTATCATATTACCGAGCTTGGTATCTTCGGTTCCTACGTGCGCGGCGAGCAAACCGAAGCCAGCGATGTGGATATCCTCGTTGAGTTCGACCCTAGCTTTAAGTTTGGTCTTTTCACGTATTGCCATATAGAAAACTATATCAGCGATACATTAGGGAAAAAAGTTGATTTGGTTATGAAAAGAGCCCTAAAGCCTTACATTGGCAAAAGAATATTGCAGGAAGTAATTTACCTATGGTCAAACGAGATATCCGGGACTACCTCAACGACATCCTGATCCATATTGACTTAGCTCAGCGCTTTGTAAAGGGTATAACTTTTGAAGAGTTCGAAGACGATGATAAAACCATACTTGCGCTCACTCGTGCGCTTGAAATCATTGGAGAGGCAACTAAGCAGATTCCATTAGCGACACGTAAACAGTATCCTAAAGTTATTTGGAAAGACATCGCTGGTATGCGAGATAAAATAGCGCATGTCTATTTTGGCATTAATCTTGAGACCGTCTGGAGTACCACTCACGAAGATTTACCAAAGCTGAGACCAGTCATTCAGGCTATTTTGAACGACTTACAGGCATCTGAAGAACCCCCGTAAGTTGTTTATCAGCACCAATCCTATCAAATTAAAATCGGGATGGCGGGATTCGAACCCACGGCCCCTTCGTCCCGAACGAAGTCTTAATTTTCCTATAACTATTTGTCTACTGTAGTTTCAGAATCCACGGAAAACACGTCCTACCATTTTCCTACCATCGTTAAAGCCAAAATTGTCTAAATTCGCCGATTCACGGTGACCCAAGCAAATCACCGCGAAAGATGCTGATTTGCTCAGTGAGGCTGCTATGCAAAATGACGTTTACTTCAGCACACAAAGCGATTATTCATATAATGGGAAGAAGTAGGTCATTGCAGCTAACTCATGACAGCAACCATTCCATCCCACCTATCAAAATACGAACCCGACGATCTAGAGCGGGTTTTTAATCACTTGGTTCAGTGGGTGTTATCAGAAACGCGATCAGAGTCATCTACCCAGCGTATCGCTATCCACCCAGCGTATCAGCAGATCATTGGACTAGGACAACCTGCGGTGCCTTTGCTGCTGAGGGAAGTGGAACGGCGATCAGGCCGGTGGTTTTGGGCGCTGAAGTCAATTACTCGGGAAGATCCAGTACCAGCGAGCGATCGCGGCAGAACACAGAAAATGATTGACGCTTGGCTAAACTGGGGGAAGCAGCAGGGCTATCAATGGTAGGGAATGAAACTTGGAATGCCTACGCAAAAAAGCATCTAGAGCAGCAGTTTCCCAACCTAGCCAGTGAAGGTTACAGAGTCACTAGCCCCGACACTATTGACTATAACTGCGTGGCTTGGGCGGCTGAAGCTGAGGAAACATGGTGGTGGCCCGATCTAACAGAGCAGGAGTACTGGCCTGAGGGGGTGCCCCGTGAGGAAACACTGCCAGCTTTTGTTGCCGCATTTAGAACGATTGGCTATGAAGTTTGCAAGGATGCATTGCTAGAAGTTGGCTTTCAAAAGGTTGCCATCTACGCTAATGCTCAAAGCCTACCGAGGCACGTCGCCAGACAACTCGCCAATGGTGAGTGGACAAGTAAGATTGGTCAGTATGAGGATATTCAGCATAAAACGCTAGACGCGCTAATGGGAGAGCCTCCTGCCTATGGAGCCGTTATTCAGGTCATGAGGAAAGCGACAAAAACGTTAGAGTAACTCGCGTTGCGCTGTAGGCTAACCTGCTTTGCCGCCTACGAAGAA
>JBARVS010000363.1:0-4109 GCA_049646385.1 Phormidesmis sp. | reverse complement strand
GTGCAGATATGCTCTAGGCGATGGGAGACGCCAGGGAAGGTAGAAACGCCTTGAGCGATCGCCCTCGTATCAATTCCCGCTAGCTTAGCGGCAGCAACCGCCATCAGCAGATTTTGCAGGTTATGCTCACCCACCATATTCAACGCTTTGGCTTCAACCACCTGTTCGCCCTTGTGAATCACCCAGCCATCTTCAAGGTAGGTGTCTGGCATGAGCGGGGCGATCGCCGCTTTTCCTTTTAGGCTCGTCCAATGGGCATCGCTAGCACGCTCAGCAGACTTGCCACGCAGGTAAGGATCGTCGCCGTTGATCACCGTGGCTTGAGAGCGGGCGAGCAAAGAGGCTTTAATGCTGTAGTAGTTCTCAACGGTTTTATGGCGGCTGAGATGGTCGGGTGTAAAGGTTGTCCACAGCCCAATAGTGGGCGCTAAAGAGGCAGCGGCTTCGATTTGGTAGCTGCTGAGTTCGGCGATAATCCAGTCGGGCGGCTCGGTCAGGGCAAGTTCACAGGCCGCGTAGCCGATGTTGCCACAGGCCGGGGCGTTGAGTCCGGCGGCTTTGAAGATGGCGGCAACTAGGGCGGTGGTGGTGGTTTTGCCATTGGTGCCCGTGATGCCTAGCCAGGGGCGATCGCGCAAACTCCGCCAAGCCAATTCCATTTCGCCAATGGTTTCAATCCCCTGAGCGCGAGCCTTGACCAATGCAGGCGCATCCCAAGGCACGCCAGGGCTAACCACAAGCAAGTCCAAATCGGGCTCAGGCGAAAAAGCATGGTTGAGCTTGACGGTGATGCCTTCATCGCTGAGGCGTTTGGCATCGGACTGATGGCGCTGGGCGGGGCCAAGGTCGCTTAAGGTCACCTGCCATTCCTGGCGGGCCAATACCCTAGCAGCCGCAATGCCAGATCGTCCCAAACCAATCACATGAGCTGTCTTCATAGGCTTAGCGGTATCAAGTGAAATACTAAGCCGCGATTGTATCGAACTGTGGGCGATTTTATTCACCCGATTTGACCCATAAAAGTGAGATCTAAACCAGCTAGCTTTTTACAATTTCGCTAAAGTCGGCTAGTACCCGCGCATGGTTGCGTAAGAGTCCTAACAAATTCAAACGATTTTTGCGAACGGCCTGATCGTCGGCCATGACCATGACGCTGGTTTCGCCGTCAAAAAAGTTGGCCACTGTCGGCGCGGCTTGCTCTAGCCCAGTAATGAGCTTGCTGTAGTCGCGTTCGGCTTTGGCGGCTTGGGTTTGCGGCACGAGCTTTTTTAGGCTGTCGTAAAAGGCTTGCTCAGAGGGCTGCTCAAATAGGTCGGGGTTAACCCAATCGGTTGGATCGAGCGGTTCAGTTGACAGATCGCCTTGAGCGGCGAGCTTGGCAGCGCGGTTGACGGTTTCATACACGCTGGCGAGGCGGCCATCGGTGCGAATGGTTTGGAGAAAGGTGGCGCGATCGCGCACATCCAACAAATCAGCCAGCGCCCGAGCCTGATAGTCTTTGTCTATTCCAAAGACCGCATTCACAAGGTCGTAGTCTATCCCCTGACTATCCTGCAAAAGCGTGCGAACCCTTTGCGCAAAAAAGTCTGTAAGCTGGCCCGTAAGCTTTTCGGCATTTATCCCTTTACGACCTGCGGCAAAATCTTGCACAACTTGGCTCACGACCTGCGGCAAGTTGAGCGCAAGGCCCGCATCCCAAATGATGCTGACAATAGCGTTGGCGGCGCGGCGCAAAGCGAAGGGATCGGACGAGCCCTTAGGCAGCTTGCCAATGCTGAAAATGCTCACTAAGGTGTCGAGCCGATCAGCAATGCCCACGACTTGACCGATGATAGATTGCGGCAGGCTATCCCCTGCGCCCTTGGGCAAGTAATGCTCGTAAATGGCATCGGCAACGGCGGCGGGCTCGCTGCTAAGCAAGGCGTATTTTTGGCCGATGTAGCCCTGCAATTCTGGAAATTCTCCCACCATTTGAGTAACCAAATCGGCTTTGCACAGTTTGGCGGCGCGGGTTGCCTGCTGCTTTTGCTCGGCGCTGAGGCTGAGCTGGTCGCTCAGTAGTTCGGTCACTTTAATAGTGCGATTAACTTTGTCGAGCACCGAGCCGAGCTGAGCTTCAAAGGTAACGGTTGCGAGCTGAGGCACGTAATCTTCTAGCGGCTTTTTGAGATCGGCTTCAAAAAAGAATTTACCGTCGGCTAGGCGGGCTCGAATCACTCGTTCGTTGCCCTGCGTGATCAGCTTTGACTTAGCCGGATCGCCGTTAGAAACCGTAATGAAGTAGGGCAACAGTTCGTCAGAATCAGCCGTAGGACGCACTGGGAAGTAGCGCTGGTGGCTTTCCATTTCGGTGATGGTGACCTGGGCAGGTAGTTCTAAAAACTCTTTATCAAATTTACCGATGATGGCGGTGGGCCACTCAACGAGATCAACGACTTCTACAAGCAGGTCTTCATTGATGACGGCATGGCCTTTTACCGATTTAGCGACTTTGGCAACCTGCTGCAATATGGTTTCGCGGCGAACGGTTGGATCAACGCTGACGTAGGCTTTTTGTAAAGTGGAAACGTAGTCTTCGGCTTGGCTGAAGCTGATGGGATCGGGCGCGAGAACGCGGTGTCCGCAGGAGGTGCGATCGCTCACACACACCTCCGATCCATTCTCAATCGTAATTGGCAGCACCTGATCGTCTAGCAGCGTCACCAGCCAGCGAATCGGGCGCGGAAACTTAAGCTCGCCGTCGCCCCAGCGCATAAAGCGATCGCCCTCAAGCCCTAAAATCCAATCGGGTACCTTTTCTTGCAGCAGCTCAGCCGTCAGCCGACCGGGAATCTTTTGCTGCACAAACACAAACTCGCCCTTACCCGTATCGCGAATCTCTAGATCTTCTACGCTCACGCCTCTCGAAGCGGCAAAGCCTTCAGCGGCTTTAGTCGGTTTGCCATCTTTAAAGGCGGCCTTAGCAGGCGGGCCTTTGGCTTCTTCTTCACGGTCAAGCTGACGGTGTGGCAGGCCGCTAATCAGCACCGCTAGGCGGCGCGGGGTGCCGTATACCTTCAGCTCATCGTAGGTTAAAAAGTTTTCTTTTAGCTCGGCGGGCAGCTTGGCCTGCCACTGCGCGATCGCCTGCCAGACAAAGCTAGCCGGAAGCTCTTCAGTGCCGACTTCTAATAAAAAAGTTGCCATGGGTGCAAAGGCCAAAGGCGCTCACAGAAAAACCTCTTCATTATTGCAGAAGGTCGCTCAGGCGGGTCACTCGTTCTAATGCTCAACCGATCAGAAGGATTCATAGAACCTGCTATCGGCTAAGATCATCTGTGTTGATTGCTACCTAAAGTTGTGTGATGTCTGTCTTTGTCATTTTGTTCAATGCCCGTACGGATAATGAGGGAATGCACTCTTTGCGGGTGGGCGATCGCCATCAGGTACTCATGTTTGAGGTAGAAGATGACGCGATTCGCTTTGGCAACTTTTTAGAAGCGCAAGACTTTCCGCCCGCGACCGTAGAAGCCTTTGACCCCGAGGAAATCGAGGAGTTTTGCGAGTCGGCAGGCTATGAAGCGCTGCGGGTACCCGATGGATCGCTGCTGATGCCACCAGAGACGATGGTAGAAGAAACCGTATGGGATCCTACCGCCAAGCCAGGAGACATGCCCGAACAGCCCGAACGAGGCAGCGTGCAAGATGCATCTTCAGATGAAATGGATCGGATTCGGGCGCAGTTGGAAAAATTACTATGACGGACATGAAAGACCGGGGCCATCTGCTCACCGAGCAAAACAATCCCAACAGCCATAATTTGGATGAGCTATCTACGCTAGAGATGGTGGATGTTTTTAACCAAGAAGACCAGCGCACGGTAGATGCAATAGCCCAAGCCAGAACCCACCTCGCTCAGGCGATCAATCTAGCCGCCGCTTCTATGCGCGAAGGGGGACGCCTTTTTTATGTAGGAGCAGGCACCAGCGGACGATTAGGCGTATTAGATGCCGCCGAATGTCCGCCCACCTTTTGCACGCCGCCTGAGCTAGTGCAGGGCATTTTAGCGGGCGGGGCAGCGGCCTTATTACGCAGCTCCGAAGCCCTAGAAGACGATGCAGAGTCCGGTG
>JBARVS010000362.1:0-9026 GCA_049646385.1 Phormidesmis sp. | reverse complement strand
ATTCACGATCAGGCGCTGCCCGCCGCCAAAGCAGCTTGGGCCGCTGGTCAGCAGGACAAGTTTTGGCTATATCACGATGGCCTGTTTGCCTACCAAGACAAGCTAGGTGAAGACTACTATGTGTCGCTAGCGAAGCAAATTGGGCTAGATATGGAAAAGTTTGAGCGCGATCGCAACAGCCAAGCTGCCCAAGCCGCTATTGATAAAGACGTTGAACTCGCTCAGGCATTTGGCATTAGAGGCACCCCTACTTTTATCATGAACAACCTGCTCATTCCAGGCGGAGCACCCCTGGCATTTTTTGAAGAAGCCGTCAGCCGCCTCAAAGCCAGCGCCGTTGAGCAGCCCCAGTAAAAAACATGCCTACTTCTGAGTACATTCTCGGCATTGATATCGGCACCACTAGCACTAAAGTCGTTCTATTCGCAATAGATGGCAAAATTGTGGGTCAGCATTCTATGGGCTATCCGCTGCTCTCGCCCAAAGCTGACGTGCAAGAGCAGGATCCAGAAGCGATTTACCAGGCGGTGGTTCAAAGCGTCAAAGCAGTTGTTAGCCAATATCCCGACCAAGCAAAAGGCATGATTGGCCTGTCTTTTAGCACGGTGATGCATAGCCTCATCATCGTTGATGGCAAAGGCACGCCGCTCACAAACAGCATTACCTGGGCCGATCGTCGTAGCGCCCCTTGGGCGAGCAAGCTTCGTCAGCAGTGCGACGCTCACAGCCTTTATCAGCGAACAGGTATGCCCATTCACCCGATGTCGCCTTTAGTGAAGCTAATGTGGCTGCGCTATGAGCAGTCTGAGCTATTTAATCGGGCTGCAAAGTTTATTTCTATCAAAGAATATGTGATCTACCGCTGGTTTGAGCGGCATGTGGTGGATTATTCTATTGCAAACGCAACGGGCCTGTTCAATATGGCCGCGCTTGACTGGGATGAGGAGGCGTTGGCAATAGCTGGGGTAAACAGGGCGCAGCTCTCTCAGCTGGTGCCCACCACTCATGTGCTTTCACCCATGAGCCTAGAAGCGGCTAGTAGTATGGGCATTCCGGCTGATATGCCAGTGATAATTGGGGCTAGCGATGGGGTGCTGGCGAACTTGGGGGTGGGGGCGATCGCCTCGGATACGGTGGCTATTACCGTCGGCACCAGCGGCGCGGTTCGCACGATGATAGATCACCCTCAAACCGACGAAAAAGAGCGGCTGTTTTGCTATGCGCTGACTGAAAATCACTGGGTGATTGGCGGCTCAACGAATAACGGCGGCATTGCGCTACGCTGGGTGCGCGATACCCTGGCCGATACCGAAGTAAACACGGCAAATCTGCTGCAAAAAGACGCCTACGACCTTTTAACCGAGATTGCAGCCACCATTCCAGCCGGATCAGAAGGACTGATTTTTCATCCTTATTTGGCGGGTGAGCGTGCGCCGCTTTGGGATACCAACGCCCGAGGCAGCTTTTTTGGGCTCGGGTTAAACCACACCAAGGCTCATATTATTCGAGCTGTGCTAGAGGGCATTGTGTATAACCTGTACAGCATTTTAACGGCGCTGCAAGATGTCGCTGGCCCTGCCAAAAGCATTTGGGCAACGGGCGGATTTGCCCATTCTGCGCTGTGGCGGCAGATGCTAGCCGATGTCTTTGACCAAACCGTGACGATTCCTGAGAGCAATGAAGGCTCTTGCTTTGGCGCAGCCGTACTGGGCCTGTATGCCCTAGAGCGCATTCCTAACCTGGAGCATGTCACCCACATGATGAGTAAAGCGCACTCTCATCAGCCCATTGCCGCAAACGTCGCGTGCTACCAAAAAATTCTGCCTTTATATGCGCAGCTGCTTGAGAGCTTTGCACCGCTCTACGATGACATCGCTTCTATTCGTTCTACTCACTGAAATCTAACGGCTAAAGCAACGCGAAATGCCCATCTAGCGCGTAAATCCCTTTAGATCAGGCCGATAGGTCGCCAAAAAATCTCCCTTGGCATTGTAAAGCGCGATCGGCACCTGAACTTGAGCGCTCAGCAGCGTAATGTCTTGCAGTAGCTGGTTAGACTGACCGACTAGCTGCGGTTCAGCCGATTCAGCTGCTCGCTGATCGGGGGGGGTAATTGATTGATCAATCACCTTGTCGTAGCCTTGCGAAAGGTCTAGCCGGACGTTGCCGCTGCGGATGGAGTAGGTGCACTTTTGGGCATCTGTTGAGCCGCAGGCGGCAAAAAAGTTGGGCTCAATGGGCTGAAAGCGTAGGGCGACCTGAAGATTGTTTTCAGCCTTTGCCAGTGAGGTCGTGTAAAGTCCCTGTAGCGCTTGGGCTTCAGTGTGAGCGACGGTACCCTGGCGAACCGTTTGAAGCTGGCTCAGGGCCGTTTTCCAATTTTGTGCAGCAACGCTCCACTGTTCATCGGTTTGGGCTTTTTGAGCGTCGGTTGCTAGCTGCTTGGCTTGAATTAGCGTGCGGCTGGCGCTGCGCTCTTGCTCTGTGCGATCGCGCACCTCATCGAGTTTTTTTAAATACTCAGGCAGCAGCTTTTGCGCCTCCGCATGAGCATAAGTCCCCTGTGGAATCAGGCTCAAATTATCCACCGCCGACTCCCAAGAGGCCAGCGCCGCCTCCCACGCCTCAACAGAACTTGCACTCTCGATTTGCTTAGTTCCCAAGCTGGCCGCCTGCTGAGCCTGACGCAGGCTAACTTCAGCTTTAGACTCGGTATCAACTCGCACCAATATAGTTGCCCGATTAGCGCGATACTCCACTAGCTTGCGCTCTGTCAGCTCACGCACCGGGCTGTCAGTCGGCACCCTTTCTAACAAACTAGCGGCGGCTCCCCAGCCTTCAGCAATTTTCTTCCAGGTTGAGACCGGGTGCGGCGGATCTTGCGACTCTACCGCTGCTTGATAGGCGGTTTGCTGCGCCTCACTGACGTAGTCTAGCGCCTGCACCTGGCCCTTATAAACGGGCAGGCTCTCCTGCGCCTGTCCGTAGTAGCGCGACCAAACCGGAATCGGCGCTAGCAGGCTAATAGAGCGCTTAAGCTGCTGCTTAGCATCGGTTACCGAGTCTAGAGATGAATCGACGCGCAGATTGTCCAGGGCTTCTGTGCTATTTTCTTGGGCGGTTTGTAGGCGATCGCACGAGCCAAACCCACAGGGCCGCGTCAGCACAAACCCCAGCACACCTATAAACACAAACCCTAAAGCACCCGCAAACACCCACGGATTCGTTTTAGACTGCTGCTGCCACTGTTCACGCTGCCGCTGCACCTCTGTTTCATCGACTAAAGCCACCTCTTCAATCGGCTCGCCCTCTGTGGCCTCACCTTCTAAATAATAAGCAGGATCATCCTCATACTCATACGTTTCTGACTCTTCGTCTTCGTACTCTTCTAACGCTTTACCCTCATAGGCTTCTAATTCTTCATCCTCATAGGCTTCTGATCCTTCGCCCTCAGCTTCAATCGCCAGCTCATTTTCAATCGGCAGCGCCGCCGATATCTCAGGCCCATCGTCAAATTCAGCATCGTCAGATTCAGCATCTAAGGTGTCATTCTCAAGCGTCGGCTCAAAAGTAGGCTCAGGCGTCGGCTCAAAGATATCGTTGGCCACAGAGGTGCCTTCAAAACCATCTAGCTCGGAGGCAAACCCGTCTGGATCGACTTCAAAGCCGCTTAAGCCAAATGCATCGCTGCCCAAACGACTCTTTTCAGCAGCGCCGCTGCCAGCTTCCAACGAGGCATCAAGCGAAGCCTCTAAATCTGCTGATAAATCTTCAGCCTCTTTTGACAAGCTAGCCTGCGAAGCGCCGTTTTCGTCAAGAGTGAAAAAGTCTGCATCCAAAGGATCAATATCAGATACATTGGCCCCAGGCTGCTCTAGCGTCGGCAGGTTGAACTCATCAGAGTCACTCTCATCAGAGTCAATCTCATTGGAGTCACTCTCATCAGAGGAATCACCTAGCAAATCCAGCTCTGAAGCGGACTCTACTAATAGCTCATCTATCGACATGCCAATGACCAAATCGCTCTCTACATCACTTTCCAAGCTCTCTAAGGAAGCCTCAGTATAGCGATCCAACTCCGCTTGAAAATCAGTTTCGTTCTCTAGCTCAAATTGATCGTTTAAATTAAATCTATCTTCTGAATCCAGCTCAGGCTCTAGCTCTAGCTGTAAATGCTCGTCATCTAATTCTGAAGGTACTCGCTCATCATCTGGAAAGTAAACATCAGATAGACCTGATAGCACCGCATCGAATCGCTCTGCTTCTAAAAGCTGCTGTCGCTCCTCCATTTGTGCTGAGGCATTGGCAAAGCTACCTTCAGCAAAAGGCGATGCCTTTTGAGTCTCTAGTTCTATTGAGTTTTCTGGATCATCTACTTCCAAATAATCGTCTATGTCATCTTCGGCTCTATGAAATACAGGCATTTCGTAACGGCTGCTGCTGCGAATAGAACTCGCTGGAGCCATTCTGACAAAAGGCGTTTCCGCCCTGAGGCTCGCGGCTTCCCTGGCGCTTTCTGCGGGGCTAAATAAGCTGATTGGGTGCTTTTCGGCGCTGCTATCTTCGGCTTGTTTTTGATGATTTAAGCCTTGTTTAAACGGCGTTTGCTCAGGCGCTAAGTTGTCTATGTCAAAGGAAGCACCAAACAAATCCTCAAAGCTATCGTCTAGTTTCCAAAGAAAGGATCGCATTGTAAAAGGCTTAGAATCGCTCAAATGCTTGAGGAACAGCTGCACCGAAACTTCTGAACCATATCCGGCCAAATCAGCCGCTTCTTCAGGTAGCCCCGTCGTATCAAACTGATGTCGCAGCCACTGCTCTAACCAGTCGAGCGTTTGGGCTGCTAACGGTTTTGCGTCAGCATTTTCTAGCGCATACTCTACTAGCACCATTACCTTATCTCGCCCTAACGTGCAGCGTGCGGTAGTTTTAGGCGGGGTGTTCCGTTGCTCAAAGAGCGCCCGAGTAAGGTCTACTGATAGGATTTCAAAGGTAAGTACAGACATATAACGGAGCATTCACTCAAGAACGCTGGGAGAACGCTGGATATTTCCAAGGATTGGCCGCTGCCTTGTCTATAAAGTTAGCTATTTAGCTATAAAGAAAGTCGGAGCAACGCATAGATAAGGATGACTAGAAGATACATTACCCTCTAGAGAGAGTAGGCTACAGACTTGAGTAAGGGCAAGTGAGCGATCGCGCCTCTTCATCTCCTCTTCATCTCAGACTCATAAAAAGATAAAGGAAAGCGTATGGACATTTTGATTGTGGAAGATGAGGCCAAGATTGCCGAACTCATCCAGCTCTATTTGTCTAAGGAAGGGTTTAACTGTCATATTTGCCGAGATGGTAACACTGCGCTTGATCGCTTCAAAACAATTCAGCCAGATTTAATCATTTTAGATTTGATGCTGCCCGGTCTTGACGGGCTAGAAGTGTGCACGAGGGTTCGCCAGCAAAAAGGCGCTAAAGATCCTTATATTATGATGCTCACCGCCAAGGGCGAAGAGATAGACCGCATTATTGGCCTTTCTACAGGTGCCGACGACTATATGGTGAAGCCCTTTAGCCCTAGAGAGCTAGTCGCTCGGGTACGCGCCGTTTTAAGGCGCAGCCTCAGGCAGGGCGGACAGCCGACCGCGCATACCTATCAAACCGCCCACTTTACCGTCGATGTTGACCAGCGAGCGGCTAGCCAAAAAATGGATCGCGGCATAGCGCGGCAGCTTGAGCCAGGACTTGAGGCAGAGGGTGCCCAAAATGAACTTAATACCAACACATCTGCTTCAGAATATTCTTTAGACCATGCCTTGGAACTGACGCCCTTAGAGTTTGACTTGCTCGCGACTTTTATGAGCTATCCAGGCAGGGTATGGAATCGCACGCAGCTGATTGAAAAACTGTGGGGCGGCGATTTCTTTGGCGATGAGAGAGTCGTGGACGCTCACATTGCCCGTCTGCGCAAGAAAATAGAGCCCAATCCTTCAGCCCCTTCGTTTATAAAAACGGTGGTTGGCGTAGGCTACCGTTTTGAGGACGCGCTCCTGGAGGAAGACTATGGTTAGAAAGACTATGGTTAGAAAGCCTGCATCTGAGAAAGCGCCTAGACCTAGCTTACGCAACCGCCTTTTGATTTCACAGCTCGCGGTCGTAGCGGTTACCGTCATCACGCTAGCCGCTGTCAGTCGGCTTTATACGCCTCGCTATTTTGTAGTTACGCTACAGCAAATGGAGCTAGGCGGCATCCGCACGAGGCAAATTCGCGGGCAGCTACAGCGCGGCTTTATGGACGCTTGGATTCAGGGAATGAGCTGGTCAGTAATTTTAGGCGGGGCGACCGCAGGGGCTACGAGCTACTGGCTGTCGCAGCGAATTACGCGACCGCTGCTGCGGATGGAAAAGGTGACGCAGCAGTTTGCCGCAGGTGATTTTTCTTCGCGGGTACCAGCGCTGGATATTCCTGAGTTTGATCGGCTAGGTCATGGCTTTAACCGGATGGCGAATGACCTTGAAGGGGTAGAGCAAAGGCGACGAGAGCTAGTGGGCGATTTGACACATGAGCTGCGAACGCCGTTGACCATTGTGCGAGGGTATTTGGAAGGGCTGGCCGACGGCGCGGTTGAGCCCTCGGCGGAGACTTACAATCGCCTAGCGGCTGAGACGGAGCGGCTTCAGCGTTTGGTCGATGATTTACAAGAGCTTTCTAAGCTGGAGTCGGGCTATTTGCCCATTCAGGCGCGTTCGGTGGCGGTTGGGCCTTTGGTTGGGCAGGTGCGCGATCGCTTTGCCGATCAGCTCTTAGGCGTAGAAACGCTGGCTATCCCGATTACTGTCCCGGCAGATCTGCCGCTCGTGTGGGGCGATCCGGCCCGAATTGAGCAGGTGATGGTTAATTTGCTCAGTAATGCGCTGCGCCATACTTCTCAAGGCGAGGTCAAAATCCAGGCGTATGCTCAGGGCGGCTTCGTTTGGGTAGAGGTTGCTGATACGGGCAGTGGCATTTCTGCTGAAGATTTGCCTCATGTGTTTGAGCGGTTTTGGCGAGCGGATAGATCGCGCGATCGCGCATCGGGTGGCTCAGGCATTGGCTTAGCTATTTGTCGTCGCTTGGTAGCGCTTCAGGGCGGACAAATCACGGCCAAAAGCCAGCCGAACGTCGGCAGCACCTTTAGCTTTTCATTACCCATTCATCACCCTACGTAAAGAATAGAACAATACGGAAGGCATCTCAGTAATAATGCGGCCATCATTAAAATCACAAAGGCTTATTCTATACGTAGTTACACTGAGCCGCCCTGAGAGTCATGAATTCACCCCTGCCCAACCTAGCGCTAAACTTAACTGCCAAAACAGATTTTAGCCCGTTAGAAGATGTCACCCGCTTTCAGGACGCGGTGGGCAATATAGAACCCCCCAAGCGCCTGTTTAGAAATCGCTTTGCAGTCATTCGTCGATTAGGAAAGGGTGGCTTTAGCACAACTTACTTAGCTCAAGATGTTTCCACGACGCCACCGCTGCCCTGCGTCATCAAACGGCTAAAGTACAAGCTTCAGCCTGACCATTCAACCCCATCTGCTTTAAACCAACCCCTTTTGAGTCGATCTAAAGCGGCCCTTGCAGCAGAGCGCATCCAGCGCCGCTTTCAGCAAGAGACCCACGCTATGGCTCGCTTAGGCCGTCATAGTCAAATCCCTCGTTTGCTTGAGCACTTCACTGACGATGGCCAGTTTTACCTTGTGCAAGAGCATATTTTAGGACACACTCTCAGTCAGGAGATTAGTCGTAGCGGCCCCCAAAACAAACAGCAGAACGAACAGCAGAGCGAACAGCAGGTTAAGCAGTTTTTACGAGAGATGATTCCGATCATTCGCTACATTCACCGTCAAAACCTGCTGCATCTTGATATTAAGCCCGCTAACATCATGCGTCGCCAAGCTGATCAAAAGCTAGTGCTCATTGACTTTGGCGCGGTTCGCCGATACTCTGCCGAAGTTTCACCAGAGACTCTCTCCAATAATCCTTTTGGCAGCTTATCTAAAAAGGCAGGGCGCGGCTGCGGCACTATCGGCTTTTCACCCAGCGAACAGCTTGCTGGAAGGCCCACCTTCGCTAGTGATATTTATGCGCTAGGCGTGACCTGTTTGTGTTTGCTCACTCAAATCTCACCGTTAGCACTAGCCACTTCTTGGCAAGGACAAAACCTGCGCTGGCAAGAATCTGTTGATGTGAGCGATCACTTTGCTCGTGTCTTGAGTAAAATGCTGTATTTTGAGGCCGACCGTCGCTTTCAAAACACTCACGAGCTAGAGCGCGCTATGAATCTTGAAAATCACTATCCAGACCTTAAAACCTGCTTGACGACAGAGGCGCTTACGGATCAAACCTTTTCTGGCCCATTTTCTGACCCATTTTCTGGCCCAGCAGCGTGCCAGATTGCTCATCACAACAAAGTAGACAATCAATCGCAGGCTCAGCGTCAGGCCGACTCTATCCGCCGTTGGCAGCAGCGCCGCCGCCAGTTCAAGTCTTTTGCGCCTAGCTAAATCAGAACAGTAAATCAGAACGGTCGCGCTATAGCTTTTGGATAAATATTGGGCTATTTTGATGCTGCTGGGGAGCTGATGCGTCTTCAACGGTGACGGCGACGGCTTTGATAAGGGCGCGATCGCGAAAAACATCAGGCACTGCAATTTCTTGATTATTATCGGCAACATTCCCAGGGAGAACAGCCGTCAAAATCGCGTTTTTACTGTCTTTGGTGACGGGTGCATTGTCTGCAACTACTGTCCATAGAGCGTATACCTTACCCGTCTCAAGCGTCGGCAGATTAGTGGTTTCGACCAAGGCACTTAGCTTATTAGGATCAACAACAATTCTCACCTTGCCCGGTTGTCCTGCTTCAGCAGGCGCTAAAGAGAACGTCAGCGATTCTGTTGCAGGTTGTTTGGTCTGCGCAATTTGTATAGTTTGAAGCGATCGCCTCAACCCATAGTTTTGAAAACCCATTGCTACAATTAGTCCGGCAG
>JBARVS010000361.1:0-6838 GCA_049646385.1 Phormidesmis sp. | reverse complement strand
TGAATCAGCCCTTACAGCCGATTTCTAAAGAAGATAAGCTGATTGCTCAAAAGGCGTTTGTTTTAGCTTGGGCCAAAAACTTAGCAGCCTCCCCCGAGGGGGATACTCAGCCGACCCAAGCGGCGCTTAATAATCAAATACAGCAAAGTCTTTTACTCGATCAGGTCGTCAGCCGCATTCGCCATAGCTTAGATTTGCCCGCTATTTTAGAAGCTACGGTAGCCCAAGTAAGGGAGTTTCTCGCGGCTGATCGGCTTGTGCTCTATCAGTTTGACAGCTTTGAAGCCCTTTTGGATCCGCTGCTAGGGCCATCACCTGCGACAGACGCTTTTTCTAATCGGCTGATTATGCGATCGCCCACCCACTCAGGCCATGTCACCTACGAGTCAAGAGCCAGCGAAGACATTTCTTCAGTTCTCCATCTTTCAGAGCGTGAGTGCTTTGCGCCAACGCTGCCGATGCGGGCTCGCTACCTCATCGGTCAGCCCATCTCAATTGATGATGTTGAGGCGCAGTATAGCCATATTCCCTGCCTGCTAGCGTTTTTGAACCAGGCTGGCGTCAAGTCAAAAATGATCGCGCCGATTATTGTTCAAGGCCAGCTTTGGGGGCTGCTGATTGCCCATCAGTGCCAAACGCCTCGTCACTGGGAAGACAACGAGGCCATCTTTTTGCAGCACATTGCTGAGCACCTAGCGGTGGCGATTGGTCAGTCTTCCCTTTACCAGCAGCTGCGGCAGCAAACCGTTAGCCTAGAGAGCTGCGTGATAGAGCGAACGCAAAGCCTGCAAGATGCGCTGATGGCAGCAGAGCTAGCCAACATTACCAAAGGTGAATTTCTTTCGACCATGAGCCACGAGCTGCGGACGCCGCTAACATACATTATCGGCATGTCGGCAACGCTATTGCGCTGGTCGTTTGGCGATCTTAACGACCGCCAGCGCAGCTACTTGAGCACAATTAACCAAAGCGGTGAACAGCTGCTAGAGGTGATTAACGGCATTTTAGAGTTTGCCAGTGTAGAGTCAGGGCGATCGCTCTTAGAC
Source organism: Phormidesmis sp. (assembly GCA_049646385.1). Taxonomy (GTDB): domain Bacteria; phylum Cyanobacteriota; class Cyanobacteriia; order Phormidesmidales; family Phormidesmidaceae; genus Phormidesmis. Next base: position 5,792 of record JBARVS010000361.1, on the reverse strand, counting down.
TTCAGCGAATTTTCGCTAGCCCAGCTTTCTAACACGGTGATTGACCATCACCAAGAGATGGCACACAAGCAGGCTGTAACGCTCGCTCTAAATTTTCAAGTCAGCGACGACGAGGATCTTTTTAGAGCCGATGCACGGCGGCTTCAACAGATGATTTCTAACCTCGTTCACAACGCCATCAAGTTTACTGGCCCTGTCGGGCGAGTAGAGATGCGAGTGTGGCGAGAAGCTGGCTCGGCTGTTTTTGAGGTGCAGGACACGGGCATTGGCATCCCCGAATCGCAGCAGGGCATTTTGTTTGAGAAGTTTAAGCAGCTAGAGCCTCCTTTTCAGCGTCAGTATTCGGGCACAGGGCTAGGGCTCGCGATGACCAAGCGCCTGGTCGAGCTTCACGGTGGCTCTATACAGGTCGATTCACAGGTCGGCAAAGGATCTACGTTTACCGTGCGGCTGCCGCTACAGCGCGAGCCTCTGCCCCCTAAGCACTATCAGCTTCCGGGGTTAGATAAAGGTGCCCAGCGGATTATTTTATTAGAAAAAGATGAGGATAATGCGGCGATCGCCTGTGAAATGCTAATGGCAGCGGGCTACGAAGTGATTTGGCTAATTAGCTCAGAACAGCTATCAATGCAGTTAGGAATGCTTAAGCCTGTCATGCTCATTGCCGATTTGTCGCTGATCGACTCAGAAATTAGCAACATCAAAGCGCTCCAAATAGCGATAACAGCCCTCAATACAAAAGTGCTAGCGCTAACGAGCGATCGCAGCTCTGCACCTTCATCTATGGCGCATCACGACGTTTTACAAAAGCCGATAGATCCTAAAGCACTGCTAGCAAAAGTAAAACAGCTATTAGCCGTCGTTTGACCCTCAACGCGCAGTCCAAGCAATCTTTTTAAAACAGCTGTTCTTCCTCCGCATTTTTCCGGCTCCGTATTTTCCGGGTAGAAAGAAAATCATTAGGTAAGGTTTGTATCGGCAATGACCCTTTACCAAAGGCACTGCAATCATTTTTTAATCAATCAAGTTTATTTGAATCAGGAATGCTTATATTGGCTTTGCCCGTCCTTAATTCAAAAGATTTTCAGGGTACATTACTTCCACGCTCCGTTAATGTCAAACTCATATCGAACGATGCATCATTCTTTAGCTAGCCATGTCAATTAAGCACCCAGCCTGCAAAGATAAAATAGCTACCCTGTAAAAATACCTGTAAAAACTCAGTAAAGCACCTCAGTAAAAACACTTAGCTCAGTTCCTCACACTCTTACACACTCTTCTGTATGAAGCGATTTTCTTCTCTCTCGCTGCGTCGGTTCTGGCTCGCTTCCTCCCGACAGCGGAAGCTTTCGTATGGTGGCTTGCTGCTAGTCGGTAGCCTGTTATTTGGTGGACTCAGCGAGGTAGCGCCCAAAGCGCTTCGTCAGGCCGCCGCCGCCCTGCCCGATGCCCAAATCGCCAGAGCTAGCGAACCCTGGCAGGTAGCCTCCTTTCCGGTTGAAGGCTTTCAGGCATATACCTCTCCCTTCGGCTATCGCGGCTCAGGCTTTCACTACGGCATTGACATTGCTGCGCCTGAAGGCAGCTATGTTCGTAGCTGGTGGGATGGCCAGGTCGTTGAAGTTTCTGACGATAGCGCCTGTGGAACTTCGGTGATAATCGAGTCCGGCGATTGGACGCATGTTTACTGTCACATGCAGGGCTACGTAACCACAGATAGAGGTCGGCGAGTATTCGTCGATAGCGGCGGTGGCCTGCAAATTGTCGAAGGTCAAGGGGTCGCCATCGGCGATCGCATTGGCCGAGTCGGTATGACCGGGCGCACAACTGGGCCTCACCTACACTGGGGTATGCGCTATCAGGGCGACTGGGTAGATCCTGCCCTGGTACTTCAGGCCATGGCAGACGGTCAGCGTCGAGCGTCACTACCCCAATAGATCGGAAATAGATCGGATAATTTATTTCCCTTGCACCCCCGTATAGGCAACCAAAAGGATTGGCCCATGCGGGGGGTTGTTGGGTTTAGGTTGTTTTTACAATCACCTTTTCGGGAAGCTGCGTGTACTCGCTCACAATGCCGCGAAACTCTTCTCCATCAATCGTCTCTTTTTCGATCAGCGTATCTACCAGCCGATCTACTAAAGTGCGATTGTTATAGATGATCTCGATTGCCTTATCCAGGCTTTCTTGCGCAATTTCTCGCACTTTTTCATCAAGTTTGGTCGCTAGCTCATCAGAATACTCATGCCCGCCGCCCATTAGGTTGCTCTGGCCTAAAAACGGCTGAGAATTTTCACTCTCCAACGCAAATGAGCCCAGCTCAGACATGCCGAATCGGGTCACCATTTGCCTAGCAATCCGGCTGACCTGCTGAATGTCGCTGCTAGCGCCCACCGTCACCTCATCATGGCCAAAGATCACCTCTTCTGCGGCTCGACCGCCTAGCGCCACTACTAGCTGATCAACAATTTCACCAAAAGACACTAGCCCATCATCCACCTGCTCTTCTTTAGGCAAAAAGCTAGCAAAGCCGCCCACACCGCCAGATCGCGGAATAATAGTGACTTTGTTTAGCGGGTTGGCATGTTTACAAAGGGTGGCGACCAGGGCATGACCCACCTCGTGATAGGCCACTAGCCGCTTTTTCTTGCTGTCTAGCAGGGGAGTTAAGCTAAGGCCCATCGTGAGGCGATCAATCGCGTCGTTCACCTCTAGCATGGTAACGGCGTCTTTGCGGCGGCGAGCGGTAAGAATGGCCGATTCGTTCAGCAGGTTGGCAAGCTGCGCACCCGAAAAACCGGGGGTGCGACGGGCGATCGCCTCCATCTTCACTTCCTCGACAATTTTCTTATCGCGAGCATGTACCTTCAAAATGCCCAGGCGACCTTTATAGCCCGGTAAGTCTACCGACACCTGCCGATCAAAGCGGCCCGGACGCAGCAGCGCCGAGTCGAGCACGTCGGGGCGGTTAGTCGCCGCGATGATAATAATGCCGCTGTTGCCCTCAAAGCCATCCATTTCGGTGAGTAGCTGGTTGAGCGTTTGCTCACGCTCGTCATTGCCGCCGCCGATGCCCGTACCACGCTGACGGCCTACCGCATCAATCTCATCAATAAAGACGATGCAGGGCGAGCTTTCCTTGGCTTTTTTAAACAGGTCGCGAACGCGAGAAGCGCCAACTCCCACAAACATTTCAACAAATTCTGAGCCGGAGATGCTGAAGAAAGGAGTGCCCGCTTCACCCGCGATCGCCTTGGCCAGCAAAGTCTTACCCGTTCCGGGCGGGCCTACTAGCAGCACCCCCTTTGGAATGCGCGCGCCAATCGCCGTAAAGCGCTCAGGATTCTTCAAAAAGGTCACTACTTCTTGCAGCTCTTCTTTGGCTTCATCAATGCCGGCAACATCATCAAACATGACGCCAGTTTTGGCCTCCATTTGAAAACGCGCCTTTGACTTACCAAAGCTCATCGCCCCGCCGCTCGATCCGGCTGATTTGCGCAGCAGGGCAAGCATGGCAAACACCACAACTAAGCCAATTACAGCCGTGGTGACAAAGCTCGTAACGACGCTACTGTCGGTTGCCCGAGCCGCTTCCCAATCGACATTATTAGCCTGCAACCGCTCTTGCAAATCTAGATTTTTGTCGTTGGCAAAAATCTTTACCTCTTGAGGGCTTGCCCCTTCTGGAGCGTCCTTTAGGGTTACTTTAGCAACGCCATTCACCTGATCGAGCGATACTTCTTTGACTTCGCCATTATCAATTTTCTTCAGCAGCTCGCCATAGGTCAGTTCGCTGTCGCTCGGCTTGGCAGAGTCGTCAGATTTACGCTCAGCGCCATCGACGGGTGCGTTAGCGGGCGGCTTTTGGGTGTCAGCTTCTGTTGTTTTTGGAGGCTGGGCCGTTTGAGCCACAAGTTGATTAGATGCCTGATGAGTACCTTGTGCCAGCGCGGGCGATCGCCCTAACATTGTCCCCTGGCTCAGCAGCAGCGTTGCCGCCAATGTGCCAGCCGAAGCCTTGCCCAGTCTAGAAACTAGCTTAGAAAATGAGGCGGCTGGTTGGGCGTGACGAGATTGACTAGCCGCATCAGGCGCTAGCGGTCGGTTGAGCTGGCTAGCCATGAGCTTAAGGAGAAGGTGAGTCATCGCACGGGTCATCGAATCTGATGGTGTTAAAGGCCACGGTCGGAGCGCATCTTTTATGACGCATTGTCTGAAGCCTAGTTTAACGCTCTAAACCGACAACTGGCCTCGTCATGAGCAAGCAAAAGCGGCTTCTTATTAAACTTAAGATGAAACTTCAGAAAATTTACGCAGCCTCTACGGTGAGCCAGCTACTTATGATAGATGGTCTCTATTTCTTAGGGTTTTTAGGACGCAAAAGCTATGGCAGCGCTCTCTTTTAGCATTGTAATCACGACCTATAATCGGCTAGCGCTGCTGAAGCGAGCCATTCACTCAGCCCTTAGCCAAACGTTGCCCGCCCAAATAGTGGTGGTAGACAATGCCTCAACGGATGGCACCCAAGCCTATGTAGAATCCTTGGGCGATTCTCTCTCAGAGGAGCTTCGTCAGCGCGTCATTTACGTCCGCAACGCCACGAACACCAATCACTCAGGCGCGGTCAACGCTGGTGTAGAAGCGGCCAGCGGTGAATGGATTAAGCTGCTAGATGATGATGATTATTTGGCAGATGGCTGTATTGAGGCGATCGCCCAAGCCATTCAGCTTCGCCCCGAAGCCGTGATTTGCTCCTGTCAGGCCGCTCAGGTTGATACTGACGGCAATGAGCTAAGCGTTACACCCGCCACTGGCCCAGGCGAAGTGTTTTACATTCCTCAGGCCGACATTCACTACGGCATGTTGCTTGAAGTCGTGCCGTTTGGTACGCCTGCTCAGGTTGCCGTGCGTCGCGATGCCTTTTTGCGCTCTGGCGGCTGGGACTTGAGCATGACAAGCTGTGATGATATTGACTCTTGGATTCGCGTCGCTGAGCATGGCGATGCTTTATTTATTAATCAGCCCTTGGCCTATCGCACCGTTTGGCCCGGTGGCTATGATCAAAAAATTGCCCTTCAGCAGCGCCTAGCGAGCAATATGCTGATGAAAGAGCGAATTTACGCCCATATAGACGCGAAGCATCAGAAGAAGCTGCCAGCACTCTCTAATATCGATCAGTATCTGCATTTGCACTGGGCAATCGTGGCGCTAAAGCAAAAGCGACCGATGACTAGCCTGGAGCTAGGATTGCCAGCAGCGCTTTCGCCCTCTGCCTGGAAACTGCTGCGGCAGGCAATGCAGATGAGACGCCAGAAAATTGTTTCCCCAATTGAAAAACTCAAGCTGGCATAAGGTTTCTAAGACGTTCACAGCTCGCCTAAATACTTTGTGCAAACCTGACGAAAATCATCGCCGCGCACCTCGAAGTTGGCGTACTGGTCAAAGCTGGCGCAGGCGGGGGAGAGCAGTACGGTTTTGATAGACTGTTCTTTGCTGATTTCGGCGCTGCGAGCGACGGCGCGATCAATGGTTTGAGCGTTTTCGTAGTGAGGATAGTCGGACGCTTTTAGGCGCTGGGCGAACAGATCGGCGGCATCGCCAACGAGCAGGACGCAGGCTGCTTTTGCTTTAATTTGTTCAATCCAGGCGGTGTCGTCACCGTCTTTGGGGGCTCCACCTGCGATGAGGATGGCGGGGCCAACCACTGAGCGCAGGCCGACTTCGGCGGCGTCATAGTTGGTGGCTTTGCTGTCGTTGATAAAGTCTACGCCGCGCCAGGTGCAGATATGTTC
>JBARVS010000360.1:0-4316 GCA_049646385.1 Phormidesmis sp. | reverse complement strand
CTGTAGACGCCAGTAAAGCTAGTTCAACCGAGCGCGCCGCAGCTACTTCAGGCAAGGCCGTCCAGGTCGCGCCTTTCGAGGACGTATCACTTGATCGCCTCAAAATTAGAGCGGCCGTCTCGCGGTCTTTTGCCACCTCGCCTGTTCCCAATGCGGTCTTAGACCCTTCTTCCTCAGCCGCTTTTGCAGTAGCCCAGAACAGCTCAGCAGCCGATCGGTTCGTTACACAGCTCAACGGCTCAGACCGTTTTCTTGCTAGTAGCGGGACAACTTTTCCCACCGCTCGAACACTTCCGGTTCCGAGCAGCGTCATCCCAACGATTGAACCACTCACCCGACTCCCAGATGCCCGCCCGCCCATTAATACGGCCATAGACAACGAATATACCCCGGCGGCTGAAAGTTTACCGATAGGCCAGCTCATTTCACAGTTCAACAGCTCAGAAAGCCCTCTCTTCAATAATGGAGTGACGCCACCCGCTCTCCCAACGCTGTCCGCTCCTAGAAATGCCACGCCCCCGACTGCGCAGCCCCTGCGCCAACCCCCTGCCACCTTACCCCTCAGCACTGGCGTAGACGAAAACTATATCCTGGGGCCGGGAGACATTATCGAAGTCAGCTTTTTCAACGTTCCAGAATATAGCGGACAGCATCGTCTTTCTACTAGCGGCACCATAGACTTACCGCTGATTGGGCGGGTTTTGATTAAAGGACTAACCGTGAGTCAGGCGAGTAATGCGATCGCCAATCGCTATGTCTCTCAACTGCAAGACCCCATCGTCTCTATCAACGTCCTTCAGCAGCGCCCATTGCAAGTCGCCATTACCGGAGAAATTACTCAGCCAGGACTCTATACCCTAAGCTCCCAAGAGGGCGAATACCCCAGACTATTTCAGGCACTCCAGCAAGCGGGTGGGCTGACCCAGTCCGCCGATTTGACCCAGATTAAGGTACGACGCGAGGCCGCCGATGGAACCACAACTGAGCTCACGGTTGACTTATTAGCGCTACTACAAAATGGCGATATCAAGCAAAATATCTTTTTACAAGATGGCGATTCTATCGTCATTTCCTCCGCGACTGAACTTAACCCATTCGCCCTTAGCCAGCTATCGGGTTCTAACTTAGAAGCCAAGCTAGAGCGTCCCTTAGATGTGGCCGTCGTTGGCGAGGTCAGCCAACCAGGTCCCTACCAGCTAGAGACGGCGGCTGGGCGAGTGACCTTGGTGCAAGCTCTCCAACAGGCTGGCGGACTTACGCCTTCTGCCAATTTACGTCAGGTACAGCTACGCCGTCAGACCAGAAGTGGAAGAGAACAACTCTTTGTTGTCAATCTGTGGGAACTACTCCAAAACGGCGATTTGAACCAGGATTTGGTCTTACAGCAAGGCGACACTATCCGGGTGCCTACCGCTTTAGCATTAGCCCCCGAAGAAATCTACTCGCTTACCTCTTCTAGCCTTTCTACCGGTACTATTCAGGTCAACGTAGTTGGCGAGGTTGAGAATCCAGGCGGGCTAGAGGTAAGGGCTAATACGTCTTTCAACCAAGCATTGTTAGCTTCGGGTGGATTGAATCGGCGATCGCAAAAGGATGCCACGCTTGTGCGCTTCAATCCTAACGGAACCGTCGAAAGAAGATCTATAGATGTCGATTTGTCTAAAGATATCAATCCTGACACTAATCCCCTTTTGCAGCCTAACGATGTCATTGTAGTCGGTCGCTCCGGCAGAGCCGCCTTTGACGATAGCCTAGGCGGGCTTAATAACACTTTGAACCTGCTGTTGCCGTTTTTGCTACTTCTCTAAAGATGTCTCTTCACCCCCTTAATTTCTCAACAGCCTAATCATCTTCTACTATATTTTGTTCGATGACTATGAAAGACTCTTTAGATACCTCTGTTGCTATGTCTAACGGGTATCAAACACCTACAGATATCTCCCCTTTGCCAGCACCGCGACCCAGTAGACCCGTCCAGGGTGAAGAAGGGCTGGGCCAGATACTAGGTGTCTTCAGGCGACGGGCTTTTATTGTAGCGGGTGTCGCGATTGCTTTCTTTGGCTATTCTGCTTGGAAAACCCTTAATCAAACAACATTGTATCAGGGCAACGTTCAAATTTTAGTAGAACCTGTCAATGCAGAAAATGCCAATCTAGCGATGCCCACGGGTGATGGCGCGCGTCAACGTGCTTCTGGACTAGACTACGCTACCCAAATTGCCATTCTAAAAAGCCCAAAACTTTTAGGAGAAGTCGTAACTGAGCTACAGAAGGATTATCCTAGTCTGAATTACAAAGCACTGGCTAATCAAGTCGATATTTCACAGCTAGGAAAAACTAAGCTGATACAAGTTGATTACCAAAGCAATAGTGAAACCCAGTCGCGAGCTGTCTTAAGTGCTTTAGCTGGGAAGTATTTGCAGTACAGCTTGAACGAGCGCCAAACCTATTTACGTCAAGGGCTTCAGTTTGTTGACGAACAGCTTAATACGCTGAGAGATCGACTCAACGGTTTGCAAGATCGCTTAGAGAACTTTCAGCAGGAAAACAGCTTTGGAGATCCGGAGACGCAATCAGCACAGCTCTCAACTCAGATGGCAACCTTAAACCAGAAGCAACAGGATCTAGAGCAAGAGCTAGCGGCTGTTCAGTCTCGCAGGGCTGTACTCAATCAAGACAAAGGCATTCAAGTGGCGATTGAGCAATCGCCTGCCTACCAGCAACTGCAAGACCAAGTTCGAGCGATTGATGCGCAAATAGCGACAGAACTAACGCGCTTTCGCCCCGAGAATCCGGCAATTAAAAGTTTAGAAAAGCAGCGGGATAATTTGCTGCCGCTCATGGAGAAACAGGCTGAGCAATTTTTGAGCAATCGGTTAGCTGAGTCCGATGTGCAATCGCAAGTCCTCAACACACAGCTGCAGTCTGTCAATGCGGCTAAGGCGGCGTTAGAGACTCAGGCGCAGCAGGTGCCCAGTCTCAATCGGCAGTACACCGCCTTGCAAAAAGAAATAGAAATTACTGATGCCAGCTTGGAAGGCTTTTTAGAGACACGTCAAACGCTCCAGGTGGAGGCGGCTCAGCGAGAAATTCCTTGGGAGCTAGTGAGAGAACCTGCGATTGTTCCGATTGCTTCCGATCCGGTTAAAAGCTTGATGACAGCGCTGCTGATGGGGCTAGCTTTGGGCGGAGCCGCTGCGTTTGCTATCGACAAGCTCGACAATACTTACCATACGGTTGAAGACCTAAAGGCAAAAGTTAATCTGCCGGTGCTGGGCGTACTCCCTTTCAATCAGCAATTGTTTTTAGATGAAGGTGGAATCTCGGGTAATCGGCATAAGCGAAAGCTGCTGAGCCGACTGCGATCCATGCTGATTAAGTCGAGTGCTAAGGTTTCTAAGTCGATGAGTGCGATCGCTCTTTCTCTGCTTGACGAATATGATACTTCCGCTGAATTTGTAGAGTCGCTGCGAATGACAAATGCTCACTTGCAAATTGGCAATTCAGGCAAACCTATTCGCACCATCACTATTAGCTCTGCTGCCCCCGACGACGGCAAATCTATGCTAGCCCTCAACTGGGCAGAAACAGCGGTCAGCATGGGTCAGCGCGTCCTTATTATTGACGGGGTTCTTCGCAACCCTCAGCTTCATCGGATGCTAAATCTACCCAACGACGTCGGGCTGAGCAGTCTCTTAAACACCGACTTGAAGCCCCCAGAAGGCATTCAACAAGTTCGTGCCAACGATAAGCTGTATGTCGTCACTGGCGGCCCTACTGTCGACAATCCTGTCAATCTATTAGGATCGCTCAAGATGCAGCTTCTACTAGCCCACTGCAGAACAATCTTTGATCTAATTATCATTGATACCCCGCAGCTCTCTAGCTTAGTTGACGCTAGCGTTATTAATCGCTTTACAGACGGCCTAGTTTTAGTGGCTAGACTCGACCAAACAGATAAGTCAGTGTTACAGCAAACCATGGAGAAACTAGAAGATGTGAATACAAATATGATCGGTTTGGTCATCAATGGCAACAAGAAACGCAGCGGCACCTTCCGCGAATCAGATACCGATTCAGCATACATAGAAAGCTCGGAAAGATCCGAACTACAGCGTCTTTGAATGAAGCTAATGTTATAAATCAGAACAACATATTCGATAATATTCTGGGCGAATGCTGAACCTTTCGCCTGAAATTTTGAAAGCCGTTCGAGCAGGTAAGCTGTTACCAACAAACGCCGTTCTTTTAAACCAACAGCAGCCAGCGATACATCGCGAACTGGTTGAGCAAGCGGTGGGCCTAACGAAGCAAGAT
>JBARVS010000359.1:0-3422 GCA_049646385.1 Phormidesmis sp. | reverse complement strand
CGTGACGATCGCAGTGTTCGTCTCGATTTGGGTCATGGTGATTTTAGGCGCGGTGATTAATGCACTGACGATTACGCAGCCGATTAAGGAGCTGTTGCTAGGGGTCAAAAATATTGCAGCCGGCAACTTTAAGCAGCGAATTAATCTGCCCCTGGGCGGCGAGCTAGGTGAGCTAATCTATAGCTTTAACGATATGGCTGAGCGCCTAGAGCGCTATGAAGAGCAGAATATTGAAGAGCTAACTGCCGAAAAAGCTAAGCTAGAGAGCCTGGTTTCAACCATTGCAGACGGTGCCATCTTGCTAGATGCCGAGACTAATTTGGTGCTGGTTAATATTGCGGCTAGGCGCATTTTGGGCTGGGAAGCTAATGCTGAGTTAGAAGGCAGTATTTTAGATCGCTTGCAGCCTGAGGTGCGGGCTCAGCTAGGCCCTCCTTTAGTGCAGGCAGTAGCGGGCGAAACGCACGAAGGCAGCGAGTTTCGGATTTCGCTGCTAGAGGGCATCCGGACGGTTCGAGTGCTGCTAAATCCGGTGCTAGATCAGGCGCGAGAAAACGTAAAAGGGGTAGCGATTACCCTGCAAGATATTACCCGAGAAGTCGCGCTCAACGAGGCCAAAAGCCAGTTCATCAGCAACGTTTCTCACGAGCTGCGCACTCCGCTATTCAACATCAAGTCTTTTATAGAGACCCTGCACGAATATGGCGAAGACCTGAGCGAGAACGAGCGCAAAGAATTTTTAGCGACGGCCAACAACGAGACCGATAGGCTTACTCGCCTAGTCAATGACGTGTTGGATTTATCTCGCTTAGAATCGGGTAAACGCTATGAATTTGCAGCAGTAGAGGTGCATCAGCCGATTGAGCAAGTGCTGCGAACCTATCAGCTCAACGCTAAAGACAAGCAAATTACGCTGGAAAAAGACATTCAAGACGATCTGCCTGCTAGCCTGGGCAACTACGATTTGCTGTTGCAGGTGTTTGGCAACTTGGTAGGCAATGCGCTGAAGTTTACCCCGGCGGGTGGCAAAGTCGTGATTCGAGCCTATCGTGCGCCCCAAAGAGTGGCTACTAAGCTCAGCTCGAAGCTCATCCCAAATGTGCGGATTGAAATTGGCGATACGGGTTTGGGCATTGACGATGAAGATCAGGCCGCAATTTTTGGTCGCTTTTTCCGCGTAGAAAACCGAGTGCATACGCTAGAAGGCACTGGCTTAGGACTGTCGATTGTGAAGCACATTATGGATAAGCACAACGCCAGGGTTAATTTGGTGAGTGAAGTGGGCGTAGGCACCACCTTCTGGTTTGACCTGCCTGTGTACGACATGGCTGAGTGTGCTAACGACGCTGACGATGAGGAGCCTGAGCGTGAGGGTGACCTTAAAGCGGGATCAGGCAAGGCGTCAGGAAAAGAGCCGGGAAAGGGCCAGCTACAGGCGATCGCTCGTAGCACATAGCCACTAACTAAGGCCGCAGCTGCATCGTCAGGCGTCGCTTAAAGAATCTTTTAAGAAAGCGGAATGTCATGAGGTCAACAGATTTTAAGTATCCTCAAAGAGATCGCTGTAATTCTATGAATGGGGTGCGTACGGCTATTTACGCTTCCTGGCTGGCGGTCAATTTTTGCGCAGGCTGACGGTATTTTGTAGGGGGATCGCGCTCGGTTCGCCTGCCGACTCTTCTGATAGACGTTGAACTTGGGGGAGGATGATTACAATGATGAGCAGATAATCCTTGGAGAATGCTTATGAGTTTGCTCTCTCAGCTTAAAGAAATGACCGTCGTTGTGGCAGACACTGGCGACATTAGCGCAATTGAAGAGTTTACGCCTCAAGATACAACGACCAATCCTTCGCTAATTACCGCTGCTGCTGGGCTGCCGCAGTATCAAAGCATTTTGGATGAGACGCTGCAACAGGCCAAAGATAAGATGGGCAAGGATGCGATAGATAAAGATGTCGCGGCTGAAGCGTTTAAGCATTTGGCTGTGGCCTTTGGTAAGCGCATTTTAGAAATTATTCCGGGTCGCGTTTCGACTGAGGTGGATGCTAGGCTTTCGTACGATACGGAAGGCACGTTGGCGACGGCGCGAGATCTGATTGCTGAGTATGAAGAGGCGGGCGTGAGCCGCGATCGCATCCTCATCAAAATCGCCTCTACTTGGGAAGGCATCAAAGCCGCTGAAATTCTTGAAAAAGAAGGCATTCACTGTAACTTAACGCTGCTGTTTGGGCTGCATCAGGCGATCGCCTGCGCCGAAGCCAACGTAACGCTCATTTCACCTTTTGTCGGTCGCATTCTCGACTGGTACAAAAAAGATACGGGTCGCGACAGCTATCCACCCTCTGAAGATCCGGGCGTGCAGTCGGTCACTGAAATTTACAACTATTACAAAAAGTTTGGCTATAAGACCGAAATTATGGGCGCAAGCTTTCGCAACCTCGATGAAATTAAAGAGCTAGCGGGCTGTGACCTGCTGACTATTTCACCCAAGCTGCTAGCGCCCCTAGCCGAAACCGAAGGCGATTTGCCCCGCAAGCTCAACCCTGAGAATGCAAAGGACTTAAACATTAAAAAGCAAACGATGGACAAAGAGACCTTTGCTCGGATGCATGAGAGCGATCGCATGGCCAACGAAAAGCTCGATGAAGGCATCGCAGGCTTCACTAAGGCGCTAGAAGAGCTAGAGAAGTTGCTATCTGACCGACTAGCGCAGATGGATCAGCCTGCTGCTGTGTAGGCCATTTGATCCGTCAGGAGCTGAGCTGACTTTTGAAGGGCGCGATTGGGCTGATTTACTTAGCCTATCGCGCTTTTTGCTTGGGTATTTTGAAAGGAGAATAGGCCCTTTGGGGGGTCTGTGAATCTGCTATTTGCTCAAGGTGTTATGAATAGGAAACGCGATCGTTTTAAGCTGCGCCAAGCTACCGCCGCTTTTATTTTTGCCAAGCTGCTGCGTATGGGTGTAACGGGCGCGCTGCTGTCGAGTATGCTCACTGCTGGCGAAAGCCTGATTTTGAGCAAAAGCACTGCTCACGCACAGGCGGTTCCAGCCGTTACTACCGACAATACAACCGACACCCAAGTACAGAACTATCCAAATTTTTTCCTAGTAACTGGTGGCACTGTAAAGGGCAAAAATCTCTTTCACAGCTTTGAAACCTTCTCTCCAGAAACAGCCTATACGCAGTTTTGGTTAGGTGCTCCTAACTACGCTGGCGCAGCCAACGGCGTTACTAATATTTTCAGTCGAGTTACTGGCAGCGAGGCTTCAACCCTGAACGGCGTGTTGCAAGTAGTGGGCGGAAGCAATCCTAATTTCTTTCTGCTTAACCCAAATGGCGTTCTGATTGGGCCAAATGCATTTATAAGTATTCCAGGTTCTTTCTTCGTCTCAACGGCGGAAAGCATTCTGTTCGACGG
>JBARVS010000358.1:0-25877 GCA_049646385.1 Phormidesmis sp. | reverse complement strand
TTTGCCAGCTCCGCCGTGATGGGGTTAGCGCTGAGCTGAACAGGGTGAAAGTAGGAGAGAACGCTATAGAAAATCAGCGAGAGAACTAGCGGCCACAGGCTGCTGATAATCATATTGCGCAGATTGTTGTATAGCGAAGTGTGAGTGATTGCCGCGACCAGGTGAGCGCTAGAAGACATCGGTGAGCAGCGATCGCCCACAAAAGCCCCTGCAATAATCGCCCCTGCCACTGGGTTTACATCTACATCGCTGCTGCGCGCCATCACCATCAGAGCAATCCCGAGCGTGCCCACCGCCCCAAACGAGGTGCCAATTAGCGTAGAAAGCAGGCCCGTCAGCACAAAGGCCCACAGAATTTGCTATTGCGCAATCGCAGGGGCGCGGTGCTCACCCCCATTGGCACCCAAATTTATCAGCAGGCCAAAAGCATTTTAGGTCAGCTTGACGACATTCAGCAGACGGCCAAACAAGCCAAAGGGCTACAGACCGGGCGGGTGAGAGTTGCCGCCGTGCGCACGGTAGCCACCCATATTTTGCCTGACGTGATTTCTCAGTTTCGCCAGGTGCACCCGCAAATGACGGTAGAAATTACCGAGTATGATCGCTATTTTGATGTAGAGCGATCGCTGCGAGACGGCCAAGCCGACTTAGGCTTTACGCTGCTGCCCGCCCCAGCAGGATTGCAGTCGTGGGAGCTGTTTCGAGAAGAGTTTGTGGCCCTGCTGCCGCCCGAACCATCTTCCTCAACAGAAGGAGCATTACAGCCGCGATCGCTCAAAGCAGCCGAACCCCAAAATGCCCAAGCCGACGACCCGCTGCTCACTTGGGAGCAGCTCACCAGCTATTCACGCATTGTAAACGTGCGCTCTAATCAGCACAACGTTTTGGTAGAACAGCACGCCGCAAAATTTGGCCATGCCCTACCCGCCGCCTACGAAGTGAGAGAAGACTCCACGCTGATGAATATGATTAAAAAGGGGCTAGGCGCAGCGGTGTTGGCTCGCTTAGAGGCCGAGCCTATCCCGGCGTGCGAGTAAAGTCACTGCCCAAACCTTTAGAGCGGGTGGTAGGCATTGCTATTCTAGAAAACGCTGTGCTGCCTCGTGCGGTGTTTGCCTTTTTAGATGTGCTGTTAGCACTGCCAACGCTTTAAGTATTCTTGAGCGTCAGTTCTTGAATCAACTCACTGTAGTTGATACCGCTCCCACTGAAAGCTATTCACCTTCTGCGGAAAGCTATTCACTTCCTGCGGAGAGCTATTCACTTCCTGCTGAAGGCTATTCACCTCCTGCTGAAGGCTATTCGCTTCCTGCTGAAGGCTATTCGCTTCCTACTACTGTGCTTACCCTAAGCCAAACTAGGCGGGCAATAGCCTAGCCCTTTAACAAACTGCTGCCGAAAGTGCTCGACTTCTTCAAATTGGGGAGCCCCGTGGGAAACAATTGCAATTTGATGATGGTTCATAACGGCTGTTGGATCACAGCAGCCATCTAGCTCTTTGAGGGCTTGGTCAATCCAGGCAGAGAGTCGATAGGGTAAGCCATTTTCACTGAAAACGGCCTGACAGTCTTCAAAGCATTGAGCGTCTATGCTAGGCGTGAGCTTTAAGTGCACGATCCAACAGTCATCAAAAAAAATAACGGTCACATAGTCAATGAACCTTCGCAGCTTTTTGTGCAGGTAGGTGAGTACACGCCGCGTCAAGCTAGCGTTGCTAAAACAGTAAAGAAGCGTCATGGGGGCAGTGTCCTAAAAATGTCCTAAAAGTGACTGTTAAATAGCTATATGGCTACACGGCTACGGCCTAACCGTTAAAGGCTTTTAACGTAGCTCTTTCAAAACTTTCAAAGCCGCTTCACTTTCATGATCAAGCTGATCGGCTTCATGCCAGCTCAATCGGCTGTGACGGAGGGCTTTTTCAATTTGCTCTGAAAGATTGTCGGGCAGATCGACCGCATCTATATTGCATTTCATAATGATGTCGGTGATGGAGACTACGCCCAACAGCCGCCCCCTGTCGATCACTGGCGCTCGCTGTATAGCCGCTTCTAAAAAGCGTTTGGCAACAGCAGACAGACTTAAGTGCGGCTCTACTGAAATGCAGGGCGCTTGCATAATCTCACCGACCCTGATTTTCTCTGGATCTGCGCATTGGGCCGTGACAGAATAAACAATGTCTCGCTCGGTGACAATGCCATGAACGCCGCCTGAAACTTCTGGCTCAACGATGAGCGATCGCATTTGCTTTGACTGCATTAGGGCGATCGCCTGCGTTACTTTGGCAGAGCTACGAATGGTCGATACTTCAGCGGTCATAATGTCGGCAACAGTCATCATGGTGAGTCCCTCTCGCGTCGGTCGTCAGCTTTAGTTATCGCTGAAAACTTTGAAGAAATTATGAAGAACAGATCCTAACTGCCAACTAAACTATCCTGGAGCAGGGTGGGTTGCCTGCCAAAGCTTGACGGCTTCTGGATAGTGGGCCTGCATACAGCGATCGCACACGCTATGCGTAAAGGCTACGTCTGAGTGCTGTGCAATAAACTCTTCAACGGTGGCCCAATAGCCCTCATCATCGCGAACGCCCTTGCAGTGTGCGCAAATGGGAATAAGCCCCCCCATAGAATCTATTTTTTCTAAAGCCCCAGCTAGCTGCGCTGACACCCGACTTAGCTCTAGCAGCGCCACCACCTGACGCGCCAATGCTTCTAGCGCGGTTATTTGAGCCCTTGACAAGTTGTTAGGCTGCTGATCGATCACGCAGAGCGTTCCTAACGGGTAGCCCTCGGGCGTTAGTAGCGGGATGCCTGCATAGAAGCGAATATCGGGCGTGCAGGTCACCAAAGGATTATCCGCAAAGCGTTCGTCACGCCGTGCGTCTTCAATAACCATGATGCCTTTTTCCAAAATGGCATGGGCACAAAAGGAAACGTCGCGTGGGGTTTCGCTAGCACTGATGCCTACTTTGGACTTAAACCACTGGCGGTCGGCCTCAATGAGGCTAATGAGGGCAATCGG
Organism: Phormidesmis sp.; assembly: GCA_049646385.1. Taxonomy (GTDB): domain Bacteria; phylum Cyanobacteriota; class Cyanobacteriia; order Phormidesmidales; family Phormidesmidaceae; genus Phormidesmis. Next base: position 22,859 of record JBARVS010000358.1, on the reverse strand, counting down.
CACATTGCAGATAAAAGCCGCCAGCGCCGTAAGGTCATCGTAGGCTTTCTCTGTCGGGGTATCAAGCACGTTATAAGCTCTCAGGGCGCTGAGTCTGGCAGATTCTTGAGCGTGAACCTTGGCTTTCATCTTTCTTTTTTAAGGGGCATGTTCAAAGGGCTCTTTTGAGGGACTGTCGTAAGGACTTTTGTGAGGGGCAGTCGCCGATGTTTTTCTTATGCTGAAGAATTTAGCATCGTTCTGATTTGATGCGCAATCGTCTCGGACTCAAATGGCTTAAGAATGACGCCGGATGCCAGCGCCTCTAATTTTCTTCGCTCCAGTTCTCTGGCCTGGGCCGTCAAAAAGATGACGGGTATATGCTTAGTCAACGGCTGGGCCTTGAGCTTATGAAAAACGGCAATGCCATCTAGCTCAGGCATGATCACATCTAGCAAAATAGCGTCGGGCTGCTCAGCTTGAGCCATGGTGACACCTTCGATTCCAGAGGCTGACACCAGCACCGTCCAGCCAGCGGTAATTTCTAAGACGGCTTTAAGAATGATCCGAATAGCTTCTTCATCGTCAATCACTAAAATGCGTCGGCTCATCTACATACCTGCTAGCTTTATGGCCATTACCTTATCTATCTATCTACCTACCTATTTTACTTTCTGCCAAAATTTTATCGCCATAAAGCTTAACGATACTGCGGTTGCCGCGATCGCACACCCCATCAAGCCACCCCAGAATCTGCCTGTGTCTGCCTATCGGTCAGCGGGTCGGGCATTCGTCGAAACTTCACCCTTCTCAAGGTACCTTTCAATTATGAAAATTCTGTGTGGATGACGCTTTTGAATACACAATACGTTTTCTGTTGTTTTTATAAGGTCTAGCTGATGGTGCAACTTTTCTAGCCAGCTATGAAAGCCAGCTATGAAGGGCAGGTAAAACGTAACTTTTTTCTCTAAATATCTGTTAAATAGCTAACCGTCACTTAGCATAAAGGCAAGATACAGAGGAGGCGAGGCATAGAAGTAAGAGATAGAGACGATATAGGTTTTGAAGAAATACTTTTGAAAAGATACTTAATGCTGGAGATATGACGATGTCTAAAGAGAGTGTTGTTAGCTTTTTGACGGATGCCGCTAAAGATGAGCGTCTTAAGTCGCAGATAGAGAAAGCCGCTAACCCAGAAGAGCTGATTGAAGTGGCTAACGAAGCAGGCTATGATTTTTCTTCGAGCCACGTGGATGAAGCGCTAGGTGAGATAAAGCAGCAGCAAGGCTTTTTTGGCGCATTAGCAGAAGCTGTCTTACGCATTTTTAGCCCCTCCAATGACGACTACCCGGCAACGGGCGTTCAGCCTTTTAGCGGTGAGCCCAACCGCAAGCCCAATCGCATATCTTAAGCGCCTGCTACCTCAGCTACCGAGGGAGGAATAAGGGATATGGAGAGATTTCGCGATCGCACCGAGGCTGGCCAACAGCTTGCCGCTGAGCTGAAAGCCTATAGCAGTCATCCCCATACCGTTGTATTGGGGCTTCCTAGAGGCGGCGTGCCTGTAGCTCATGAGGTAGCTCGTACTTTGCGCCTACCGCTAGATGTGTACCTGGTGAGAAAGCTCGGTGCGCCAGACCAGCCCGAATTTGCCATTGGCGCGATCGCCGAAAACGGCATACGAATTTTGAATCGCAGCGTTATTGAGCGGCTGACGATTTCTGAGAAAATGGTGGAGAAAATCATAGCCAAAGAGAGCCAGGTGCTACAGCAGCGGCAACAGCTTTACCGAGAGAACGGGCCACCGTTAGATATCCAAGGTCGCACGGTGATTGTTGTTGACGATGGCCTAGCGACAGGGGCAACAATGCTAGCTGCCATGGAAGGACTGCGGCAGCAGCAGCCCAAAGACATTGTGATTGCCATTCCTGTTGCGCCGCTATCGGTATGCCAAAAGCTGCAAAGCCGAGCGAGTTGGGTCGTATGTTTATTAACACCTTATCCCTTTTATTCTGTCGGTCGCTGGTACAAAAGTTTTCCACAAACAACCGATCAAACTGTAAAAAGTCTTCTATTGATAGCGCCTAAATATTGTTAAGCGACGGGCTTAAGTTAATAGCGCTAAAGGTGCGTGCTACTTATTCTAGACTGATGGCGATCGCCGACAATGGCCCAGGAATGCCTCATTCCGTTCGCGAGATCGCGCCTTTGACCATTTGTTTACGACTAAAGCAGTGGGTAAGGGCACTGGTTTGGGTTTGGCGATCGCCCATCAAATCATCACCGACAAGCACCGGGGCACTATCACTATCAGGTCTGAAGTAGGCAAAGGCACAGAGTTTGTTATTCAAATTCCGCTTCAGCTCGCCTTTGTGCCATCTGCGTCTAGCCTCTGATAGAAAAAAGCCTGCAATATCTCTCGATGAGCTAAGGATTTTCTGCTTCGTCAGAGGACGCTTGGCTTGTTAATTTGCGCCCTATTTTTTAGCCAGCACTATTCTGCACGGCGCGACCTTAAAGGCATTAGCCTAAAATGTGATGCTTTGACAACTGAAAAGTTTTGCTTATGTATCAAATTTAGAAAACCGTTCTAAATTTACAAAACTTGTCTATCACTTTGGGTATCTATCCATATAGACTTAGACTTATGAAAATTAAGCAAACAATTTAGTTTAGTCAATGGTATTTAAGACCCTTGGCGAAGCTTAAGACGCTTTTAATTTCTGCCTTTCCCTATAAAACTTGTACGTACTGTTGTTTCGGTTAACCCCACCGGAAATGCCATGAGGAGATATCCATGACTGATTTAAATTTTACCCGTCGCAAATTTATTGTTCGAGCTGGCGCCTCAGCAGCAGGAGCTGTTTTACTGCAAAGCTGCTTAGGCAATCCTCCTTCTGCCACTGATAACGCGGCCAGCGATGCACCCGCTGCTAGTCCTGTTGCCAGCGGCGAAGCGCCAGAAACGCCCAACGTAAAGCTTGGCTACATTCCGATTGTGGAAGCGGCAGGGCTGATCATCGCCCAGGAAAAAGGCTTCTTCGCCAAGTACGGCATGACGGGTGTAGAAGTCTCTAAGCAGGCGAGCTGGGCTGCGGCTAGAGACAACGTAACGATTGGCTCACAAGGCGGTGGCATTGACGGCGGTCAATGGCAGATGCCGATGCCCCACTTGATGACGGAGGGCATCATCACCAACGGCCAAAAAATTCCTATGTATGTGCTTGCACAGCTTGTAACCCAAGGAAACGGAATTGCCGTTTCGGGGAAAAACGTTGATCAAGGACTGGGGTTAGATATCTCTAGCGCGGCTGAGTACGTTAAAAACTTTCAAAGCACAAATGGCCGTAAGTTTAAGGCGGCGCATACCTTTCCGCACGTAAACCAAGACTTTTGGATTCGCTATTGGTTCGCCGCAGGTGGCGTTGACCCCGATGTAGATATTGACCTGCTAGCGGTACCCTCAGCAGAAACTGTTCAAGGAATGCGCAATGGCACCATGGATGCGTTTAGTACAGGTGACCCTTGGCCTTATCGCATTGTGGCCGATGACATTGGCTTTATGGGCGCACTCACCGCGCAGCTCTGGCCGTTCCACCCAGAAGAGTATTTGGCCATTCGCGCCGATTGGGTAGATGCTAACCCGATTGCAACCAAAGCCGTATTAAAAGGATTAATGGAGGCTCAGCAGTGGTGTGACGACCCTGCCAACAGACCTGAGCTGGTGCAGATTTGCGCTGGGCGTAACTATTTCAACGTGCCTGTGGAAGTGCTGACGCCGCCTTATGAGGGCAAGTATGAAATGGGCGACGGCAAGCCAGCGATTGATGATTTTGAGTCGAGCCCGCTTTACTGGAAAGATCCGCGAGGCAGTGTGTCTTACCCCTACAAGAGCCACGATCTTTGGTTCTTAACAGAGTCGCTGCGCTGGGGCTTCCCCTTGGGCGAGATGACCGACTTTGACAAGATTAAGGCGGTAATTGACAAGGTGAACCGCGAAGACATCTGGCGCGAAGCTGCCGAAGAAGCTGGATTTGACGATATTCCAACAGAAACCTCTCGCGGCGTGGAGACTTTCTTTGATGGCACCGAGTTTGATCCTGAAAACCCTCAAGCCTATCTCGATAGCTTGAAGATTAAGAAGGCATAAGCAAAGCGGCGATCGCTAAAAATCTCAAGAGCCTGCTTTATCTAAGGGGGCTCTTGAGAGCAAACGTTTCTCAAATCTTTTCACTCTACACTCTCTATACACCCTCTACTCAGATTAGGAGCTTTAACGATGGTCGTCCAAACCCAAAAACGCAAGGCGGCTAAAACCCGCCGCTCACCCAAGTTTTCAAACAAGCAGCTTCAAAATATTTTGCTGCCCGTTGCCGGCACGTTAGCCTTTTTAATCATTTGGCAGATATTCTCTTCTTCTGGGTTAACCCGTTTACCAGGGCCAGCTTCGCTTTGGACAGATGACCGCACCCGAAATTTGTTGCTCTATCCCTTTTATGACAACGGCGGATTAGATAAGGGACTATTCTGGCAAACCTTGGCGAGCTTAGGCAGAGTCGCCAAGGGCTATTCGGCAGCGGCCATTGTCGGCATTGTTGTCGGCGTTATCGTCGGCGGCAATCAGCTTATCAACAAAGCGCTTGACCCACTCTTCCAGTTTTTGCGCATGGTGGCTCCTCTCGCCTGGGTGCCGATCGCTCTAGTTGCGCTTCAGCAAAACCAACCAGCGGCTATCTTCGTTATCTTCATCACGTCAGTTTGGCCGATTTTGATCAACACGGCTGAAGGCGTTAGACAAATTCCGAGCGACTATCAAAACGTGGCTAAAGTGCTACAGCTTTCGCGTAAAGACTACTACCTCAACATTGTATTTCCAGCAGCGCTGCCCTACATTTTTACCGGATTACGGATTGCGATTGGCTTGGCTTGGCTAGCAATTATTGCCGCAGAGATTGTGATGTCGGGCATTGTGGGCATTGGCTTCTTTATTTGGGATGCCTATCAGCAAAACTACATCAGTGAGATTGTTTTGGCGGTAATTTATATCGGCGCAGTGGGCCTATTGCTTGACCGACTGATTGCCTACATTCAGCATCTGATTGTGTCTGAATAGTCACCCGCGCAAAAAGCATTTAAGTTAAAAAGCTTACGTAAAAAGCTGTAGACGCCAAAACTTTAGGAGATAGACAATGAGCAGTTTAGTAGAGTTAACGCAGGTTGATAAAGCGTTTCCCCTATCGGAGGGTGGGGAATATGTCGCCCTTACTGACATTAACTTAGATATTAAAGAAGGAGAGTTTATCTCTTTTATTGGGCACTCGGGCTGTGGTAAGTCAACCCTGCTAGATATGATCGCGGGGTTTTCTCAGCCGACAGGTGGCCTAGTTACCTTAGATGGTAAGAAAATTACAGAACCTGGCCCCGATCGCATGGTTGTGTTTCAAAACTATTCGCTGCTGCCCTGGCAAACGGTGCGCGAGAACGTTGCCTTAGCGGTGAATACGGTGATGAGCGATCGCTCTAGCGCCGAGCGCAAGGCCATTGTTGATGAAAACCTTAAAATGGTGGGCTTAATTGACGCTGCCGACAAGCGGCCCGCCCAGCTTTCGGGTGGAATGAAGCAGCGAGTTGCGATCGCTCGCGCCCTAGCCATTCGCCCTAAGCTGCTGCTGCTAGACGAACCCTTTGGAGCCTTGGACGCGCTGACCAGAGGCAACTTGCAAACGCAGCTTATGAAAATTTGCGAAGCTAATAAAGTAACCACCGTAATGGTGACGCATGACGTTGACGAAGCGGTGCTGCTTTCAGATCGCATTGTGATGCTCACTAACGGCCCCGGCGCGCAAATTGGCCAGATTTTGGATGTGGACATTCCTCGGCCTAGAGAGCGAATGCAGGTGGTTGAGCATCCTCGCTACTACAGCTTACGCTCTGAAATGATTTACTTTTTGAATCAGCAAAAGCGGATTAAGCAGTGGCGATCGCGCAAAACCACTCCCGTCTCTCGCCACGGCCTCGAAAAAGTAAATCTTGATATTGGCTTTGTTCCTTTAACCGCCTGCGCGCCCTTAGCCATCGCCAAAGAAAAAGGCTTTTTTACTAAGCATGGCCTAGATGAAGTGAACCTAGTGAGAGAAACAAGCTGGCGCGGCGTTTGCGATGGCATCCGGGGCGGCTACTTAGACGGCGCTCAAATGCCAGCAGGAATGCCGCTGTGGTTAACCTTGGGCGGTGATGATGAGCCTCCCGTATCCATGGTTACCGCGCTCACGATGTCTCGTAACGGCAACGCGATTACCTTTGATACTCCGCTGTATGAGCAGGGCGTTCGCAGCCTAGCTGACTTTAAGAAATATGTGGATAGGACGAGCGATCGCGCCCATCGGCTAGGCGTTGTTCATTCTTCTTCTATGCACAATTTGCTGCTGCGCTATTGGCTAGCAGCAGGCGGCATCGATCCCGATAAAGATGTTTCGCTGCAAACGATTCCACCCGCTCAAATGATTGTTGATCTTAAGGCAGATACCATTGATGGGTACTGCGTGGGTGAACCTTGGAACCTGCGGGCAGAGATGGAGAAAGTTGGCTTTACAGTCGCTATAGATGCAGACATTTGGGACGGGCATCCCGGCAAGGTGCTCGGCGTGAGAGAAGACTGGGCTCAGCGCTACCCTAATACACATATTGCGCTGGTTAAAGCGCTGATAGAATCCTGCCGCTATTGCACTGATCCTAATAACGAAGATGAAATTCGCGAGATTTTAGCGCGGAAGCAATATGTCGGCACCTTGATTGATTACATTCACTTAAGCGTACCTAGCCCAACGGCAGCGGGCTCTCGTAAGTACGCCGATCATCTGTTCTTTGGTGAGGGCTTAAACAGACCTAGTCGCACAGAGCACCTTTGGATGCTCACTCAGCTAGCGAGATGGGGACATACGCCTTTCCCTCGCAACTGGCTAGAGATTTTAGAGCGAGTGTGTCAGGCTAACGTGTTTTTGACAGCGGCTAGAGAGCTAGGGCTATCGGATATGAAGTACACCCAAGGCGCTATTGAACTGTTCGATGGAACGCGCTTTTCGACCGATGACCCCATTGCTTATCTCAATCAGCTACCGATTAAGCGCGACTTTAGCGTCACCGAAGTTGACCTAAGACGGTCTGCTTTGGCTGTTCCGGCGGTGGCGGCAGCGGTGGCATAGGCAAAACAACTTCACGGTCTCTTGTAATGTCTCTTAGCTTTCAAAACATTCTAAACAACTCATGAATACGCAACTGCAAGTTTCGCCTCAGCCTATTTCTAGAACTCTGCCCAAGTCAGATTCTTTTTTAAAGTTCGAGAATGTTGGCAAGGTTTATCCTACGCCTAAAGGCCCCTATCCTGTTCTACAAAACATCAACTTAACGGTAGAAGAGGGTGAGTTCATCTGTGTGATCGGTCACTCGGGCTGCGGTAAGTCGACTTTGCTCAGCATGGTGTCGGGTTTTCAACAGCCGACTAGCGGCAGCGTAGAGCTGCGCTCAAAGCCGATTACAGGCCCTGGCCCCGATCGCATGGTGGTGTTTCAAAACTATGCCCTGCTGCCCTGGCGCACCGTTTTTGACAATGTGTATCTGGCCGTTAAAACCGTTTATCCTAAAAAGCCCGAGGCCGAAAAGCGGGCGATTGTGCGCGATCATCTCGCGCTGGTTGGCATTTTAGAAGCGGCGAACAAAAAGCCGCCGCAAATTTCGGGGGGCATGAAGCAACGGGTGGCGATCGCCCGCGCCTTAGCCATTCGCCCTGAAGTGCTGGTGCTTGATGAGCCCTTTGGCGCGCTTGATGCGATTACCAAAGAAGAGCTGCAAGAAGAGCTGCTCACGATTTGGAATGATCATCGCTGTACGGTGCTGATGATTACCCATGACATTGATGAGGCGCTGTTTTTGTGCGATCGCCTCGTGCTGATGACCAACGGGCCAGCCGCTGGCATTGGGGAAGTGATTACCATTCCATTTGAAAGACCGCGCGATCGCGTTCAAATCATGGAAGATCCTGTGTATTATGAGCTGCGTAACTACGTGCTTGACTTTCTCTATAATCGCTTTGCTCACGATGAGGATGCTTAAGCTACAGAACAGATGAAAACTAAAGGAGATACCGCCGAGGCGATCGCTTCATAGGCTTGCGGTTATCTCCTTTGCCAAGTGGCGTCAAACAGCGCTTTCCTTGTCCTTCAGGAAAGCGTTTTTTTATTGATGGCTAACTGACAGCAATGAGGCTCGGCGTACGGTTTCATGAACCAGCCCTTGAAAGGTATAGTAGTCATAAGTTGATGTATTGCCGCTATGACCGGGGAAACATTTCCCCTTACTTTTGCTGTATTTGTTGTATAGGACGCCTAACGACTGATTAACAGCTATAGCTGCCCGCCAAAGGTATCGCAGCTATCGACATCGCCACTGCTAAAGCCCTGCTTAAACCATTTCACCCTTTGGGCAGAGCTGCCGTGCGTAAAAGAATCGGGCGTGACATAGCCGCGCTGCTGCTTTTGCAAATTGTCGTCGCCAATTTGACTGGCCGCATTCACGGCTTCTTCAATATCACCTTCTTCTAAAACGTCGCGATTGTCATTGGCCCACACGCCCGCTAAGCAGTCGGCCTGTAGCTCTTGTCGAACTGATAGCTGGTTAGCTTGTGTGGTATTAACGCGGCGCTGCTCGGCGCGAACCTGATCGGAAATGCCCAGCAGATTTTGCACATGGTGGCCGACCTCATGGGCAATTACATAGGCTTGGGCAAAGTCGCCGGGTGCGCCCAAATTGTACTGGAGCGCTTGATAAAAGCTCAGGTCGATATAAACTTTTTGGTCGCCAGGGCAATAGAAAGGGCCAACCGCCGCTTGAGCATAGCCGCAGGCAGAATTGACTTCGCCCGTAAACAACACCAGCTTGGGCTCACGATAGTTACCGCCAAACTCTCTTGGAAAAATCCGGTTCCAAGTGTCTTCTGTTGAAGCGAGCACGACATAGACGAAATCAGCCTTTTCGTTGTCTTCGGGTGAGGTGGTTTGATACTGCCCGCCTGCCGGATTCTGGGCGGGCGGCATGGCCGAATCTAACACGACCGTTGGGTCGCCGCCGAGTAGGGCAATCACAATGGCCACCACCACCATGCCCAAGCCGCCGCCGCCCACCACCATAGAGCTACCGCCGCCGCGACTGTAGCCACCGCCACCGCTCATTCCGCGCCGATCTTGAACGTTTTGACTACGACGGCCCGTTTTCCACTTCATGCCCTTCTTCCTAGCTACAAAATAGATTGCTGCTTGAATAGATTACTGCTTAATGAGCTAGCGACTCGCGATCGCCTGTTGCTGACAATATCGTCGAGCTGAGCGTCTGATAGTCAGTCTATATAAAGAGTTTTGCCCCTTAGACAGGTTCTTTTTCAATGAGCGGTATTTCTTGAGCTAGGTCTTTGATGGGCAAGTCGGCGTTGATTTGATCGATTTGAAACTGTTCGGCTTCGTTGATGCGGCCGATGTAGCTGCCTAAAATTTGGTTTAGCTCGGGTGAGTAAAAGCGATGCAGGCTATAGTTTGGCGTGGCTGGAAAACCGCGCCGCTTTTTGTGCCGACCGCCTGCGCCCGGATCGAATAGTTGAATGCCGTTGGCGATCGCCCATTCAATCGGCTCGTAATAGCAGGCGCTAAAGTGCAGGTTGTTGTACTCTTCAAACGATCCCCAGTAGCGACCATAGAGGCGATCGCCTTTGGTAAAGCAAAAGGACATGCCGACCGGATCGGGGCTCGCTTCGGTGTAGGCGGCGAAAATGACGACGCGATCGCGCCACACCGGATGCAGCCGCTTAAAGAAATCGCGCTTGAGATACTTGCTGCCCCACCAGCCAAACTTATCGCAGGTATCGCTATAAAAGTCATACACTTTCAAACACATCTCAGGCGTTAGGCTCTGGCCCGTATGCACCTTAAAGTGAATGCCCGCTTTTTCTACCGACTTGCGCTCGCGCTTAATGTTGCGCCTTTGGTTGGCGTTAAACTGGCCTAAATAGTCGTCAAAATTGCTAAAGCCTCGGTTTTGCCATACGTAGCTGTGATGGAGCCATTTGTGAAAGCCCAACGCTTCCATGCGGCAGCGCCACTCAGGGTCAACATAGAGAAAGTTACAGCCCGAAATTTGGTGCTTAGCGCAAAAATCATCAATCAACCCCACCAAAATTTCAGTCACCTCGGCCTCATCTTCAGTCGGCGCAATCAAAAAACGGTAGCCTTCTGCCGGGGTAAAGGGCGACATGCCCAGCAGCTTGGGATAGTAGTCAATGCCCAGCCGCTCAGATAGCTCCGCCCACTGATGGTCAAACACAAATTCGCCGTAGCTATGCCCCTTTAAGTACAGCGGCGCGGCGGCAACTAGGCGATCGCCCTGCCATAGGGTGAGATGGTTGGGCATCCAGCCCGTCTTTGGCCCGGTGCTGCCGGAGGTTTCCATATTATTGAGCCAGTCCCACTCTAAGGCGGGCGTTACCAGCGGCATGGCCAGGGCGTCCCACTGCGCGGCTGGGATTTTGGCAAGGCGATTTATCCAGCGGGCGGTGTACTGCTTTGAGGAGGTTGGCACGATAAGTATGGTGATGGTGTGAGGCTCTTATCTAGAGTAGTAGAAGTTTTTGAAAAAGGCAGAAGTCGATACAGGTAGACGGAAGTTGATGCAGGGTAGGCGGAAGTCGATGCAGGTAGACAGAAGTTGATGCAGGGTAGACGGAACTCGATACGGAGTAGGCGGAAGTCGATGCAGGGTAGACGGAACTCGATACGGAGTAGGCGGAAGTTGATGCAGAGTAGGCGGAACTCGATGCAGAGTAGGCGGAAGTTGATGCAGAGTAGGCGGAACTCGATGCAGAGTAAGGTGGCGAAACTAAGGGTAGAGGTGTTGACGGTTGAGGGCGATCGCGCCAGCTCTGACAACGCTAAAACGCCATGATGAGGGCAAGTAACTTGAAAAGCCTTGAGCATAACCAACCCATGACCACTCAGAAAATTAGCGCTTGGGATAATTCTTTAAAGATTAGGCCGCCTCAAGCGATCGCCTATGCGTATTGAGTGGGATGAAACTAAGCGTCAGCAGGTATTAAGCAAACGAGGCATTGATCTTGCTCAATTGGGCAGTCTACTTCGTTCGCCCTATATTGAAGACCAGCGTTCAGAGGTGCCGGAGCAATACCGACTCATCGGGTTCGTTGGCAGAACGTTATTATCGTTTATCGTTGAGTACAGAGCTGATGATACAGGAGAATACATTTGGGCTGTCACTGCCTGGAAGTCAACCCATCAAGAGCGTAGGGATTATGAGCAGCAAATCTATTGAGATAAAAGACATCGAAGAAATTGCCGAACAAGCGCACTCAGGCGTAGATGTTTCGGAGCATTTTTCAGGCCGCTTTCAGAAAAAGCAGGTTGTTGAGCTTGCCTTACCGTTAGATTTGTTACAAAATATTGACGCAGAATGCCAGCAGTCTCAAATGAGTCGTCAAGACTGGATAAAAATGGCTTGCGCCGAGAAAGTCGGTAACATTCGTCAAGCTAAAGCGCATGAAGCCGCGTAGTTCCTCGTTCGACTATTTCAAAGACCAGTTCAAAGACCAGCCTTTCAAACTTACGTTCTAATTGGCCTGTACCTTCAGCTCATTAATGAGCGCCTGTAGTTGCTCGCTATCGGCGTGGTATTTCTCATTGCAAAAGTGGCAGACAGCCTCAGCGCCATCGTCTACTGCAATCATGTCTTTGAGTTCGTCAACGCCAAGGAGCTTAAGCGCGCCTAACATGCGATCGCGCGTGCACTTACAGCTAAACTGCACCATCTGCGAACCGGGCAGCATTTCCAGCCCAATATCACCCACCAGCTCATCAAAAATCTGCGGCAGCGACTTGCCCGCTCGCAGCAAAGGCGTAAACCCGCTCAGCGCCGCCAGCCGCTCTTCTAAAACTGTAATCAGCAGCTCATCTCGCGCCGCCTTAGGCAGTATTTGTAGCAGCAAACCGCCCGCCACTTCCACGCCATCGGCCCCGACAAACACGCCCAGCACCAGCGCCGACGGCGTTTGCTCAGAAGTCGCCAGATAATGCGTAATGTCATCACCAATTTCGCCAGAAATCAGCTCCACCGTGCTGCTATACGGATAGCCCCGGCCCAAATCTCGCACCACATACAGGTAGCCGTCTTTACCCATCGCGCCGCCCACGTCTAGCTTGCCGTTCGCAGTCGGCGGCAGCTCCACGTGGGGCTTTTCCACATAGCCGCGCACCGTGCCATCCAATCCGGCATCTACCAGCAGCCCACCCAAGGGGCCATCGCCCTTTACCCGAATATTCACCCGCGACTGCGGCTGCTTCATACTCGAAACTAGCAGCAGCCCTGCCGTCATCGCTCTACCCAAAGCCGCCGTTGCCACATAAGACAAGCCGTGCCGCTGCCGAGCAACTTCTGTGAGGCGCGTAGTCGTCACCCCTACCACTCGAATGCCGCCATCCGCCGCCGTTGCTCGAATTAACTGATCTGCCATTTTGTCTAATTATTTTTGTGTTACTCATCTTCAATTGTATCGCTGGAAAAGGCTTCGAGAAGCCAATCTATCTACCGCCCAATAACCAGCCTAATAACCAGCCCAAATAACAAAAAAGCGTCTCCTAAAGTTAGAAGACGCTAAAGACAAAGAGAATAACGCAGTGAAGCAAGCTACCGAATCTTAGGGCGCTAGCGCATAGCCACGCAGCAGGCTACCGACCGTTTTGGCGGTAATCTTCATCTGCGTTAGCGGGTTAGCAGGTACTACCGTTTTGTACAGGTAGCTGTCAAAGGTGAGCTTTTGTACGTCAATGTCAGAGCACATTTCGACGAAGGCTTCGCGAGATGCGTCGCTGCGGTAGAACACGCGCTGCAAAATGTCGAGCACTTTGTAGGTGAGGCCGTATTCTTTGTCCCACTGTTTGATGTACAGCTTTAGCTCATCTTCGGTAAGGGCTCGTGCGCCGTTTTCCGAATACTTCACGATGGTTTCAGCACACATGCGAGCCGACTTAGCCGCAAAGTAAATGCCTTCGCCCGAAGACTTGGTGACCGTACCTGCCGCATCACCCACCAAAGCCACTCGACCCACCACGCGGCGAGGTCTAGGATGCTCAGGAATAGGATGCGCTTCGACTTTGATGATTTCGCCGCCTTCTAAGCGCTTGGCGGCGCGAGCCCGGATGCCGCGCTGTAATTCTTTGATGCGCGCTTGGTTGGGGCGCATGGTACCTGTGCCCACGGCAACGTGGTCGTACTTGGGAAATACCCAGGCGTAAAAGTCGGGGGAGACATCATCGCCGACGTACATTTCGGCTAGCTCTTCGTAGTAGGCCATTTTGTCTTCGGGCAGGCGAATGCGCTCTTGGAATGCGATCGCATAGTTATAGTCGCCTGCATCAATTGCCCGAGCCACCCGAGAGTTAGCGCCATCTGCGCCAATCACCATGTCTACCTTGAGGGTTTTGGCTTCGCCCTGCAAGCCCTCTTTAGAATGATCCGCGTAGTGCAGCACGTAGGGGTCTTTGTCATTGCTAGGAATTTCTAGCTTGTGCATAGTGCCGTTGATTAGCTTAGCGCCAAGCTTGTGGGCTCTGTCGCGCAAAAAGCCGTCTAACACCTCGCGGCGGCACATGCCAATATATTCGTCATCGGTCAGCGTTTCACCAATGTTCACTTCCACGTTGGAAGGTGAAATCATCTTCATTTTGCGAACGCGGCGGTCAATAATTTCGGGAGGCAAGTCAAACTCGTCAACCATGCACAAGGGAATAGCGCCACCACAGGGCTTGGCATTGTCTAGCTTGCGCTCAAATAAATAAGTCTCGATACCTGCTTTAACCAATATCTCTGCGGCGGAAGACCCCGCTGGGCCTGCGCCGACAACTGCTACCCGAAGTACCAAGGGCTTATGCTCCACGTAATGAATAATCCGTTATGGAATGAATCGTATCACCGCCTGCTGGTGCAAAGCTCGCTATGCCGCCCAATGTGAAGCATATTGAAACACTGGTTTACATTTTGAAAGGATGACTGATGCTTATAGCGTCTAGTCGTTTGTACCCGTAACATTAGTTGCGAGATATAGGGCGATCGCTTCCTTAATATTTTATAGAGCTTCCTGTTTCAAGTCAGCTTGCTGTCAGTACGCCTGTTCTTTTACTAAACTAAGTCTGATTCTCCGGCACTAGCTTTCAAGCTATCTACACAACTATCTACAAAATGGCTATTAAACCTTCCCAAGTTCAAGCGGCATTAGGACGTAAGCGGGCCGACTTTGCTAGCTTCGACCAAAGCACCTCTAGCTATTTAGATCAGTATCGCGAAGCTTGGCGAGCTTGGATAGCGCTGAGTGAGGACGACCGAAATAGCTGGGTTGGCAAACAAGAAGGTAATTTAGGCGCAACCCCGTTAGAGCCTATAGATAGTCGTCACGGCGGCATTTTGCGCAGCGGCCTGAGCTGGGATAACCGAGAGCAAAGCCTAGAGTGGGCCAGAGAGCATATTACCGATGTCACCACTTTTGCAGTTGATGGCTCTCAGATATATCCCCAAAAGAACTTTTCGATTCCAATCGCCCTAGTGCAAATCGGCTGGTTTGAGAATCATCACTGCGCGGCGGGCAGCTACGAAAAGGATATTTTGCTTGATGTGATGACCCCGAAAGACTTGGTGGCAGATAAATCGCAGCCCGTGGAAAGGTGGACTGATATGCGCCGATTTTCTATGGAGGTGCAGCGTTTAATTGATTACATCACTCACGCAAAAGTACGGGCGCAAAAGCACGGTCGCGATCCTGAAAAATGTCTGGTTTTTTTTGACGGTTCGCTGGTGCTTTCCTTTGCGGCCATGCTAGATGAAAACATCCGCTCGCCCTACATTGAGCAGGTGCTGGCCTTGCTCAGAGCCAGTGAAAAGCATCAGGTGCCGCTGGTTGGCTACGTTGATACGGCGCAGTCAAACGATGTGACAACCCTGCTGCGATCGCTCGATAAGCTAGAGACCACTCGGGCCATTCACGACGCCAAGCTGCTAGATAGACTGATGGGCTGGGGCGATCGCACGCCGCTGATGACCTGCGATCGCGGCGACATCCTCAACTACTATGCCGAAATGCGCCGCCGCATAGCTTTCACCTACCTTAAAACTAACGCCAACTACCCGGCCCGCCTAGAGCTACCTACCTGGATTTGGGAAGCAGGTCGAGCCGAAGCCGTGATCAATCAGGTGCGCGCTGAGGTGATTATTGGCAACGGCTACCCTTACGCGATTGAGACTGCCGATCAGACCGCTGTGCTGCAAAGCCGCGATCGCCAAATCTTTTACCGTATTTTGCAAGCGTGGGCTGAGCAAGAAAGCCTTTCGCTAAGCCTTTCGCAAAAAATGATGAGCAAAGCCAGACGCCGATAGCGCAAACCCTATCTTTTTGAGCAGTCAGCGCTAGCTACCGCTACTGCAACACCTTGCTCATATAGCTGCCCCAAAGCTGAGCGGCCTGAGCGCTGCTGCCGTCCGTTGGCGAATTATCGTCGTTGCCCAGCCACACCCCCGTCACCACGGCGCGGCTCGGGACAAAGCCGATAAACCAAGTGTCGATGTTGTCGTTGGTCGTTCCTGTTTTGCCGCCCTCACCAAGCCCTAGATAGGCGTTTCGGCCCGTACCGCCCTGCACCACGCCCTGCATCATGCTCACCATCGTATTAGCAACGCTAGCATCCAAGGCCGACACGTTTGCATCTGAG
Source organism: Phormidesmis sp. (assembly GCA_049646385.1). Taxonomy (GTDB): domain Bacteria; phylum Cyanobacteriota; class Cyanobacteriia; order Phormidesmidales; family Phormidesmidaceae; genus Phormidesmis. The sequence continues at coordinate 7,074 of JBARVS010000358.1, read as the reverse complement.
CTTTGGGCAAAGTCATAAATGACTCGGCAGGTAGAGGGATCTTTAAGGTCTGTGCAGTCGCTGCTGTCTAGCACGCGCTGAATGCCGTGGGGACGGTTCCAAACGCCTTCGTTGGCGATCGCTCCAAACGCCCCGGTAATCTCTAATGGGGTCACCTCGCTTTGGCCTAACACCAGCCCCGGCACCGGATTTAGCTCCGACTTAATGCCCATTCGCTGCGCCAGCGCCACAATAGAATCTAGCCCAGCCGCCTGCGCCACCCGCAGCGCAATCACATTTTCTGAGCGGGCCATGCCTGCATACATATCTAACGCACCGCCGCCAGAGCGACAGCCCGCCACATAGGTGCCCCAGTCGAGGTCACTACAAGAAAAGGTTTCACTTGGCGAAATGCCCTGCTCAAGCGCTGAGGCATAGGCAAATACCTTAAAGGTAGAACCGGGTTGCCTGAGCGCCTGGGTCGCCCGGTTAAACTGGCTTTGCTGATAGTCTACGCCGCCCACAAGCGCCTCAATTTCGCCGTTCGTCGTATTTAGCGTTACCACTGCGCCTTCCGAAAAGCCACTCTGAGCGCCTTCGGTGGCGACCGTGTTTTGCAAAGTGGTCTCTGCCGCCTGCTGCTTGTCCAAATTCAGGCTGGTCTCAACAATAAAATTGCCCTCTCGGGCCAGTCCCTTTCCCAAGATATCGTCTAGCTCATCGAATACATAGCTGTAAAAGTAGGGTGCTTTGGCGCTCTGCAATTGCTGACGGGCTGAGGGGCTAATTTCGATGCGCGATCGCCTAGCCCTAGCCCCTTCCTGCGAGCTGATCATGCCCAGGGACACCATGCGCTGGATGACGCGATCGCGGTACTCCACCGCCGCGTCGTAGTCTTGCACGGGGTTAAACGCATTCGGCGCAGGCAAAATGCCTACCAGCGTTGCGGCCTCGCTCACCGTCAGCGCATCTGCCGACTTGCCAAAATAAAACTGCGAAGCATCCTCAAATCCGTACAGGTTGTTGCCCAAGTACACCCGGTTAAGATACAGCAGCATGAGCTGGTCTTTGCTGTAAAAAGTCTCTAGCTTCAGCGCGACCACGGCCTCGCGCACTTTTCGAGCAGCGCTGTCTTCGGTGCCTACATAGTCACGATAGGTGTTTCGAGCCATCTGCTGCGTTAGCGTGCTGGCCCCTTCGCGAATCTCGCCGCCCGCCACGTTGGTGACTAGCGCTCTAGCTACGCCAATTGGATCGACGCCAATATGCCAGTAAAATCGCGAATCTTCTGAGGCGACTGCGGCCTCTGGCAAGTAGGGCGAATATTCCTTAAGCCGCTTTTTCTCAATGTGAGCAATGGTTGGCAAATCTTTGAGCCTGGTTGTCTTCCCATTTTCCTCAGCCGTGACGACGACTGGCCCCTGCACCGACTCAGGCAGCGGATTAATCGGAATTTTTGGCCATTCTAGTACCACTATCCAAAAAGCCAGTAGCCCGGTGAATCCGCTCGCGCCATACAGCCCGTAGCGCACCGCATTGATATACCAGGGCGGTGGATCGATATAGCGCACCGTGACCGCATCGGCTAGCTCCTGTGGCCCCAGGGTGAGTACATCGCCATGGCGCAGCGGCAGCGACTTAATCCGTTTTTTGTGACGATAGACGCCGTTAGTTGATCCTTTGTCTTTGAGGACGAAGGGATTGCCCGGTTTGGATCTGTCGCGCGTCAGCGATAGGTGGGTTTGGCTGACGATGGGCGATCGCACCACAATGTCACTAGCCTTTGACGAGCGCCCCAGTAAGTAATGCTCTCCAACCAGCGGATACTCGCTGTGATCGCCGCTGCTCGTTTCAATCAGCAGCTTAGGCACCCGCGCATTTACCTTCAGCGGAATCTTGGCAAAATCCACATTGGCCTGCACCGTCTGAAACGCTTGGGTAATAGAGCCCAAGATAGTTTTGGGCCGCTGCTGCTGATTGTTTTTAGATCCGCCTTGTTTGGGCGGCTTAGGCGGCGGAGAAGTCATCAAAGCACTGCTCGAAACACTACAGATATTATAAGAATCAATAGATGCAAACGGACGGATTGCGGATAGGGGGCCGCTACCTTGCCGCAGGTTTTGAGTCAAACAGTAGCACCTTCAACAGGCAAATAAAGCCGATATTAATCCACACATCCGCTAAATTGAAGACCGGAAACCCAGAGGCTGGAAATACCTGCAAAAAATCCACCACTTCACCGCTCAAAAAACGGTCGATGCCGTTGCCAAACGCGCCGCTCAAAATAAAGCCGTAGCCCACTTCCTCCCAGCGGTCTGGCCATCTAGCGGTGAGTCCTAGTCCGATCAGCGCCAAGCTCACCAATAGCGAAAGCCAGCGCAGCCATTCGCCATTTTCACTAAACAGGCTCCAGGCCGCGCCCGTGTTGGTGGTGTGAAAAAAAACTAGCGCCCCTGGAATGATCTCCAAACCGGGCTGGTTGAGCGGCAAAGCCTGCACCACCCACTGCTTCGTAATTTGATCGAGGATAACGCCAATGACAGCCACCCCCCAAAAATATGGATTTCTAATATTCATCTACAAATATTCATCTACAAGCATCAATAAAAAATCAATAAAATAGCGCCCGACGCATACCATAGGCGATTAGCGCGATCGCACAGGTCACCATCACCTGCCCCGGAATTTGCATCACTGAGTAGTCCATTATGGCGGCTAGCAGCGGTGGATCGGCCTTTAGCCAGCCAAATAAATGCCCGACTAGCAAATAAGCTATCCCACACAGGTGCACTATTAACAGGCCGCTCAAGGCCGAAAATGCCAGCCTCTCTAGCGTTGGCTTAGCTTTAAAGGCCAGCTTGCCGCACAGCCACCCCGCTGGAATAAACCCCAGCAAATAGCCAAACATGGGCTCTTGGAGATAGCCCACGCCGGCCCCTTCTGTAAAAACCTCAAATCCAAACCGCTCGAAAAGCAGCACGCCCAACGCAATATAGGCAATTTGAGAAAGCGCCGCCGCATTTTTACCGCCCATACAGCCCGTAAACAGCACCGCCCCCACCTGAAACGTCACTCCCAACGAGTAAAACGATAGGCCGCCGCCCTGCTCGCCCAGCGGCATCGAAAAGCCAAAAGCTTCTAGCCATGTGCTTCCAATCGTTAAAATCAGGCCAATCAACGCCCACAGCAGCTCAGATAGAGCAAACACTTATCTTTTTCTCGCCTATGAAAACCGGGTTCTGTCGCTTCGTCCCTCCGCATTTTAGGCCAATACTTCACCTTCACGGCCGCCGCTTTTTTACAGAACGTAACTTTTGCGCAAATCTACTCAGTTCACCTCAGCGCAAGCTTTACACTTAATGGCACAACCTCGTTAAGCAAACTATCTATGTTTCCAAACCATCGCCCCCGTCGCTTGCGATCGCACGAAAATCTCCGCCGCATGGTGCGAGAAAACATCGTCACCACCAACGATCTAATGTATCCTCTCTTTGCCGTACCGGGCGAGTCCTTCTCCCAAGAAGTCAGCTCTATGCCGGGTGTTTATCAGCTGTCGGTCGATAAAATCGTCGAAGAAGCCAAAGAAGTTTACGACTTAGGCATTCCAGGCGTCATTTTGTTCGGCATTCCCACCGAAAAAGACACCGAAGCGACGGGCGCATGGCACGACCATGGCATTGTGCAAAAGGCCACCGAAGCCATTAAACAGGCCGTCCCCGACCTGATTGTAGCCGTTGATACCTGCCTGTGCGAGTACACCGATCACGGTCACTGCGGCTACTTAGAAGTCGGCGATTTATCGGGTCGAGTCCTGAACGATCCTACTTTAGAGCTGCTTAAAAAAACGGCGGTTTCTCAGGCCAACGCGGGAGCTGACATCATTGCTCCTTCCGGTATGATGGACGGCTTTGTGCAGGCCATTCGCGCCGGATTAGACGACGGTGGCTTTGCCGATTTGCCGATTCTTTCTTACGCTGCTAAATATTCCTCTGCCTACTACGGCCCCTTTCGCGATGCGGCTGAGTCAGCCCCTCAGTTTGGCGACAGGCGCACCTACCAAATGGATCCGGCCAACGGCACCGAAGCCCTCAAAGAAATCGGACTGGACATTGCTGAAGGGGCAGACATGCTGATGGTGAAGCCTGCCCTTGCGTACATGGATATTATCTGGCGCGTTAAAGCAGCGACCAACTTGCCTGTGGCGGCCTATAACGTCTCTGGCGAATATGCCATGGTGAAAGCCGCTGCGCTCAACGGCTGGATTGATGAAGAAAGGGTGGTGATGGAAACGATGACGAGCTTTAAGCGATCAGGGGCGGATTTGATTTTGACCTATCACGCGAAGGATGTTGCTCGCTGGCTGAATTAATTAACTGGCTGGCTGGCCAACTGGCTAGCTAGCTGACTGGATTGATCACCTGAGCTAGCAGGCCCCTGAGCCCCTAGACAATATTGTGGTTATCGTTTTCACTATTAGCCTAAGGTCGTACCCTGGGCTCCAGTGATGCTGATAGTGCAAGTCCATATCGACAATGTCTTCAAAGTCTTTCACTGCCGAGCGCCCGCTGACCTGCCACTGCCCGGTCAGACCAGGTCGCACATCGAGCCGTTGCCAGTGGCGATCGCTGTAGTGCTGTACTTCCTCAGCGATCGGCGGGCGGGTGCCCACTAAGCTCATATCGCCTTTGAGCACGTTCCAAAACTGGGGAACCTCGTCCAGGCTTGTTTTCCTTAAAAATCGGCCTGTGCGGGTAACGCGCGGGTCAGCCGTGTTTTTAAAAATCAAGCCCTGGGCCTCATTCGCAATCGTGGCCTTAAGCTCGTCGGCGTTGCTCACCATTGAGCGAAACTTCCAAATGCGAAACGGCTTTCCCTGCAAGCCAAAGCGCTCTTGAGAGTATAAGATAGGCCCAGCCGAGTCGAGGCGAATGGCGATCGCAATCGGCACATATAAAACGCACAGTATCGCCAGCCCAATCGCCGCACCGATAATATCCACTAGCCGTTTGAGTAGCGATCGCGTGGAAGCGTGAGGCATCCTGGGGCAAGGCGGCTGATAAAGACTACCCTGGGGCGTTCTTGGCATGGCTAAATAAGGGGGCATAGCAATAGATGACATCGATTTTCTCGAATGGTTGTCTCGAATAATTGATGGGTTAAGCCGATTAACTATCAAGCCAGTGGCCTAGCGAGCTATTAAACAGCTCATCAATAAAGTTGAGCACTTTCACCTAGATAGACTGCATAAATTGTAGTTAGTGCCTTAATTTCCTACGCATTTACGCGCAATATTTACCAAACCTACACCTGAGAGCGCCCAAAGCACCTAGTTATCACCTGCTCATATAAAGGAATGATGAAGCAGTGACAAAACCAAGCGGTCAAATAAAAAGCAGGTTTTTCCATCTTTGCAATATTCGTTGAAGCAAGGGGGCTTCAGGGCTTCAGCGATAGGTTAGAGTAGGGCAACATCATTTGTGCTATGGCTTTTGTCACTTCGGCTAGAGCATTCATATCGGCTATATCTCGCAGCGACTATGACCCATTCTTCTCCCAGCAGGCTTCAAAGCACAGGAGCAAGCGACCGTTCGAGCGACGACAATATTATTGACGGCGACGTGGCGGCTAGCCTCTTGCTGAGGTGGCAAAAGCAGCTGGCTATCGACTTACCCAATCAGCCTGCTAACACTCATCGGGCGATCGCCCGTTGGCTAGTGGGTGAGCCCGAGCGCTTCGAGACCATGAGCCCTGCTGAAATCAAGCTGGCTCGCAGTGCGATGGACTATCGCTACCGAATTTTTCTCTCTCGCTACTGGGGCCTGTCGCCTGAAAAAGCTTACAAAAGACTGCTACAAAAGCTGGGGGGGCTTTTTCTGATTCGCAGCAAAGTTCGCACCTGGATTGCGCTAAGTCGCGATCGCAAGCGCGCTGTTAAAGACGTGCTGCAAGAAGTGATTCAAGAAATGCTGCAAAGCGATCGCCACATGCAGCAGCAAACCCAGTGGATTGGCCAATGCACCTCGCGTGCGAGCCTGCGCAACCTGCTGACGCTGGCCACCATTGAAGAATATTGCCTGCGACCGATTCGCAATCAGCCGCTGCTGGTGTACCGCTTTGTCAATTACTTGAGGCGATCGCAGCGCGGCGGCATGACCCAGGTGCCCAGCGCCGAACTCATTCAGCTCATCTCTGAAGAAATTGGCACCAGTGAAGCCGATGGTACCCTCAGCCTGCTAGATTTTGAAGCGTTAGATCGCTACGAAACGCAAAAAGCTTTTGAAGAACAGCAGGCCGCTAGGAAGGCTGTAAAACAGCAGTTTGCTGAGTACCTTAGCGATCAGCTCGGTGAAACTGCTGCCCAGTGGCTATCGCTGCATCTGCAAGGCTACGGCCAAGATCACATTTCTCAGCAGCTCCAGCTCAACGTTCGCGAAGCCTACCGCCTGCGCGAAAAAGTTAGCTATCATGCCATCCGCATTTTTACCCTTAAAGAGCAGCCCGATCTAGTCTTTTCCTGGCTCAAAACATCGCTAAAGCACGACAGCTTGGGCCTTACCCCAGCCGAATGGCAAACCTACTTGAGCACTCTGACGGCGTCTCAACAGCAGATGCTCACCGACTTCAAAGCGGGTAAAACCGTCAAAGAAGTTGCGCAGACCTTTGAGCTGACTGAAAAGCAGGCGTTAAGCAAATGGGCAGAGCTTTACCTCAAAGCCCAAGAAATCCGGGTTACAACAGCCACCGCATGATAAGTCAAAAGATTGTCAAAAGATTGTCAAATGGCTATGTTTTGGGCGATCGCCTTGCTTCCATTAGCCGCCCGACGTTTAGCTTAAACTCCTTTAGGCCCGCCAAACCACCCGGCTCCGGATCCCAAGAGGCCGACAGCACGCCGTAGGTAAGCCCTAGTACGCCCAGGCCAAAGCAGCCCATCGTCACCAGCAGCACTGCTACTGGCGGAAACTCCACAATCTGCCGACTCTGCAAATAGTACGCCAAAAAAAATATTCCCACGCCCAAAAACACGGGCGCACCTGAGAGCACCGCCATTCGCCTCAGCATTCGCTGGCTCACGGCCTCTGGAATGGCTCCGCT
>JBARVS010000357.1:0-3884 GCA_049646385.1 Phormidesmis sp. | reverse complement strand
ATATAGATGTTTAGGGCTTGCTGAATATAGGATAAGGCTTTTTGATGTCTTTGGGTTTGGTGATAGAGCGCGGCGAGATTAAACAGACTGCTAGCGGTGTCGGGATGTTGATCGCCCAGCTCAGCTTTACAAATTTCGAGCGCTTCTACATACAGCGGTTCGGCTTCCCCATAGCGACCCTGCGAATCGTACAGTAACGCCAAGTTATTCAGACTGGTAGCAGTGTCGGGATGGCGATCGCCCAGCTCAGCTTTCCAAATTTCGAGCGCTTTGAGAAACAGCGGTTCGGCTTCTCCATAGCGACCCTGCGACTCATACAGATCCGCCAACGTATTTAGATGGGTAGCAATGTTAGCGGGGGAATTCTCCCCATTTGTAGCAGCGCTGAGAAGCTTTAGCGGGTTTAATAATGCTTCAAACTTTGAGGTTAGATGGCGTAATTCCTTTTGGGCTCCAACTTCTGCCAAGCTTGCCAGGGCAGGCAATAAATAGGTGGTCAATAAGTCTATATCCGCAGCGCCTGCGCTTTGGGCCGCCGCGAGCTGAGTGAGCAAGCGATCGCACCGCTGGCGAGCATCATCAACATTACTGCGCAAAGGTCGGCCATCGTCTTTTGCAAACACAAGCGGATTGATCAAATTCCCCTGGCTATTCCGGATCGACTGGGCGAGCGTTAGCTGTGGGCTAAACCATCCATGTAAATCTGGCATGGCATGAAGTGATACTTGCAACAATACGGGCGTCATCCACCAGACTTGTCGCAAGGGAAAAGCTGTTAACGCCTCTCGGTTAAAATTGACCACTCGTAAAGAACTCTCTAAGCGATCGTGCGCTTGAAAGGCTCCCGCAAACCCCGACACAGACACCACGCCGCCTGATATCGTTGACAGCTTCTGTAGCAAAAACTGCACCACTTCGGGCGCTGTTTGATGCGTCGGCAGCTCAATGACAGTAAAGCCAATGCCCGCCTCAGCCAGGGCCGTCTGTAGAGCCTGCACCACCTGCTGCCGAGAAAACTCTGAGCTGTATTCTACCCGTGCGAGGCCGCTGCCATCTCGCTTGGCCCACAGCAACAGTCGCTGACTCACCTCAGCCGCGCTACCTATAGTGATAGGCTCATTCAAAAGTGCCACCGGATGCGCCTACAGGCAAATAACCCTGCGCCACTAAAATATCAACCACTAAAGGATGAACCCCAAACCACCGCTGCCCATTGAACTCTTGCACCGCCCTAGAGTTAAGCAGCGAATAAAGCGCCGGATTCGTCATCTGAGCTTCTTTTTTGCCGTTGTATATTTCAACCAGTAAGTTAGCTTTGTCTTTGTAGCTAATCTCTTCTGGATCGTAAGGGCTTTGGCCCAAGCGTCGTTCGTAGTCGCTACGCAGATTCACAATGGCCGCATCTGCATCCGCCTGGTCAATCTTTGACGCGCCTCTAATCACCGCGCCATCGGCAGCGTAGTTAATTAGGCTAAATAAATCTCGCAGGTTGCCACCAGAAGCAACAATCACTCGGGAGAGCGTACCGGGCTCAAACAGATTCAAATCCATTCGCACAGACAGCGCTTTATCCACCGCCCTTTGCCCCGCTGGGTTAGCAACATGGGCGACATCAAACATAGGCGTATCGGGAATCACAAAGCTACACTCGCCCGAAAAGGGGAGGCGGGTGGCCTTAGCCGAATAATAAAGGCTGATCGGCAGCGTGAAAATGAGGTGCGATCGCAGTTCTTGAAAAATATTTGCATAGGTAATAAACAGATTCTCAATTTGCGTGCTAGGAATCCCCGCTCGGTCAAAGTCTTCACCCACAAAGAGCCATTGTTTCCCGGTTGCCTGCCGTAAGGCATCGTTACACTCGTCTAACAGTCGATTAGCAACCTCTATCAATAGATCCAATCGGGTGAGCCGATAGGTGACTACCTCGTTGGTTAGCGCCGACGCAAACTTTATCTCTCCTTTAAGGGTGGCAAATAGCCCTAGCACCTTTCCCCATAAAGAATCTTCCTTCGCCCCAATTCCCGCCTCTAGGCTCACTGCGGCCTGCTCAGCAAGCTGACGAGTTTCTTTTTCAGTGGCAAACCAATCCCAAATCTCTTGCAGTCTGGCATGAGAAGGCCGACGGTCTGCCCCGCCTTGTTCAATGGGCTTAGCCGTCGCTTTTGCCACTTCTATCATCATTACGAGCAGCACATCTAATGGCTTAAAGCTGCCTGGATCAAGCACATTGGTGGCGCTGAAGCGAATCGCCTGAAACTGCGGCGATACCTGCGCTAGCAAGCGTGAAATCTCTGTGGACTTGCCCACACCCCGATGGCCCATCACACAAGCTTTAAAGGGAATGCGATCGCGATAGGCACGGTTTAGCCTCAGCTTCAGCCGCTGCATTTTATCGCCGCCGCGCACCGCATTAATGTCTTCACTGTAAAAAGCAGCAAGCTCCTCGGCAGTCGTCAGGGGTGTGGGCCGCAGCGTTTGGTAAACATCTGCTAGCACGCGAGCGGGCTGGGGCAGTGGGGCTGTGCTTTCTCGCATTATCATGGCTCGCAAACGAGGTCTACCTATAGTTATACCGTTTTGGAGCATTGTCTTTGGAGCATTGTCAAAACTTAGCAGCCCCGTACCAAAACAAAGATGCTATTGGATGGCTAACGCTATTGTGATGATTTGATGTAAATCAATTGACACGCTTAAAAGGGTGCTGATACGCTAGTTTTTATGATTGTTGCTAAGGCCACAGCAAAAGCTCAGGCAACCATCACCCGCCTCGAAAAATTTAGTCGCCGACGGCATTGGTTCGCACCCAATACCGCCAGCTCGCCCGAAAACTGACACAAGCAGTTCAGGGGTTATGGTCATGATGCCATAGCCACCCTGACTCATTGCAAGTTCAGGGTGGCTTTATTTTTCGTGGCTTTCTTCCACTGTCGTCTTAACGCGCCGATTGCGTTCTATTGGAGAAGCCATGAAACCCCTATATCTATTGACCGCTGAGCCCCTATCAGGGTTGCTTCAGCCCGATTCGCCTGCCGCCCAATTCGCCCTGCACCCCACGCCGCAGCTTGCCCTCAAGCTAGCCCCCGACGGCACCCCGCCTAAAGAATACATTCGCCATATTTTGCTAGGCTCGCCTCACGCCATCAGGCACACCATTCATTTGCTCCATCAGCTACGTTACTCAGAACCCACGCTGTGGACGCCTGCATTATCCCTTGATGAACCCTTCACCCTGTCACCCGCACAAGGTGAGGCGATGAGCCTGCTACGCAAGCCGATATAAAACTGCGTAAATTTACAGTCGAACGAGAAGTTTTAGCAGCTTTTTGTATACAATTAGTTGCTCGTTGTACACAATTAGTTACTCCAACTGTAGGAAAAGCTGCTCCGCATACAGGCTGAGTTACTCAGCGTACAGACTAAGTTACTCGGCGTACAGACTGAGTTGCTCGGCGTACAGACTGAGTTGCTCTGCGTACAGACTGAATTACTCGCTGTATACAATTATTTGCTCTGCGTACAGGCCGAGCAGCTTGGCGCGCAGAATGAGCGACTTAACGTACAGGTTGAGCAGCTTGGCGCATACGGTGAGTTGCTTAGTGCGTAGGCTAAATGACGACTGATACAGAGCTTTGGCGAGTTTGCCTTAAGGGATAAGCGGTGGGTTGCCTTTCCCCCACTTAGTTACTTAGCAAGTTATCAGGGCCGTTGTGATAAGTGTCGTGCTGAGGTGAAGGCGGACTATAGGGACTGTAGGGATCGGCGGCTGGAAACTGGTTGCTTTGAATGTAGGCGATCGCAATAATCTTCCCATTTCGCTTCAGCACCCCCCATGAGCTAGGCACTGTGTTGCTCATAAATTGCCCCTTTAGCGGCTTTTTAAGAGT
>JBARVS010000356.1:0-34197 GCA_049646385.1 Phormidesmis sp. | reverse complement strand
AAGAAGCGGGTGAATGGCAGCTCAATGCGGCGGGTGAGATAGAGCTGCTAGCAGCTAATTCTGTTGAAAATCAGGAAGAGAAATGTTTGGCCTCAAAAATGGCGGCAGCGCAGTAGCTGTCCCTCTTATCGCAGCAGATGAATAATCTCTCTTTTGTAGGTTAAAAACTCAGTGGTGAGCTTCATATCTAGCTCTCTGTGCTGGGGTAAACCGATGGCTATAGTCTCTTTGAGCTGTCCATGGATATTCATGACAAAGATGCGCTGTGAGAGAAAAATAGCTTCGTCTACGTCATGGGTAATCATCAGCACAGTGATTTGAGTTTTTGCCCAAAGGTCATGGAAAAAAGCCTGTAGCTGTTCTTTAGTTTGCGAGTCGAGTGCGCCAAAGGGTTCATCCATTAGCAGCACTGCTGGATCGTTGGCTAGGGCGCGGGCGATCGCCACCCTTTGCTTCATGCCACCCGAAAGCGCTTTCGGATACGCCTTTGCCCAACGGCTAAGCCCTACAATATCAAGATAATAGCCAACACGCTCCTTGCGTTCAGCCTTAGGCACGCCTTTCAGCTTCAGCCCAAACGCCACATTATCAGCCACCGATAGCCAAGCAAACAGCGTATAGTTTTGAAACACCATGCCCCGGTCGGCCCCTGGCCCTGGCACAGCTTCGCCGTCTACCAAAATCTCGCCAGAGGTCGCTGGCATCAGCCCCGCTGCAATATTAAGCAGCGTAGATTTGCCACAGCCAGAGGGCCCCACGATGCAGCTAAACTCATTTGAGGCTAGCTGAAAGCTGACGCAATCAACCGCAGTGAGGATCTGTTTATCTTTGCGGTTGCCCCTGCCAAAAACCTTGGTGACATTACGAATTTCTAGCTTGGGTAAATCAGGCTTTGGCGATAGCGTTGTAGGGAAATGACTGGGCATGTCGGGTGGGTGTAATTGGCGCATATCTGGGTGCATATCTAGGGATTGGTAGATTCGGCCCAAGGGAGTAGCCAGCGAGAGAGCAGCCGAAAAGCCAGGTCGGTGAGCAGCCCAATGCAGCCAATTACCAAAATGCAGAAAAGCACTTTGTCGGTTTGGAGGGTGCGCTGCGATCGCACAATCCGATACCCCAGCCCATTCTCTGCGGCCAGCAGCTCAGAAATCACCAAAAAGTTCCAAGCGCCCGCCACATTCACCCGCATCGTATCAACAATGTTGGGCAAGGTCGCAGGCAAAATTACGCGAAACAGCACATCCAAACGATTTGCGCCTAGCGTATAGGCCACATTCAGCGTTTCATTCGGAATAAACTTAACCCCATCGGCCACCATAATCGCGTTGTAAAACACAATGCCCAAAAACACAATCAGCACCTTAGGCAGCTCATCAATGCCCACCCAAACAATCATCAGCGGCGTAAAGGCGGCAATCGGCATATAGCGCACCGTACCCACAAACCCACCAAACAAGCTGTCCATACTGTAAAAAGTCCCCATCGCAATGCCGATAGGGATACCGACTAGCGCAGCCAAGCCAAAGCCCGCCATCACGCGCACGGTGCTAGCCAAAATATCGCCGATTAGCAGCCCGTTTTGCCGCATCTCTTGGCCAGCGGCGAGCACTGCCGTGGGGGTTGGCAAAAAAGCAGCGTCCAGATAGTGGCCATAGCTCAAGAGGCTCCAAACCGCCAGCGGCACGGCCAAAGCCGTCAGCGTTAAAATAGGCCGTAGCCAGCTTGGAAACCCCTGACGAATGCTCCAAAATATTGATGGTTTGAGATAGCGCTTTTTGTTAGACATACTGATTGAATCGGGTGGGCCAATCTAACTTAGCCAATTTAACTGGCCAATTTAACTGGCCAATCTAACTGGCCAATCTAACTGGCCAATCTAATTGGTTCACTAAGACGGCGATGCTTCAACAAATTGAGGATCAAGTATGTCGGCAAAATCTCCCTTTTCGGTTTCTATTTGGCCCTCGCTGAGCAAAAAGTCAGACAGCTCCTGCAAAGGCTCAACCACATACAGATCGCTATCAGGCTCGGCCATCATCTGTAAGTTAGTTGCTTTATCAGGTAGCTTAACGCCTTTAAGATCGCTCTCCACATCGGCAGGCCCTACGTCTAGGGCAACCGCGCTAATTTTCAAAGCTTCTTCTGGATTGTCTTTTAAGAATTCCATCCCTTTGAAAATGCCGTTGACAAAGGCTTGTACAGCGGCGGGATTTTTCTCAACATAGGCACTATCAAATATGTACATATCGATAATGGCCGTGGGCATTTTGCTAGAGTCGTAGATAATTCGACCGTCTGCTGTGGCGTCAGCGGCCTGCTGAAGATAGGGAGCATAGGTCACGGCGATATCGACATTGCCCGTTTGAAAAGCGGATGCGGCGGCTGAGGGCTCTGTGTTGATGGCAGTAATGTCGTCCTTGGTAAGGCCCGCTTCTTTGAGTACCTGTAGCAAGAAAAAGTAGCTAACGCCGCTGGTATCTACGGCAACTTTTTTGCCCTTAAAGTCGGCAATGCTGGTGATGCTATCTTTTGCTAAAATGCCGTCGCCGCCGACTGAGTTATCTTGGATGAGAACAACTTTATAGTCTTTTCCTTGATCTAGCAGCGTGACGGCTTCTGCGCTGACCAGTGAAAGGCTATCTAGCTTGTTGGCTAAAAAGGCAGATAAATAGCCGCCGCTGTCGCCAAAGTTGCGCAGCTCGAAGTCTAGTCCTTCTTCTGCAAAGAAGCCTTTTTCTTGAGCGATGTACAGCGGCACTTGGCCCACCCAGGGCGCTGTACCCAATGATAAAGACATACCCGATGTTGAGCCCGACTCTGAGGTTGTGGTCGCTGCGCTATCGGGGGTGGCGGCTTCGGGGCTACTAGAAGAATTACAGGCGTGAAGTAGGGCGGCTCCAGAAGCACCTGCTAGTAGCTGAAGCACTTGCCGACGGCGAATGTTGTAAAGCGACTGGGGCATGAGTAAAAGTCCTCGTAATTTTCGACACTATACGGCATAGCGTTACAAAATTTGGTTCATCCATTGACCAAAAGCTAGATAAATCTGACTGAATTGAGCTATCTCCAATTCTCAGTCGCAGGCGATAGGGTCTACAGCATCCGGCTCAAAACCATTCGTCCTCAGCCTCATCTTTGGGGTTGGTGTTGCGCTCGGGTGTTTCTCGCTCAAAGTCCATTTGAATAGAGCGTGACTGCTCGCCATCAACCGCCACGGCTTGAATAGGATAGCTGATTTGGCCATCGGGAAAGGGCATGTGGAATCGGAAAGTGCCGTCTGGGTTGAGCTGAATGGCCTGATCGCCAATGGTAACGGTGGCATCGGGCTCGGTTGCGCCATATATAATCAGCTCGGCATCGGCGACTAGCCAGAAGTTGCGCGATCGCACTCTTCCAATTCCAGACATGCCAATTCCAGACATGTTCAGCCCCGACATGTTTAGCCCCGACATGTTCAGCCCCGAGGCCATATCTAGCGGCAAATTCTCGGATGCAAGCTGCATTGAGCCAAACAAAGAGCCCGCCAAGCGCATCGCCTGCTGCTGTTGAGTGAGGGCAAGTAGCTCGCTATATACAGGCGGCGCGTCTGTCGTTGAGCCGTCTTGAGTGACGGAGGCATCAGGCTGACCTAAGTTGCCAAAGCCCCGCCCTGCTAAGCCTTCATCCCATCTAACAGTGACAAACTGATCTTTAATCCAGCTAGCCGGATAAGTCGGCGGTACCCTGACTGGCGCAGATCGAGATAGCATTAGCCAGCGATCATCAGCAGTGAGATAGCCCAGCTCAGCGGTGTAGTCGCGATCGCTCACGGGTATTTCAATGTACCAAGAGCGCGCCATCTCGTGAGCCTCCTGCTGCTGCATACTGTGAGCGGCCTGAACGCTTTGATCGACATCTGTGACATCGTACAGGCGCAGCATCAGCCGCTGACCGCCCTGGTTGCGCAGTGCTTCTTTGTGATCGTTAGAAATGTCCCAGTAGGCATAGGCCCACTTAGGATCGCGAGGCAGCAGCACAATTCGGCTATCGCCATAGCCGTCGGGCAGCTCAGGCAAGCCGTCATCAACGGAGGCAAGCGCTTCTACGCTGGAGCGCTCAGGTTTTGCCACGGGCGTCGTCACCCGCATCGTTACGGTAGTCACTGCAATCACAGCGGCAGCGTCACCGACCGCTTCAGCAGCAGTATTGGCGCTATCGGCGGCGGCGTCGCCAGCCGCTGCCTCGTTTGGGCTGTCTGCGGCGGCGGCTACGGAGGAATCGGTATCTGTACCAGTCGTGTCGGGTTCGTTGAGGGGATTTTTGGCCACCTGTGCGTTCAAGATTGTCGCTGTGGCCCCCCCAAAAATCACGGCGCGATCGCCAATAATCGTATTTTGATCCGGCTCAATATCAGGCACGGTATCTGTCTCGGCAATAATCGTATCCCTGGTCGGCTCTATCGTTTCGAGATTGCTTAGGTCTGGGCTGCTAGCAGGTTCCTCGGGGATGTCTGGCGTTGCCTCGGTCGTTACCTCGGGCATTGCTTCAGTCATTGCTTCGGCGTTGCTTTCGTCAGCGGGTGCTGTATTCCAAAAGTCGTCATCAGATAGAGCCTGCGCCGCTAAATCCGGTTCGACTAGCGGCGGTGGCGTCGCGGCTGTACCTGTAATGAACGGCTCAGGGAGTTCTAAGGGCTCAAACAAATCTGGGGAATCTGGAGCAGGCAGAGGATCTAGCGAAAGATCGGGATTATCAGGAACGGCTGATGACTCATCAAGCGTGAGATCGGGATTATCGGGAACGGCTGATGACTCGTCGAGCGTGAGATCGAGGTTTTCGTCCCAATCATCGTCTTCGTCCTCTGTTTCTAGATCAGCACCTATGCTAGCGCCCAATGCCGTGCCGCCTAATGCCGCACCGCCCAACGCAATATCTGGCGTTGAGAGATCCAAATTAGTGCCTTCTAGATCCGGTGATTCTAAATCGGTAGATTCAAACGTTGGCTGTGGCGTATCACCGCTATCATAGACGCCCGGTTGGGTGAGCCCCACTGATTCATCTGTTACGCGATCAGTTGAAATGACTGACTGGGCTCGGCTGGAAACCTCGCGATCGCCGTTAGGATCAGTCGGCGGCGGCGGTACCGTTGCCGTTGGCGCAGTTTGTCGCTTGGGTTCTGGCGCTGTGGCACTGCGGCGACGGCTCAACAGCCATAGCGCTCCTCCCCCCAAAACCAGCAGCAGCGGAATAAACCATAGCCATCCGGGTAGTCCTGCTCCCTCGACAGTTCTAGTCGTTGTTTCAGCCGTGCCCACCACTGGCGCAGCCCCGTTCAGTCCATCCCTTACATCCCACAGGCCACTGCGACCCTCAACCGCTGCGAATATCTGATCGTTGTCTCTAAACGCTAGTTCGGTAATCGCTTTGCCGTAGCCCGTTTCAAAAACAGCTCCCTTAGGTTGACCATCCAAGCTCCAGTAGCGGATTTTGCCCGTGTCGCTGCCTGTGGCCAGGGTCTGCCCGTCGGGGCTAAAAGCCAGCGCGGTGACGGCCCCGCCTGTGTCCGCTAAAGGGCCAGCGACAACATTGCCGTCAGCGTCTTCAATGATGGCCTCGTTGTTTGCATCAATGCGAGCGGTGAACTGCCCTTGGGGGCTGGCTGCACTCGCTGCTGACCCTTCTGATCCTTCTGACCCTTCTAACTGAGCGATCGCGACTCCTTCGGTTTTCTGAAGGGCAATCGGGCTAGCGGCGAAGGTAGCTCGCTGAACCGGCACGGCAAGGGCTGTTAGCAAGCACAGCGTGACAAGGGTAGAACGGTTAGCGCGCATCATTAAAGCCTGAATTCTAAGACTAGGAAATTATCTTAATATCTCAGTGATTACTCTGAGAGTCAATCTTATCCGTGTTGAAATACCGTCTGGCTGACCATAAAGTAATACATCTTGTCACTTTTGAGATCACTCCCAAGTTGAGAGTTGTGTATTGAAACATCGCTAAGGCAATCTGTGCGATCGCGATAATTAAGGCACTTCTGCAAAGGTATAGACTCCCATTTTTTTAGATCGGCGCAAATTTTCCTCAGGAAACTCTAAGCAACAACTAAGCAAACCTTTGTGTGAGAACAATTACTATCTAAAAATAGTATCTAGAAACTGAGCTATCCCTCATTTGCAGGACTGATGACACAAGGGTTTGCAAATATAGAGACTGCTCACCGATAAACGCTTGGCCTTAAATATATTGTTGGTTACCCTCTTTAAAAAGCAATGAATAAACAAATATCCAAAAAAAGCCTGTTCCAAAGGCGTCAGATGCTTTGGTATCTTGGATTAGGCTCTTTGGGGCTAGGAACAGCCGCGCTTTTACACCACGGCACAGACGAAAAAATACCTCGAATCAAGGCGAGTCCTACCGTCAACAAAGCGCCGATTGCCAATGCTTCAGCTTCGTTAGACAGCTCACCAGACAAGACTGCCAGCCTGCCAGAGTTTCAGGGAATTAGCCAGTGGCTCAACTCTGAACCCCTGAGAGTTTTAGACCTTAAAGGAAGCGTCGTGCTTATTCAGTTTTGGACGTTCGCCTGCATCAACTGCCAGAGAACGCTGCCCTATGTCACCGCTTGGCATGGTCAGTATGCTGCTCAAGGGCTCAAAGTGATTGGCATTCACACGCCTGAGTTTGCTTTTGAGCGAGAGGTGGGCAATATCGAAGCTGCTTTGGCGCAGCACGGCATTACTTATCCGGTGCCGCTGGATGATGACTTCACCACTTGGAGAGCCTACAACAATAAGTATTGGCCTCACCTGTTTTTGGCGGATCGCCAGGGCGTTGTGCAATACGATCACATCGGCGAGGGTGCTTATGACACGACAGAACAGACTATTCGTCAGATGCTGGCTTAGTGACTAGGTGAGCCGTGAGGCTGCATTTATTTATGACAACTTCTCTCTCTTTATATTTAGCTTTGCTGGGCGGCTTCCTTACGGTGTGTTCTCCTTGCGTGTTGCCTATTTTGCCAATTATTATGGGGCGATCGCTTCAGTCTCATCACTATGGCCCGATCGCTTTGGTAGCTGGCTTAGTCAGCGGGTTTGCATTAGCAGGCAGCTTATTAGGCGTGAGTGCTAGCTGGCTGACTCACCTGGCTGGCCTGTTGCGTATGGTTGCGATCGCCCTATTGTTCATCATCGGCCTACTTGCCATTTTCCCTAAAGGAACTTACTGGCTCTTAAGCTATCTGCCTATGAAAAATAGGCCAAAGAGTCGGTATAAAGAACAGATGCGAAACGGACTGATAGGAGAGTTTTGGCTAGGAACTCAGCTTGGCCTTTTATGGACACCCTGTGCGGGCCCAGTATTAGGCAGCATTTTAGTATTAGCAGCGGTGGAGCATCAGGTGCAGGGCGCTTTCAAGCTGCTGTTGCTATATGGCATAGGCGCGGCTATTCCTATGCTAGTATTCGCCTATGGCGGGCGATATTTAAGCCATCGATTGCTCTCACTTAGGGCCCATAGCGATAGATTACAGCGCTTGGGCGGCGCTGTGGTGGCAGGTAGTGCGATCGCCATTCTCTTAGGTTGGGATGTTCAAGTTCAGCTATGGCTCGCGCCGTTTTATCCCTCTATTCCTTTATAAAATCAACTCTATAAAACTATGAGCAATCCTACAGCATCCGATCAAGGCCCTCCCCCAAAAGCTCCTCAGAAAGCGCCCAAAAAAGCAAAGAAAGCACCGCCAGCCCCTCAGCAAGCCTTATTCACTAAAATTTTCCACTGGATCAACATCATCAGCCTGCTGATCATGATTACCAGCGGCCTGCAAATTTACAACGCCAACCCGGTTTTTGGGGGGCGAGCAGGCTGGCATTTTCCGGCCTTCGTCACCTTAGGCGGCTGGCTTGCAGGCGGACGCCACTGGCACTTTGCCGCGATGTGGCTTTTCTCAATGAATCTGTTGATCTACGGCATTTATATCTTTATTACCCGTCGATGGAAGCGGCGATATGCTTCTGCAAGTGATATTAAGGTTCTACAAACGGGCAACAATGCAAAGCGCCGAAACTATGCTTGGCACCGAGTGGTGTATACGGCAATTGTACCTGTGCTGGTGTTGGCGATCGCCTCTGGCCTAGCTATGTACAAGCCCGCTCAATTTCACTGGCTCTCAGGGCTATTCATCAACTGGCAAATTCTGCGCATGGTTCACTTCATTACCGTGCCCACGGTGGTTATTTTCACCCTAGCGCATTCGCTTTTGGCCCTCAAAGTCGGCCAGCTTCGCCTAGTCAAATCCATCTTTACCTAACGTTTTCACCCGTCTCTACCAGTAATGAGCCAACTATCATGCCATCCGCTCAACCCGATAAAAGCCGACTCACTCGCCGCCGCTGGCTACAGCTCTCTGGACTATCAGGAGCAGGGCTATTGCTCAATAGCTGCGGCGCACCGCTCTATTCTGACAAAGTAAGCAAAGTCTTTGAGCCGCTCAATCAGCGAGTCGAAAAGCTAATTTTAAGCCCTCAGTCTCCCGTGCCCGAATATGCCATTGGTGCAGTTAATCCAGATGCACTGTTAATTAATTCGTTTAACGGTACGCCGCAAATCGATCCGGCCACCTTTCAGCTCACGATTGACGGCGCGGTAAAGGTGCCGATGCAGCTCAGCATGGCCGACTTGCAAGCCTTGCCGCTCACCTCAATGGTGATTCGCCATGTGTGTGTAGAAGGGTGGGCCGCTATTGTGCAATGGGGCGGCGTTCGCCTGCAAGATTTAGCGGCGCTGGTACAGCCTAAGCCTGAAGCCCGCTACGTCTACTTTAAATCGGCTGATGGTTATTACGAAAGCTGGGATTTACCGTCTGCTTTACATCCTCAAACGCTGATGGCCTACCAAAAAAATGGAGCACCGCTACCCGCTGAAAACGGCGCACCGCTGCGGTTGGCAGCGCCAATTAAGCTGGGCTACAAGCAAAGCAAATGGGTAACGGGCATTGCGTTCACCACCGATTTGCTAGAGCAGCAGGGCTATTGGGTGGACAAGGGCTATGAATGGTTTGCGGGTTTATAGATGGCTGGTTTGCGGCCTAGCGTTTTTTGCCCGAACGACTGTTTTTCCGGGGCGCGGTTTGATGCGGGCCAAAATACTTTTCGCTACGATAGCGTAGCCAAACTCTGAGCTGCTGAGGAATTTTGTCTTTTTGCGGTGGCGTGAGCTGGTTATAAAGCGCTAGGGCTTTTTCCCGCTCGCCTCGGCAGGCGGCATTTCGATGCGCGTCCCACAGTCCTTTGGCCACTCGAATTCGCCGACAGGTTTCTTTAATCAGGGCATCTCCTGATAAGGGCGCGTCTGGTCTCTTCTTTGATTTTGCCATGCCAATTCGTTTTCATCCTGGCGTCATTCTACCTAGTTCTCTGGAATGTCGATAAATCAGGCTGTGGGAAATGCGCTATTGAGGAGGGCATCTACAGGGGGTGCCCCTACGTGTGACAATGTGAAGAACTGTTTTTACGTCGATTTTTGCTGCTTCTAATTTTATGAAAGTCACTTCTTGGAATGTTAACTCTATTCGCACTCGTTTAGATCATGTAACCGATTGGCTAAAGACTCATCCGGTGGATGTGCTGTGTTTGCAAGAGACTAAGGTGATTGATGAAGACTTTCCAGCGCAGGCTTTTACGGATATTGGCTACAGCGCTTATTGTTACGGGCAAAAGGCTTACAACGGTGTAGCAATGCTGAGCCGTGAGCCCTTAAGAGAGGTGCAGATGGGCTTTGGTGCGGTTATTGATGAGAGTGAAGTTGGTGATTTGGACGCGCAAAAGAGAGTTATTAGCGGTGTAATGGGCGATGTGCGCATTGTAAACTTGTACGTGCCTAACGGCTCTGCCATTGGCAGTGACAAGTTTGAGTACAAGCTGGAGTGGCTAGCGCTGCTTAAAAAGTATTTGACCCAGCAGCTAGAGGCATATCCTCAGCTTAACGTGTGCGGCGACTTTAATATTGCCTTAGAAAATAAAGATATTCACTCTGATAAAAACAGAGACAAGCATGTGATGGCTACACCCATTGAGCGCGAAACGCTGCGCGATGTGCTTTCGATTGGGCTATCGGATGCTTTTCGCAAGTTTACGGATGAGGGCGGTCACTATAGCTGGTGGGACTATCGTACGAATGCTTTTGCGCGCAATATGGGCTGGCGAATTGATCATCACTATCTATCATCTGAGCTGTACGAGGTTGCCGAAAGCTGCACCATTGACGTTGCCCCGCGTGGGTTAGAGCGGCCTAGTGACCATACGCCTGTAACGGTGGAATATGTCGCTTAAAGATTCTTTGAACTTTTCTACTCTGACCCTAGCCAAGCAGTAAAAAACTGAACCACATTTACGTAAAATTCTGCATATACTAGCTCCGCGATCGCAGTGATCTCAAATAGCGCTCATCAATACTTAACCGCTGCTTCACTACATCGTAAAGCTCCTATAAAGATTGTCATAAAGTGAATCCATTTCTTGGCGCTGTACCGTACTGAGCACGTAACAACCGCATTTGATAAGGAGATCACCGCTGTTCGCCAGTCCACCCGTCAGCGTACCCGATCCTTCGATGACGCTGGGCCTACTTGCTTGAGGGGCTGTAGCTATCACTTCAAAAATCAAAAAATCAGGAGATATCAAAAATGAAGCACTTAAATAAATCTTTTACTTCAAACTGGAAGAAAGCGCTTGGCGTGGGCGGTTTGCTGTTGGGACTGATGGCAGTTACCGGAACCGCCACCTTTGTAAACGCCTCTGACCACGACGATGGTGAGACAGAACTTAAGGGACGCAATCTAAATCTGACGGATCTATATGTGTTTCGTGAAGGCGATCAAAATCCCAGCGCATCGCCCGACAATTTGGTGTTGATTATGAATACTAATCCGCGATCGGTCGCTCGCCAACAATACTATTTCAGCACCAAAGCTCGATATGAGTTTATGGTTTCTCGCGTCGCTGATAAAGACGCATCGCCTACTGGGACGCCCGATGTGACTTTGCAGTTTACGTTTGCAGCGCCCAATGCCCAGGGTCAGCAGCCCTACACGATGACCGTGATTGACGGTGGCAACAGCAGCACGATTACTGGGCAAACTACTGCTATCGGCGATGAGCCAATGGTGACCTCAGGAACGGTGGGTAGTTCAATGGTCAAGGTGTTTGCGGGCCTGCGAGAAGATCCGTTTTACTTTGATGTAGAACAGTTTTTCCGGGTTCGCGCAGGCGCATTGAAAATTGGGCCTGCGGTTGGCTTTCGCACGCCTGACAAAGCAGTAGATTTTGCAGCGGGCTATAACGTTAACGCGATCGCCGTGCAAATTCCGACCGCTTTACTTGCGGGTGATAGCGGAGTCACCACATTTGACGTGTGGGAAACAATTTCGACTGGCAGCGGTAAAACGTTCAACCAAGTCGAGCGGCTAGCACGCCCAGCCATCAACGAAGGGCTGGTGGTTACCAACGACTTTTTAAACACCCTTAATGCCGTTACGCCTGCCTTTGAAGCCTCTGCCTTAGCCGGACAACAGCCCGCTGCTGGTGCCGCTGGCCCGATTGTTGGCGAAGTGACGAACACGCTCAAGGCGCTCGGCAATGACGACGCTAGAACCACCGCCTTAATTGGCGCATTTTTGCCAGACGTGATGCGAATTGACACCACAGCTCCCACTGGCTACGGCAGCGCGCTGAATGCAAAAGGCAGTCCCATTGGCGGACGGCTGCTGAAGGACGACGTAATTGACATCACGCTTTCTGTGCTGACTAACGGCGCGATCACCAGTGACAACGTTTCTTACGAAGGCACACCCGGCAATCCTTCCCAGGGGCACGATCCGCTCATTTCAGACTTTCCCTACCTAGCGCCCGCGAACTAGGAGACTTGTAAAAGAGAGAAGGCTGGCTGGGCTATCTGCTATGCAATAAAGCTACGCGCAGCCAGCGTGAGCGATCGCTTCAAATCTCTTAATCGCTATAACCACCGCTATTTCTCATGCAGCTTACTCACTTAAAAACCCCTACATTCAAGTGGCAAATCTCTAGCGCTCTGTTGCTGGGCCTATTATCAGGAGCCGCTTTACTAGCCACACCAGTGGGACAACGCCTGATCGCAAAGCCAAACCCTCTTTATGCCTATCCTTTTTCTCTCTCTTTAAAAAGCGACAATCAACAGACTTTAGAAAGCTCTATTTCTCTCTATCAGGGGCGAGTTCAGCGGCGACCAGAAGACGGCCTAGATCGCGCTGCGCTGGCAGGCGCTTACCTGAAAATGGCCCGCATGACTGGGGCAGCAAACTGGTATTTGCTGGCAGAACAAGAGGCGCGGCAGTCGCTGGCTAACTTGCCCTTTGATAATGATGGGGCGGTGATGGTCTTAGCTGAAATTGCCCAGGCTAAGCATGAATTCGCTGAAGCCGTCCGCCTAGCCAACCAGGTGTCGGGTGCTAAATCGCTGACGGTAGTAGTGACTTCAAAGCTGGCAATGGGTCAGCTTGCGGAGGCTGAAACGGCAGCAGACAAGATGGTGGATTTTGTGCCCTCCTTAGGGAGCTTGAGCTTTCGGGGGCTGGTGCGAATGGCGCGAGGAAACCAGTCCGGCGCGCAGCGTGATTTTCAGCAGGCGATCGCGGCTGAAGAACCGGGCGAACAGCGTGGATCTGCGCAGGTGAGAACCTTTTTAGGGCGGCTGTATGCCGAGCAGGGCAAAAGCGAGCAGGCTGAGAAGCTATACCGCGAAGCCCTAGCAATTGTGCCTGACTACCCGCTGGCCCTCCAGCACTTAGCCCGACTAGAAACTCGCTTGGGCCATTACCGGGCGGCTTACCGCCAGTATTCGCGCTTGGGTAAATCAGCAGCGTTACAGGGCGTGGCGCTTCAGGGCATGGCTCGTATGAAAACCTTGCAGGGAAAATCGGTCGAGGCTGATTGGCAAAGTGCGGAAACGGCATTGCGATCGCAAATCGACCAAAACGCGCTGGGGCATCGCCGCGATCTGGCACATTTGCTGTTGGAGCGAGGCCGGGATGCGGATGTGAGTGAGGCGATCGCCCTAATGCAAGCCGAAACCCAAAATCGACGCGACGCTGAAACGCTCGATATTTTAGCCTGGGCGCTACTGCGGGGGGGGCGTCAGCAGGAAGCGATCGCCGTCATTCGCGAAGCGCTCGATCAGGACGTTCAAGAGGCAGGCATTTTTTACCGGGCCGCTGACATTGAAACTGCGCTCAATCACCCGGCTGAGGCTGAGGCATACGTTCGCTTAGCTCAGGCGCTCGATCCCACCTTCGATCAGCAGACTCGTCAAAGATTAGGACTCGTTACCCGGCTGGTTACCCAACCGTAGGTTGCTACTATGACTCACAAATTACGTCGATATAGCCTGCTGACGCTGCTGAGTGCCTGCTGCTTCTGGCTGGCGATCGCCGCCCCTAGCCAAGCTCACTGGGCCGACCTAGCAACGGCTGAAATCACCATTCCATCGGTTGCTCAAGTAGATAGTCCGTTAAATGGCCTGTCAAACAACCAGACTGAGGCAGACATCGCCCTGACCTACCCTACAGAGCTAACTGCATTTGCCGATGACGACGCCAGCGGCCAGCTTTCAGACAGGGAAATCAGTCGTCACCACGCTCAGCTCCAAGCCTTTTTTCAAGATCGCATTCAGTTAAAAGATGGCCTAAACCAGCTCGCCGCTTTAACCGTCAGTCCTCGCATTGGCGCTGTTTCACCTAGCGGGCAAGCGGCCCCTAATACCCATACAGGTCTACAGCTAAGCTATACCTGGCCAGCCGCCGTTCAGGGTATTGAAATTGACTACAACCTGTTTGTTCAAGAGGCACCCCAAGCCACCTGCTTAGCGACAATCTCTCAGGCAGGGCAGTTTACGAGTTATGTCTTTACCCCCACAAAGACAACCCTGCTGCTGACGCCGGGAGGGTCGTTGTTTAGCAGCGGTAAATGGGCGTTAACGCTGATCGGTGTTTTTGCTTGGGGGGCCGCGCATTCGATGTCGCCGGGGCATGGCAAAACGTTGGTAGGTGCGTATTTAGTGGGCGAGCGGGCGACGCCCCTTCACGCTATTTTCTTAGCAGCTATCACCACAGTTACCCACACGGTGGGCGTCTTCGCTTTAGGGCTAGTGACGCTGTTTGCCGCTCGCTACATTTTGCCAGAGCAGCTTTATCCGTGGCTCAGCCTAGTATCGGGGTGCATGGTAATCGCAATTGGGGGAAACTTGCTGTGGCAGCGCTGGCGGCGGTACGCTGCGAAAAAAGGCAGCGGTCATGAGGTTCACGGCCATGGCCATGCGGAAATCCATCCGCATGAACCTGCCCATGGTCGTCAGCATGATGTTGCTCACAGCCATCCGCATGACTCAGCGCATAGTCACAGTCATAGTCATGCACGTGCTCACGGTCAGCATTCACACGATGGACATTCACACGATGGACATTCACACGGTGGTCACGCTCATTCTCACCTGCCTGCTTCAGGGGATCCGATTACCTGGCGAAGTTTGTTGTTGTTAGGATTGTCGGCGGGTCTGGTGCCTTGTCCGGCAGCGCTGGTGCTGTTGCTAGGGGCGATCGCACTCGGCAATCCTTTATCTGGCCTAATCCTGGTGTTGGTTTTTAGCTTGGGGCTATCGCTGGTGCTGACGGTACTTGGGCTAGTGTTGGTGTATGCCAAGCAGCTATTCAAGCATCTGCCAACGGCTCAGCAGTCTTGGATGCGGTGGCTACCAATGGCAAGCGCGGTTGGCATTGTTGTGATTGGCGTAGGAATTTCTACGCGATCGCTGCTGCAAGTTTTTTGAAACCTATTTCGCAAAAAACAATTACAACAAATCAAATCTGATTGGTATCCTACTCGCGAACAAAACCAATCAAGCTAATGCAACGTACTGATTTAGGCGCATCTGACAACATCTACCAGCCAACTATTACTTAACTTACCTACAAGGAGCATTCCATGGAAAACGTCACGCTATTTACCGAAAACAACGATGCGGGCGAAAGCCTAGCCACGGCGACTTCAATCATCACTAGCCAGATGACGCCTTTAGAATCAATCTCAGGCACCCTCTCTAAAGATGCTGATCTGTACAAGATTTTTCTAACAGGCGGCCAAAGGTTCTCAGCAACTACCATCAGCGCTAAAACGGCTAACATCCCCGCAGATCAGTTTCTGGGTATTCCGATTGACGTCGTCATCGACCCTAAAATATACCTATTCGACGAACAGGGAAACGGCGTTTATGCCAACGATAATCTCTTTGGCACCGCTCAAGCCACCTTACCTTCAGGGCCGGGTGGATTTTCACCCGAAACATCTGGCTTCTATTTCTTAGGCATCTCGGGCACAGGCTACGAGGCCGCTAGCGCAGGCGGACAAATTTTCTCTCTAGAATCACTTGACCAAGCTGCTGGGCCAACTGGTGCAGGCGGAGGATCGCCTTTAACTGGGTTTACTGGAGACACTGACGACTCGTCTGGGGAATATACCATTTCGCTAACGGGTGCTCAAACAATTGCAGCCGATGGCAACTTCACCGCTAACGCCGATAAAGACATCTTGACTCTGACGCGACTCAATGGCGCAACATCTGTTCGATTCTCACTTGACCGGGTGGCGGTGGGTAACGCTAGCACCCTAGAAATCTTCAAAGCAGGCAGCGATGGTGTCCTTACCAAAGTGGACGAGTTTTCGCTATTGCAGTCTGGCAAATTGGCCGCAGGCTTTGCGCCTACGTTCTCTTTAAGCGCAAACCAGGGCGATATGCTACAGTTCCGACTGATTGAAAATGGCAAGGCTCGTATTGCAACAACATCCGTTCTAGAAAATGGGGGAGCGACGCTAGACTTTGGTGACGGCACGAAGCTCTCACTTAAGGCCGACCCAAGCATGAACGCGCCTAATTTGGTCGCAGCAGGAACCCCTCAAGGCGATAGTGGTCAGAGTGACGATGGCGTGGCTATCGATTTCAGCACTCAGGCAGGAACAACTTCAGAGGTTAAGTTTACTGTCTATCGAGAGGCCGCTTACGATAGCACCGTAGGTCTTTATGTGGTGGATGATTTGACGGGCGCTGTGACGGTTAACGGCAACACGTTTAGGGTAGGCGATGAAGGCTACAAAGCCGCTGCCCTACAGCGGACAATCGACGTAGCTCTGCAGGCAGAAAACGGTAGCGCTAGCACCTTCACGGCCACTGTGGATAATCTTTTGTACGGCACGTTTATCAGCGTAGAAAATTCAAACCTCAGCGCGACTGAAACCTATTTCTCTTATCTCGGTGCAAACAACGGTAGCGATCATGTGAAGCTTTTAGGCAACAACGCTCTCGGCTTTGAAGACTTACCCGGACTGGGAGATGCCGACTACAATGACATAGTTGTTGCTTTTGAGGTGGTGTAGCTTGTAAAGCAACGCTTGAACCAAGGCTATGCGTTGTTGCTCGACTGATAGCTTTAGCACTTAGCTTTAGCGCTTAGCTCACTGCTTAGCCCGCTGAAAGTATTGGCTTCAGCGGGCTAAGTGTGTGTCAACGTACGTCTGCCCCATCAGCGGATATACGGTTTAAGACATTGCTCAATTTTCTGATTGGGTAGCGATCGCCATCTGCCAAGTCCGATCTTCTGATAGCCTGAGCAGTGACTGATGATAAGCTTCTAAAGACTGCCGATGCCCAACGCTGAGATAGGCAATTTGCTTGTCCTTTAGATGGTTGTACAGCTGTTCTTCATTAGCTTGATCGAGGGCGCTAGTCGCCTCATCTAGCAGCGTATAGGCGGGCTGATGTAAGAGCACACGGGCAAAGCTGAGCCGCTGTTGTTCTCCAAGAGAAAGCACGTCGCCCCATTCTTCTATGGTATCAAAGCCGTCAAAGCGCTCTGCTAAGCTGGGCAGGTTAACTTCTTTTAAAACGTTCTTTAGCTGTTCGTCCTCAGTTTCTGTGTCTGGATAGGGATAAAGGAGCTGCTGACGTAGGTTGCCCAAAACCATGTACGGCTTTTGCGGCAGAAACAACAGATCTTGGATGTCGGGCCTTTGAATGGTGCCTGTGCCTGAGTTCCATAAGCCTGCGATCGCCCGCAGCAAAGAACTTTTTCCACAGCCGCTGGGCCCCATTACCAACAGCGAACCTTGCGTATCTAACGTAAGAGAAAGATCTTTTATGAGCGTGCGCTGATAGTTCGGCGTCTGTAGCGTCAAATTTTGTAAAACCAGCTCTGGAGCGCGCTCAAGGCTTATGATCGGACGGCTGATTTCTACGGCGCTATCTTTTTGCTCGGGTTCTTTCCGCTTGGACTCTTCCCGCTCAGACTCTTTCCGCTTGGACTCTTCCCGCTCAGACTCTTTCCGCTCAGACTCTTCCCGCTCAGATGCTTTTTGCTCAGACTCGGTTCCAACCACACCTTCTTTAAAGTCTACAGACTCTTCTAAAGTAGATTCTGTCTGATTAATCTCTAATTCAACGGACTCTTTTGCCGAAGGCTCTATTGCTTTTATTGCTTCTGCTGCTTTTCCTTCGCCGATAGCCTCAGAGAAGTCATACAGGCGATCAATCCCCGCGCCAAAGGCCGTGAGCGACTGTAGCCGAGCGACCACCACATTTAGCGAAAAGAAAACGCTAACAAATGCGCCTTGGGCCTGGCTGACTTTGCCAACTTCTACTTCGCCGATAAAGACGGCGGGTGCCACCACAATAGCAGGCAGCACAAACGGAATAAATTCGTAGATGTTGGTAAGGCCGTTAAGACTTAGCTCCCAAACCAGAAGGCGTTTATAGTTATTAAAAGCGGCGATGAATCGGTCTTTAATTTGCGTAGACTCTTGACTTTCCCCTTGGTAAAACGCGATCGCCTCTGCATTTTCTCGAACGCGCACCAGGCTAAAGCGAAAGTTAGCCTCTTTTTTGAGCTGCTCAAAGTTAAGCTGCACCAGCGGCCTGCCAAAGATGCCAACGGTGACCAGCGTACCTGCGACGGCGTAAATGATCAGGAAAAAAACCAGCTCTTGAGAAATGCCCCACAGCACACCGCTAAAAGCAATCACAGAGAGTACGGACTCTATCGCTACTAGCGCGATGGTGAGCGACTCTTGAGTAAAGCTTCTAATATCTTCGGCGATGCGCTGGTCGGGGTTGTCAATATCGGGGCTGAACTGATTGATGCGATAGAAGGCTCTGTTGGTAAAATATCGTTCTATAAAGCTGTCGGTGAGCCAGCGCCGCCATGCCAGCGCGAGGCGATCGCGCAAAAAACTATAGCCCGCCAGCAGCGGCGCATACACTACCAGCACCCCAATAAAAATGGAGACCGTTTGCCAAAATCGACCCTCGTCTTTAGCCGATAGCGCCGAAATTAATGCGCCGCGCTGGTTGTTAAGCACGACGCTAAGACCTGTGTAGGCCAGCAGCAGCAAAGCAATCAGCAGCAAAAGACCTCTAGCCTTCCACTTTTCATTGCCCGACCAGTAAGGCTGAGCGATCGCCCAAAACCGCCTGAAAACTTTAAGGTTAAATCGTTCCATTAAAAGGCCGCTGCGGTTACAAACTGACACCTTACTACAGTGCCGATAGTGGCCCGTCTGCCTTAAGGGAGGGCTCAATCACCTTTGCGCTTGCCTAATAAAAAAATCTAGCCGTGCTGAGCAAAAGCGTTCACGGTTCCATCTGCCTTGAATGAAAAAACCGTATAGGGCGCTGTATCCTCATCTGTTTCCATACCGGGAGAGCCCATGGGCATTCCAGGCGCGGTAATGCCGATAACGTTAGGTTTTTCAGCCAGCAGCCGCTGCACATCTTCAGCCGGGACATGGCCTTCTATGACATAGCCGCCAACCAGCGCCGTATGGCAAGAGTCTAGCCCCGCCCTCACGCCGTAGCGCTGCTTAATCGCGTCCATATCTTCAATGATGCGATCGTCCACAGCAAAGCCAGCGGCTTGTATATGTGCCGTCCAGCCTTCACAGCAGCCACAGGTAGGAGAGCGAAAAACGGTTAGCTCATAGATTTTAGGGGCGATCGCCTCAAGCTCAGACATACTAGAATCAGCTTTGGCAGGACGCGAGCCAGTAAAAATTCCACCCGTGCCCAACAGTCCTACTGCCAAGAGACGATGCGTAAACGAACGACGATTCATAAACAACCCTGATGCCGCAGCTAAAAAATATGTACACCAGCAGTCGAGCGCTGCATGTATCTCAATTATAGGTAGCTTAATTATAGCGACTAGAAATGAGCTAAAACAAAGTGCCGTCTACAGGCGGGCTGCTCGTCTCTGACTGCTCTGGCAAATTTCCTGGCGACTGCTTTGAGTCGGCGCTGTTGTGCAGCGATATTGTCTGGTGGGCAGCGACGACGACGAGCAACAGTACAAATGGGACAGAAACGATTTTGAACAGCAGATTAGACCAAACGCTGTCATAAGAATCAAACATGGCACTTTACTAAATATGGTTATTGCTTTCTATGGTTATTCTTATTGTCTTTGAGACCCTTGAGCTTTGCAAAACCATGAGTGACACAACCCTATGCGGCTAAAGGCATTAGCTTAAGCATAAAGCTGACATAGCGCTAGCATGAAGTTAGGCATAGCGAATCTGTAACAACAACCTTCGCGATTTTACAGGGGAGACGAGCCGATGAAAGCAGGAGGGATCTTGAACATAGCCAAAGCCAGCCTTGCCTTCAATAACGAGCTTATTTTCTTTACCGTAGTAGTCTAGCATTTGCTCTTCAGAATCTAGCTCAGCGTAGGATGAAAATAGGGTGTGCTTTGGCTTTTTGTTGTGTGAGGTGGCAATCATCACGTGAGGGCCGCAGCGTTTATCGATATCCGTAATATAGAAGTAGGCGGTCATAAAGTTATAGCCCGCTACATCGTAGTGATAGTTAAGCGGCGGGTATAGCTCCTTTTGCTGGGCAACAGGTAAATCGGATACAAAGCTCCAGGTGAGATGCGGAACGACTTTAGAAGGCCAGTATCTTAGATATTTATGCACAATTTCTAACAGCGTAGGATCTTGTGCGACTTTTTTAATGACGGGGCACTCGCCTGGATTTTGCACCAAACCCCTAAAGACGCGGCGATGAGCTAGATGAGGGCGATCGCCCGTAAGTCTCCCATTTTCCACCGCTTGAGCATAAAACTCATCTTCAAATCCCGGCTCACGGCAAGGTGTTTCACAGGCAAATTGATAAACGGCCTCAATATCGGCAGGCGGAAGCTGTAGTCCGAAAGATACTCCCTGCTGCTGCAATTCTTGAGCACAGCGCTCAGGTAAAACATCTGTAAGAAACGATTGTCCTCGTGGCGTTAGCCGACGCTTGTAAAATTCGGCGTTGAGCTGCTGACGGCAACCTTGATAAAAACTGTACGTTTCTCGGGCCGCTTTGAATCGCCCTACGGTATGGTGCAGGTCACCGCTTTGCAGGCGATGACCCAACCGAGAAAAGGCCGCAGGTAAGCTTGTCTTCATAGGAAAAAGCCATTGTTACTCTTGCTTTTAAAACGAAAAGACTGCATTCCTGATGCATCATCATACTACAAAAATAAAAAACATAAAGCTCAATTGTTCTCTTTCTAGTTCTAGCTATTGAAAGATATCGATTGAAATATCTAAGTGCAGCGCAAAAGATTGAATTGTTCCATAGAATAACGAATGAAAACATCGCCAATTTAGCGGATAGTCTAGCTACAGCGCTACTGCGTTAAGCAAAAAATTCCTTGCTTAGCAGCGCCTCAGGCTATTCTGTCTTTCGAGAAAATCCTAAATACTACAGCGCTAATAGTCAAGCATCCGGAATAATTCCAACAATAATAGGTTGAGAATTCATGATGCCAAGAACGCTATTTTATTGGAAATAGTGATATCACCTTTTAGGAAAATGTGAGGAAACGGCTATTTCTCTTAAAAACTGTTGCGCTACCGTATCAAAGTCAATAATCAGCCTATTGAAGCTAAGTCGCTTATGTTTTTGAGCGATAGTTCTCTACAGGTTCGCTTAATCAATCCGGTGAGCACTTTGCCGGGGCCAATTTCGATCACGTTTTCAACGCCCTGATCGGGCAAAGCTAAAGAAATTTCTCGCCAGCGTACGGCACCAGTCATCTGCTGCCTTAGCCGCTCTTTTAGCTGGGTGGCCGAAGTCTGCGGGCTTGGATCTACATTCGACATGACGGGTATTTTGGCGTCTTGAAAGGCGACCTCGGCCAGAGCAGTTTCAAAGGCTTCAGCCGCTTCAGCCATCAGCGGTGAGTGAAAAGCACCGCTGACGTTTAGCTTTACCGCTCGCTTGGATTTTACACCTTTCATGACCGCTTCTACGGCGCTGGGCTCGCCCGAAATCACAACCTGCCCAGGATTGTTGTCATTGGCTAAAACAACGCCTGCGGTATGGGCGATTTTGGCATCTAGCTCGTCGCGATCAAAGCCCATCAGCGCTGCCATCGCCCCCGATGAAGCTTCAGACATTAGCTCAGCTCTGCGTTTGACCAGGCGCAGGCCAGCGGCGAAGTCGAACACGCCTGCGGCATAAAGGGCGGAATATTCGCCCAGGCTATGGCCTGCAACAATGTTGGGCGGCTGAAGCTCGGCGGTGAGTAAGTCAACCAGCGCGCATTCAATCACATAAAGACTGGGCTGAGTGTAGAGCGTGTTGGCTAGCTTGTCTTCATCTTGGCAAATTTCTAAAACAGACCAGCCCAAAATTGCTTGAGCTTGGGCAAACTGCTCGGCGCAGGCTGCTGCTAAGTCTGCGCCCATTCCAACAGACTGTGAACCCTGGCCTGGAAATACCCATGCAGTTTTTGACATCAAACGCTCTCCTGAAATTTAGCAGTGCCAGTGCGATTTTTTAAGCTAATTTAAGCACCTGGCTTAAAATAATCTAGCAGGCGATCGCCCGAATCAGCGCGAATCAGGGCAACAATAACATCAGGCAATGCGCTCAGCCGAGGATACACCAAATAGCGAGCCTCCCAGCGCGGATGAAACTTGTCTTTGTAGGCATGTAACCCCTGAAAGCCGTAAAACCGCTCCCTATGTGCCGACAAATAGTGCAATCCTTTTTCTAGGCGATTGTCGTTCGGCGCATCGCCGACGCCGGAAAGCGCGGAGAGCCCTAAGTTAAAGCCGTCAAATCCTTTTTGCTGAAAGTGTTGAAACAAGGAGATAAACAGAAAGTCCATTGCGCCTCGCTCTACGTCGGCGCGATGACGCATGAGGTCTATCGTAATGTCGTTGAGCTGATATTCAGGCACAACATTAGCAAAGGCAATTCGCTGGCCCTGCTCTGTTTCTACAACTGCTATTTCGCACTCGCGCAGGTAGTCATCGTCAAACCAGCCTAAGGAAAACTGTTTTTCTGAGCCGCTCATGTGCTGAAGCCATTCATTGCTGATTTGTCTCAGCTCTTTGAGCAAGTCATTCGCAATTGGCGGCTCATAAAAA
The DNA here is from genome assembly GCA_049646385.1 of Phormidesmis sp. Classification (GTDB taxonomy): domain Bacteria; phylum Cyanobacteriota; class Cyanobacteriia; order Phormidesmidales; family Phormidesmidaceae; genus Phormidesmis. Next base: position 11,722 of record JBARVS010000356.1, on the reverse strand, counting down.
ACGACCTGAGTGCCCTGCTTAGTGAACTTATTGACAGCGGCCCGCAGATTTCTTCCTGGCTTGCCCTGAAGCGTAAACTTACCCAGATCCACAATGGCTTCTTCCCCAATTTTGACGGTTTGAAAGCCCTGCTTTTGATAGAGATCGAGCTGGTCGGGCAGGGTTTGATAAAAGGCGGGATGCCAGTCATTGCGATCGCAAAACACCCGAAACCCCGCGATCGCCGCCTCTCTATCTTCTATTGGCCCAATCGGATCGCCCAGTGCGATCGCCCCTCTCCCCTTGGGTACAAACGCCACCACGCTTTTATGTGAAGGGCTAAAGTAGTAGGATTTATCGGGCAGCAGCGCAAACCGAGCCAGCGAAGAAGCGCCGTATTGCGTCACGATTTGGGTGGCCTGCGATCGCTCCGACACCTCAGGCGATCGCCGAAACAGCACCGGACGAAACAGCATCCAAGCGCTAGAGAGCAGGGTAATCGCCCCCACCCAATAAATCGAGTCTGCGAAAAGCTTTACTAGGCGAGTGGTCGGCTCCAGCCCATTGTTGTCTGCTGTGAAGAACATTGATAGCGTTTGCCTCAGCGCCTCGGCCAGATCAAAGGTTTGCGTGTACTGTCGGTCGTGTGCCCAAAAGCCTAATGTGCCATAGGCCAAGGTGAAGAGCAGCGCGCCTATGAGAGTTCTGACGCCCTGGGCAATTGAGGGGCGATCGCCTGCCATAGCTCTCGGCTCGGCAGCGCCCGAATGCTCTGCGACACCGCGCCCACATCTAAGTCTTTAAGCTGGACTCAAGCCCAATGCCACCATCATGCGCTGGGTTTCAAAATGCTGCTCCATGAGGTGCCCAATGCACGCTACTTTAATCGGCTCATGCAGGCGCACCTGATCAAACGCTTGCTCAATCATTTCTACCGTGGTGAGCGTGTCTAAATCTACCGAAAGAATCGGCACTTCTAAATCTTGAGCGCGCGCTAAAATGTCGGCGCGGGGGGAAAGCCTGCCAGTGAGTACGAGGCACTGCGTGGAGCTTTCGAGCGCGGCCATTTGAATATCGAAGCGATCGCCCCCCGTTACCACCACCATATTATGCGCCTGATTGAAATAGCGCAGCGCCGAATTAGCGTTCATCGCCCCAATTGAAATCTCCTCAACCATCATTTGATCGATCCGCTCTGGGCTGTTGAGAATATCGGCCTTGAGGTGATGCACCAATGCGCCGACGCTGACGCTGCGCATAATTGCCGTGCGGGGCAAAATGCCAAACACCGCAATGCCACGCCGCTCCAGATAGTCTTTAACAGGCTGCAAAACGTTCTCGATGAGGTCGTGGGGCACGTCGTTAATGACCACACCCAACAGGCGATCGCCCAGCTTTTCTTTAGCTGCCAGCAGCTTATCAACCACCAGCGCCGAGCGATAGCGCGCCACCAAAATAACAGCAGCATCACCCATCGCTGCCATATCGGGCAAAGATAGGCCAAACAAAGCGCCCTCTTCTATATCTCCTGGCCCTTCAATGAGCAAAACGTCTTCCCCTTTGCTTTCAAGGAGGGCCTTAATCTCTAGCGGGTCTATCCGTTTTTCTTTAGAAAGCTGCTGCGCAATTGTCTTTTCATCTAACGAAAATAGCGTGGGCCGCACTCGATTAGGCGTTAGCTCAAGCGTTTTACTAATGAATCGAACATCTTCGTCTATTGTGCCGCCGAGCTGCTCACCCGTTTCGCTGGTTACTTCAATCGGGCAGGTGCCGATAGGCTTGGCATAGGCGATGTCTAACCCTTGCGATCGCAGCTGCATTGCCAGCCCTAGCACAGTCGCCGACTTACCGCTATACGACTCAGTAGAACCAATAAGCAAATGCTTGGACGATTCATCAGATGATTGGCTCACGCCTGAACTCCTTATCAATGCTATATCAAGGCTTCCACCCAAGCAGCTAACGCTAAAAGCTAGCCCGTTAAAGCAGTTAAACCTAAACCACCCACTCATTCTGCCACGTTCACTTACAGCCGCGTTAGAAAAATAGCAACGCAGCTCAAAAAAGCTGGCCCGTCTTGAATTCTCTCAAGATTAGGCCAGCGCTTGGTTTTAGCAGGTTATAACGAGTCAGTCGCAGGCAATAGAGGCGCTCAATAATATTTCAGTAATATCAGGAGAAGCCTACTCATCCATCCGCAGCAGCTTGCGATAAAAGCTCTGGTCAAAATCAGGCGTCTTATCCTGATTCATCGCCACGACAACCGTGATTAAAAAGTCTACAAATTCAAACGTGGCCATGGTGATTTCGTAAGTGAGTTCGGCGTCGCCATCAAACTGCATCCGGCAGCGGGTGAGATCGGCAGGCAGCATAGAAACATTCCAGGTCGCCAAAAAAGAAATGCTCTCTGTGCCTTCAATGGCGCGTTCGCCTTCAATGTTGCCATTTTTGTACAGGCCGATGGCATAGGGCAAGGCATTGCGCTTTTTGCCCTGGTAGTAAGGCAGATAAACGCTTGCTTCTGGCTTGGTGGCGGGCTTAATCGACTGAAGAGACATAATGGCTGTAGAACTTGGGATAAAACGACCCTATAGGGTTAATCATTCCCGAGCGCTGTCAAAGTTGACCATTTGAGCATCGGTTTGAAATCGGCGGGGAAGCCGGAAGGATGTGGTTAAATTAAGAGGCATTTGTTAAGGAATTGAAACAAAAATAAGTATGTCAGACTTCGCTGAGTCCGCTGCGCCTGACTTAACTAATGACTGGGTTAACGACTGGGCTGAGGGACTGGTCAACGAGGCAGATTTGGCCCTTAATGCTGAGCTGTTTAAGGGGTATGCCGGACGGCGGCTCAAAGCAGCGATCGCGCTCCTCTTCCTATGGATCATCACAGCGTTGCTGCATCTTGTGACCTGGGGCCATGGCTTTGTGTTAGCTGTTGCGGTGCTGATGAGCGCTCATGCCCTGCGGGTTGTGCTCTCTAAGCCGCCGATTGCCCCCCAAAAGTTACCTGCTGCCAAGGATGAAGCCGCTGAAAAAGCAGCAGACTGGCCCTACGTTTCATTCTTAGTTGCCGCAAAAAACGAGGCGCAGGTGATTGGCCATCTCGTAGAATCCTTGCTGCATATTGACTATCCTGCCACTCGCTACGATCTATGGATGATTGATGACTACAGCACCGACCAAACGCCCCAAATATTAGACGCGCTCGCTCAGCAGTATCAGCAGCTCAACGTCATTCATCGTGGCCCGGAGGCTACGGGCGGCAAGTCAGGTGCATTGAACCTAGCGCTGCCTCAAACCAAGGGCGATTTGCTGGCGGTATTTGACGCTGACGCGCAGGTGCCTAGCGATTTGCTGCGCCATGTCGTGCCAATGTTTGACGCGCCTGATACGGGTGCGGTGCAGGTGCGCAAGGCGATCGCTAACGCCAGCACTAATTTTTGGACGCGCGGGCAAAAGGCTGAAATGGCCCTAGACAGCTACATGCAAGAGCGGCGCATTGCCATTGGCGGCATTGGTGAGCTGCGGGGTAACGGCCAGTTTGTGCGGCGCAGCGCGATCGCCCAGTGCGGCGGCTGGAACGAAGAAACCATCACAGACGATCTAGATCTCACCCTTCAGCTCCATCTGCATCAGTGGAACATTGGCCTACTGTTTGCCCCTTGCGTGCAAGAAGAAGGCGTCACCACCGCAAATGCCCTGTGGCATCAGCGCAACCGCTGGGCAGAAGGCGGCTTTCAGCGCTATTTGGACTACTGGCGGCAGCTCGTTAAAAACCGCTTGGGCTGGCAAAAGTCAGTGGATCTGGCGGTCTTTTGGATGATTCAGTACATGATGCCTGCGGTTGTGCTGCCCGATGTGGCGATCGCGCTCATTCGCCACCGCCTGCCTGTGTTTGGCCCGATTACCCTCTTGGGCATAGCGCTTTCCTTATGGGGCATGTTCACCACCCTGCGCCGCACCGACCACAAAGCTTCCGGGTGGAGCGCGGCTATTCAAACCGTTCGAGGCACGCTGTACATGCTGCACTGGGTGGTGATTATTGCTACGATGGCCATGCGAATTTCGGTGCGGCCCAAAAAGCTCAAGTGGGTCAAGACGGTGCACGGCGCAGGCTGATAACGCGGACTATCACCACGCATAAGCCAATTGACAGGCCGATGCCCATAAAGGCGATCGCCCCTATGCCCGCCTGACGAACCGCGATCGCACTCAACGCCCAGACTGATACCGCCGGATAAGTCGCATCGTTGTATTTAATTGCTATTAGGGCCGCGATCGCCGCGCTAATGCCCATCATCACCAGCGTAGAACCCGCGCTAAGCGTAGAGAGGCTCGTGCCCCCTGGCCCCACAAAGCTCACGAGCAGCGCCCCGGCAACATTCACCACAGCCGCCACGGTAATCCAGCCAAAGTAAACGCTAATTGGAGCCTGAAGCAGCCAGCGCACCTTGCGAGTAGGGCGAGCCAAGCGCGTTTGCACATAGGCAAAAGCCAAGCACACCAAAATGCCCAGCATAAAAAGCACCGACCACCAAAAATGAAAGGTTAAAAACACGGCGAGCCAGATGATTTGAAACGCACAAGCGCCGATGATGCCCCAAGAGACTTTGGCCAATATGGGGTCATGCCGCTGAGCGGGCAAAACCTGATAAATGCCGTAGGCAATCAGCCCAATGTAGATCAGCCCCCAAATCGCAAAGGCGTAGCCCGCTGGGGTAATCAGTACGCCGTTCAAAAGCGTGTTGGATACTTCGCCAGTGTTTTTGCCCGCTGGGGGGTAAACGTTTGAAAGACCGTTGATAGCGATCGCTATTAGCACCGCCACCACCGTCAGCCACTGCCGCCCTATTTGAGCCGTTGACTTTTGCATAACCTAAAACCCTATTACTATCGCTGGCTATATGAATGTCTTTGGCCAGAAGTGCTAAAAACTTCTCAATCACGGGGTCGTTGTCAGGGTCGTTGCCAGGGTCGTTGTCAGGGCTGTGGTCTTCATCGGCTCGCAACAAACTGATCATGCAGTTGCACTACCTCAGTATCCATAAATTTGACTAGGAGGGCAACGGCTTTTGACCGATCGTTAAGCAATGAAAACTTTCTTTTTGAGGTGCTTAGCGTTTTGAAAGAATTTTTTATTTGATTATGAGTTTTCTTTGGCTAAGGTAAAAGCATTCTCTAGATGTCGGGCTTCGCTTATGAATATTTCAAGGCTTTCCTCACCGCTCTCTCGAAGCCAGTTTCGATGGGATGCTTTGGTGTTAGCAGTAGCTGCTTTTTGGCTCAGCAGTAGCCTGCTGCTCGACTTTTTGATGATGCCGATGATGTACGGCTCTGGCATGATGAATGAGCCCGGTTTTGCCTCGGCGGGCTACGGCATGTTTTGGCTGTTCAACCGGGTGGAGCTGCTGTGCGCGGCGGCAGTTTTGAGCGGTTTATTAGCACTGCGGCATCGTTCTGGCCATGCTGGTGGTCGCTCATCTGGCTGCTCATCTAGCTATGCTGAGTTTGGCGCGATCGCCAGTGGGTCGCGCAGTCGATGGGCGCTGATAATTAGCGGCGTGCTGCTGGCGATCGCGCTCACCTACACTTATTTTCTGACGCCGCAAATGAGCGCTCTGGGCCTCAACCTCAGCGGCAACTTTGCCGAGCCTACGTCTCACGCCATGAGCTATTTGCACGGACTTTACTGGGGACTAGAAGCGATTAAGCTATTGGCAGCAGGCTGGCTCATTAAGCTTTGCTACCGCGATGTTGCCGTCGCGTTTGAATAAGGTTGTTTGAATTTAAGGCTACTTTGAATTTAAGGCCGCATATTTCGTTCAACCATCGCCCGGTACTGATCTCAAGCGTCGGGCGACTTGCTATCTTCTGGCCACAGCAGCTTAACGGCTAATAGCCCAAATCCGATGGCCGCTATACCTTTGACCACCTTTTCTGGCAAAAAAATCGCGGTGCTCTCTCCTAGCAGCACGCTCAGCAGCGACGCAAACAGCAGGGCGCTGGCCGATCCTAAAAAAACGGCTTTGGGGGAAGGAGATGAGCCGCCGAGGGCGATCGCCGCTAGCTGACTCTTGTCCCCTAGCTCTGAGATAAAAACGGTCATAAAGCTGACAATTAAAAGCCGAAAATCCATAACCTCAGTATCTCAACAATATCCCAACTAATTCAGCGGCCTACAATATCACCAGCCAAACCAATCGTAATCAGCAGCAGCAAAATGCCCGCACAGGTATCCAAGGTTTCTGCTGAAACGCGCTTAGAAAGCCACTGACCTAGCAAAACACCCATCAGGCTAGTGGCAATCAAGGCTAGCCCTGCCCCTAAAAACACCACAAAAGGCGACTGAGACTGGGCGCTCAGCAAAAGGGTAGCCATTTGGGTTTTATCGCCTAGCTCTGCCAAAAAAATTGTTGCAAAGGTGGATAGAAAAACGCCCCAAAAAGTCTTTATATCACCGGAAGGCTCTAATGGTGGTGAGGTTGGTGGTGAGGTTGGTGGTGAGGTTGGCTTAGGGATAATCACAGTAAAGTATTTTCATGTTTGTTTCATTATCTATAAGGTCGTTCACCAACGCAATCTATTTGATTTGAACCTATTTTAAAGCTCTATCACCCTGCTCTCTATGCCTACTGCCTCGTAAAATCGCTCCATTTCATCACTGCGATCGCCGTAAATGCCAGTGATTTGTTGCTCGCAGCACTCAATTGCAAAATCGTTAACCTCGCTGGGGGCAACGCCATATAGCTGCTTAAAGGTATCCGGCTGAACCCGGCAGAAGGTAGGCCGTTCCTCATAAATGCGGCAGTTGCGCTCGGCTTTGTCGTAGTTAATGCACCAGCCGTCTTCGCCGACCATGCTCAGGTACAAAGCTAGCTCAGCGGGCGAAAGATAGTCATTAAGGTCAGGGCGGTCTGCTGGATCGAGCTGGCAGCAGGCACCGCAGTTTCTAACGCACTGCCAGGTAGCCATTATGTGTTGGGTGGGTGTGTTTTTGGGTGAGTGGGCATTGTCTACCTTACGACATTTCGCTATGGTATGGTGCTTTGCGATGCTTACAGTGCTTACAGAGCTATTGCACCGCCTGCCTACCTTAGAATTTTGTAAACAAAGTTTAATACTGGCTGCTCCCGACAGGTACAATGCTGTTCAGTGTGAAATTGCTTTTAATGTGGTTCGGTTGGAACTGTTCGGAGGATACATGGCTCTTTTAGCTTTAAGTTTGGGCAACCCCTTTGCTTTCTTGAGCAATATTGATTTTGTTTTGATTGGGCAGCTCACGATGCTGGCCCTGGTCGTTATCGCTGGCCCTGCGGTCGTCTTTTTGCTGGCGCTTCGAGGCGGCGACCTGTAGGCCCATGACAAACGACTTGAAACGGCTTGGCAGAACACAGCTCTTTAGACGCTAGCGTTCTGCTACCTATTAGCTCCTCTGCCTTCACTGTTAGGGCAGAGGAGTTTTTACGTGCCTATGCCTGATCGCGCTGCTGGAGGATGAACTGGGCGATCGCCAAATCCACAGGCGTAGTCACCTTTAAGTTTGTCTCCTCCCCTTCTACAATGCTGACGGGCACGCCGCACTTTTCTAGCAGCGCCGCATCGTCTGTGACCTGCCACTGCTGCTGCTGCCCTTTCGCATGACACTGCTTGAGGAGCGCAACTTCAAACCCCTGAGGCGTCTGTGCCGCCCATAGCTGAGTGCGATCAGGCGTATGGGTAATCATGCGCTGCGCGTCTACCTGCTTGATGGTATCTTTTATAGGGACTGCGGCGACGAAGCCCTTGGCCTTTAAAGCGGCCTGGGCGCAGCGGTCAAACAGTTTTGGTGTGGCTAGCGCCCGAGCGCCATCGTGAATGAGGACATGAGTGGCGCTTTTTGGCAGCGCCTGCAAACCATTGAACACAGAAGCCTGCCGGGTATCGCCACCTGGAATAAAGACTATTGGCTTTTGCAGATTGGTTGGCTGCGCTAGACGGCTGACTATTTGCTCAATGTCGAGCTGATCTATCGGCCGACAGATGATGCCAATCCATTCAATGCTGCTCGCTGCTGTGGCTGCGGCTAGCGTCCAAGCTAAAATAGGACGCTTGAGCAGCGGCATTAATAGCTTGTTGCGATCGCCCCCCATGCGCCGCCCAACGCCAGCCGCCGGAATCAGAAGATGCATCTATAATACTGGGCCTGTTTTGTCGTTGACATATCGTTGCTTTGTTCATCTTTGCATTCTAGCGGTTGCGATGAACACTCTTATCGCTGCGATTTAGGTTTTATTTCGTATGGAATGAGGCTAAGCAAGCCAGCGTCCCCTAGAATATGAACGGATCAAAATACAAAGCTATAATCCGTATGCGTATACTGGCCCTAGTTCCGGGTAACATTAGCGATCAGCTTTTGTTTTTCCCCGCCTTAGAAGATATCAAGCAGGCATATCCTAACGCTGAAATTGCGGTTGTCGTTGAGCCTGAGGCGATGGCTGCCTATCGGGTTTCAAAAATCGTTGATACCGTGCTGGCGTTTAATTTTGCAGGGGCCAAAAGCCCTGCTGACTGGGCAAACCTGCTGGGCCTGATTCGCGATCGCGAGTATGAAGTCGCTATTTCTACGAGCCCAAACTGGGACACGGGCCTTTTACTATGGCTCAGCGGCGTACCGACTCGTATTACCTATAGCACTACCCGTGTGCCCTGGCTGTATACCGCAATCGTTCCAGACAAACCCTCATCGCCAACCGAGTATCGAGCCCAGCGCTATCATGATTTGCTGAGCGCCATTGATATTAACGGGTCAGCGCCGCTGCCTACTATTAACGTGCCGGAAGGCGATATCGCCTGGGCCAATGCGCTGCGCGATCGCCTTAATCTTAAAAGCGGCTATGTCCTGATGTATCCCGGCTCAGATAGCGGTATTGGGATGGGCGATCGCACGGCTAGCTACCCCATTCAGAGCTGGCAAGCCCTAATTAAAGACTTTCGCGCAAAGCAGCCCAATCTTCCGGTTGTGCTACTGCAAACCAAAGACAGCACGGCGCAGGTAATGCTTCTAAAGCAGGCCGATACAGACCTCGTCGTAGCGATGGCTACCAATTTGGGTCAGGCCGCTGCGATTATTGCCGGTGCCGACTTGGTACTCAGTCCTGATAGCCCGATCACGCAGATAGCGATCGCTCTTAAAGTTTTTACGCTAGCCCTCTTTGGTCAAAACCAGCCCGCCGCTATGCTGCCGCCCGTAAAAGGCGAAGAAACTCGGTTTTTAGGCATTCCTTCTAACACGAGCAGCATTGCCGATATTTCGCCAGAGGCTGTACTGCAAAAAGTTTGGGGCGGCAGTTAAAGCGCGATCGCTGCTTTTAGGTAGATGCGCACCTGCTTGTGCGCCGATATGATACACCGATATGACCGCGAGCAATCTAAAGCAACCTTTGCGCCGCCTGCTGGGTCTGTTGAAATCAGACCTGTTGAGCGCTCATCTGCCATACTGCTCATCTGTTAAAACTATTCGCTGTTAAAACTATGGATCGCATTCAAATAAAAGCCTCTAAGCTTTGGGATTTGCTATTTGCTGACCAAACTGCTGAAATCTATCAAAAAGCGCTCAACTTAACGGGCACCATCATCAAAGAATTTGCCCAGCTAATTTGGCTGATTATTTGCTCGGTGTTTGTGTTTGGCGCTTGGTTTAGTGACACCTCTGTACGAGCGGGTAAGAGCATTCGTGAGTGGATAAATAGCTCAGGCAGTGAAACTAGCTCACCAAACAATTCACCGAACAATTCTCAGAGCGTCACCGAAAAAGGTAAAAGCTTGCTCGACCGGGGACGTATAGGCATTGTCTATTTACTCAACCAGGCTCGTGAGCAGCTAGGCATTGAGCCTGAAGAAATGCCCGCTATCGAGCGAACGGCGAACGCCATCAAGCCCGACTCAGCCAAGGCTGTCCCAACCTCCACCGCTGCGCCTGCGCCTTCAACCCCTGCGCCTGCATCCGCTTCAACCTCTGCACCTTCTGCCTCAACGTCTGAACATACATCTTCAGCCTCTGCACCATCTGCTTCAACCTCTGCACCATCTGCTTCAACCTCTGAACCATCTGCTTCAACCTCTGAGCCATCTGCTTCAACCTCTGAGCCGCCTACTGTTGATCCTTTTGCTCGGCCTGCCAATCCTCATCCTTCAGATAAGCCTTCTGTAGAGCCCAGTAGCCAAACGGTTGGCAGCAGCCGAGGAGCTGGTAGCCAAAGCTTTAGCAGTGCGCCTGAAGAGATTATTCGAGAAGATGATGATGGCGGTTGGTCTGGCTCGCAAGACGACAGCTAGTAATAGTAAGGACGCGAGCTACTGCCGCTAATCGATGGGCTCATCCATCTATACCTGCATAAAACGCAACAGCAGAGTGTAACCACTACGCTATTCGATTAAGAAGAATCCAAAAAGCATATCTTCTAGAGCCATCAACGCACTGCTCTTTTCTGCGTTGGTGGCTCTTTTGTATTCATGGCTGAGCGGATGTTATTGTAATCGCTACCCCATTTGGCAAAAGCTCTTGCAATTTTACGATCAACTGATGATCGCCAATAGAAATGCATAGGTGAGGTGCTATTGCTCAACAGCAGTGATAATTCTTTGATGCTTCTTGCCTATAGCCTTTTCTCTACATTCTTTGAGTGCATAGGCGTCATGCGCTTAATGAATCACAAATTATTTTTGTAGCTCACTACACTAAATGACCTGATATATATCAGTAGGTTGACTAGCAGAGAAACAAAGCTTGAATTATTCAAAGGCTCAGGCTTTGTTTCTCTTTGTTGATTAGTTGATGCTAGGTAAATATTTTCCTGTAAAAGAGTTTGTGCAGTCTTGCTTTGGTGCTGTTGAAGCAGCTTTGTAGACTATCAAGCTTTGCAATTATTTGAATATCAATTGAGTGCTGACAGGCTAACTTTTGTCAGTTCACCGATTGCGTTGTTTATTTACGAAATCCGAGAGTAATTTATGGCTGGCGTTTTTTCATTTAGCGGTCGATACCGCGTTTTACATATTACTTGGTTTGCATTTTTTCTAACGTTTGTTGTTTGGTTTAACTTTGCGCCTTTTTCAACGGTAATTGCAACAGAGTTTGGCTTAGAGCCACCTCAGGTGAGGGCGATCGCATTTTGTAATGTGGCCCTCACGGTGCCTGCTCGAATTATTGTCGGCATGATTTTAGATCGCTTTGGGCCGCGCATTACCTATTCGTGCCTGCTGGTATATGCGGCATTTCCCTGTATGGCCTTTGCCCTATCGCAAAACTTTGCTCAGCTAGTGCTCAGCCGTTTGGCGCTTAGCATTGTGGGCTGCGGCTTTGTGATTGGCATTCGGATGGTAGCCGAGTGGTTTGAAGAACCAGAAATTGGTTTGGCCGAAGGCGTTTATGGCGGCTGGGGAAACTTTGGCTCTGCCGCTGCTGCCTTTACCTTGCCGACGATTGCGGCTGCTTTAGCGGTGCAGTCGGGCGTTGTTAACTGGCGAGTGGCGATCGCCGGCACGGGCATCGCGGCGGCGCTGTATGGCATCTTTTACTTTTTTAGCGTTCAGGACACGCCTCCCGGCAAAGTTTATCAGCGACCTGCTAGCTCTAGAGGCATGGAGGTCACGACCCAGCGAGACTTTTGGTTTTTGCTGCTAATGAACATTCCCTTGGTTGGCATCTTAGGCATTTTGGCTTGGCGGCTATCGGGCGTAGGGCTGTATGGCACGCCTACAC
>JBARVS010000355.1:0-4703 GCA_049646385.1 Phormidesmis sp. | reverse complement strand
AGGATAGCTCAGGACGCTGCTTAAAGAGGGTGTCACTAATGACAACGAGTTTGACAGGCGAGGATTCAATTTCAATATCAGGGTTATAGGCATACCATATCTTTTGGCTGTTGCCTAAGGTTTGATTGGCTAGCACAAGCCTGGTGTGGTCGCCCTCTGCTTCTGTATAAGAAATCAGCTCAAACTCAGTTCCGTTTTTAACAAAAACCTTCTCCGAGTTGGCTAGTTGACTCGACAGCTTAGGACTGAGCTTAAAAAGCGTATCGCTCACGACTTTGACTTTCACTGTAGACTCAGCTCCCTAGTTGTAAATATAAGTAGTGCTGTTGAATTTAACGGCTATCAAAAGGACACTTCCAAAGGACAGTCTAAATTTATCCCAAGGACAATCCGCCGTTGCTACCCCAGATAAAATAGCAAAACTTGTTTTATTTATAAACCTTGCTGGTCAAAAGGCCAAAGCTTTGAATTATTTTTCAAGCTGGGCTAGCGCCTGTAGCAGGGCAGGAACCACCGCTGCGGGCCATTCTCCTTCGGCTCTGCGCCCGCTGAGTAAAATGAAGCGTAGGCTGTACGCAGCAGGATAGCCTTCCGCCTCCAGCCAAATTGTCTCAGTTTCCTGCTCGCAGGTTAGCCGTTCTTCCGCCATGAGATGCTCGGCCATCTCTACCATGGTGATATGTAGCTGCTGGGCCACTCGGCGAAAGTCTGAAAACTCAGCCGCTGTTAGCTCCGTTGCCCAGCCTTTGCCTGCTACTAGGCCACAGAATTTCTCAGCAGATGGATTCCAGCCTAGTCGCCAGCCTTCTCCAGACTCAATTTTTTTAATCACGGCTTGGCTTTAAAAGGGGTTAGCGATCGCAAAAAAAGACTGCCGAACATCATTGCCAGCAGCCTTCACAAAATAATCGTCTAAAATTAGCAGCCGTAGCGCCTACTCGCCAATAATTTCAGGCTGGGTTAGCTCATCAGACATTTCTACAATAGCTCGCAGCACGGGCTTCATCTTCGACTCATCAAGGCTGTCAAATTCTTCAAATCGGCGGCGCTGAGCGCGGTTAGCGACCTGCACCGTGATGCGATAGCGGTTCGAGGCAGCGCTAATGAGATCTTCGGTGCGGCGCATGACCTGCTGGCTGTCAAAAGGAAGTCGCTTCATATAGGTTCGTTACAAGTGCAAGTTAATTATCATAGCAAATTGAGGCCATACAAAACTAGGTACAACCTCCTATGGCACAATGGTTAAACCCTTAAGTTAAGCAAACACATAGATAAGCCTGTGAGTAACGCCAAGCCTTTAGCCCGCCGCGCCGTTTTCCCTTTCACTGCGGTGATCGGTCAAGAAGACATGAAGTTAGCGCTGATCTTAAACGTGATCGATCCAAAGATCGGTGGCGTGATGATTATGGGCGATCGCGGCACCGGCAAATCCACCACCATCCGCGCCCTTGCCGACCTTCTGCCCGAAATTGAAGTCACCGCTGGCGACCCCTATAACCGCGCACCCGACGACCTCGACGTACGATCAGACTATGAAAATGAGACGGTGCCAGTTGCCGCCAAAAAAGTGCCGATGGTCGATTTACCCTTAGGCGCAACGGAAGATCGTGTTTGTGGCACCATTGACATTGAAAAAGCGCTTTCAGAAGGCATCAAGGCTTTTGAACCCGGCCTGCTGGCCAAAGCCAATCGCGGCTTGCTGTACGTAGATGAAGTGAATTTGCTAGACGATCACCTTGTTGATGTCCTGCTCGACTCTGCGGCCTCCGGCTGGAATACGGTAGAGCGCGAGGGCATTTCCGTGCGCCACCCGGCTCAGTTTGTCCTAATTGGCTCAGGTAATCCTGAAGAAGGCGAGCTGCGGCCTCAGCTATTAGACCGCTTTGGGATGCACGCAGAAATTCGCACCGTGCGCGATCCTGAAATGCGCGTGCGAATTGTCGAGCAGCGTACCGAGTTCGACCAAAATCCAGATGAGTTTATTACTGGATGCAAGACCGAACAGGACGCCCTTCAGCAAAAGATTATTGACGCTCAAAATCGCTTGGGCAGCGTAGTGTTAGATCGCGAGTTTCAGGTCAAAATTTCTGAAGTATGTTCTGAGCTAGACGTAGACGGGCTGCGGGGTGACATTGTGAGCAATCGCGCGGCTAAAGCGCTCGCCGCCTACGAAGGCCGCACGGAAGTGACGCTCGAAGACATTCAGAAGGTGATTACGCTGTGCCTGCGTCATCGGCTGCGTAAAGATCCGCTGGAGTCGATTGACTCTGGCTTTAAGGTAGAAAAAACCTTTAGCAAAGCGTTTGGTGTAGCTGAGCCTAGCCTGTCTGCTAACGGTCGTCAGCCAGCGGGTGTGAGATAAAAAAAGCCCGAGCTAAGTACCGAGCCAAGTACAAGATGACCAAAAAATGACCAAACGTATTCTGGGGCTTGACCCAGGGCTGGCTATTTTAGGGTTTGGCGTGATTGAGTACGATCCGGCTGAGATGCGATCGCTCTCTCCTAAGCTCAAAACGGTGGACTACGGCGTTGTTAAAACAGCCGCTCGCACCGACACTGGCAAACGACTGTGCACAATTTATGACGATTTGCACAGCGTGATTGACGAGTACAAGCCCGATTTGGTCTCAATTGAAAAGCTGTTCTCTTATAAAATGGGTAGCATCATTTTGGTCGCTCAGGCCAGGGGCGTGGTGATGCTAGTGCTCGCTCAGCGAAATCTGCCGTTTGTAGAGTTTACGCCTGCTCAAATTAAGCTTTCTGTGGCTGGCCATGGCAACGCCGATAAAGCAGATGTGCAAGATGCCATTACCCGCGAGCTAAAGCTAGAAAGTATTCCTAAGCCCGACGATGCCGCCGATGGGCTCGCGGTTGCGCTCACGGCCTGGTTTCGGATGGATGAATTATGACGCCATTTAAGCCTCAATTTGCGACGGCTTCAGCGAGAGCCAAAGTAGATCAGCTAATGCAGCCCGCATTGATTCGAGTCATTGACAATATTCGTAAGCAGCTAGATCTCACTGACTGGCAAGGCAAATACGAGGAAACGCTGATTTGGCCTGACGGGACAACGTCCGAGCAGCAGCAGGAATACGCTGCTCTGCAAAAGCTGCTGCATGGCGTTCCACCCAAAGAGCATGACCGAGTTGCTACGTTAATCTCTCGACTACCGCAGCCTGTTCCGCTGTACACACTCAGACTAACTAAGGCAAATCTGCCTGATCAAACGGTAGACATTTGGGCGATGTGCTATCGAGTATGTGCGCTGGATGCGGCTGCCCTAGAGGCCCGAGCCGATAGCTTGATTGAAGCCGATAGCAGCTTGTTTGACGACACGGGTGAAGTAGATTGGCAGCGGCTAGACGATAAAACTAAAGCGCTTATAGAGCATATTTTTCAGACGTTACCTACATAAGCTGTGTTCATTCAGATTTATCTATTTAAATGATTTTGCTCATCTATTTGATAGATAGGAACTGAGTCTGTAAATATGTTTGTCTATAGTCAGTCGATGGATAGAGGCAGACGCGGTATGCAGCTTATTGGAATGCTAGATTCTCCCTATGTTCGGCGGGTGGCGATCGCCCTCCATCATCTCCACATCCCCTTCGATCATTCTTTCCTATCCGTCTTTCGCAACATCGACGAATTTAGTCAGATAAACCCGCTGATAAAAGCACCTACGCTCGTATGCGACAACGGCGAAGTGCTGATGGATTCAACCCTAATTTTGGCCTATATCGACAAGCTCTCAGGTCAGCCGCTAATGCCTGAGGCAGTAGATGACTATCAGCGAGCGTTACGGCTGATTGGCTTGGCTATTAACGCCTGTGATAAAAGCGTCCAAATAGAATATGAGCGCAAGCGACCCGAGGAAAAGCAGTATCAGCCCTGGCGCGATCGCATCCAAGCCCAGCTACTCGCCGCCTACGACTTGCTGGAGCCCTACGCCGCCGAAACCTCTGACTGGTTAGTGGGAAATCAGCTTACTCAGGCAGACATTGCGGTTTGCGTTGCGTGGCAATTTACTCAGTTCATCGCTGCCAATAGTGCCAATAGCCATCGTTACCCTGCACTAGCCGCCCTTTCTGTCCGAGCCGAGGCCCTATCAGCCTTCAAAGCTGTCCCGATAGAGCAAGGCTGGCAACCGAAAACATAAGCCCTTAGCCACTCAACCATCATCAATCTTTTTTAGGTGAAGCCCATGCGGATCGATCTGTCGTCTGTACCAGTTGAATCGGGTACTAACTATCCTAATGAGTTTAAAGCGGCGGTAATGGGGCGATCGCGTCAGCGCGTTGGCAAAGCCGTCGGTCTGCAAAACTTTGGCGTTAACCTCACGACGCTCGCACCCGGCAGCCAGTCCGCTTTAAGGCACTGGCACTCTGCCCAAGACGAGTTTATCTATGTCGTATCGGGCGAGCTGGTGCTAGTGACCGACGAAGGCGAGCAAACGCTGCGGCCTGGAGAGATGGCTGGCTTTGTAGCAGGCAGGGCCAACGGCCATCATCTAATTAATCGGGCCGATGCGCCTGCAACTTATTTAGAAATTGGGGATACATCAACGCCAGATCAGGTTGAATATCCTGACGAAGATTTGGTTTGCTCGTCAACGGCTCAGGGGAATCGTCGCTACGAACATAAAAACGGCAGCGCTTACTAGCATCCTGAACGTTACGCAAATCTACTCTGCTCAACCTGAT
>JBARVS010000354.1:0-2052 GCA_049646385.1 Phormidesmis sp. | reverse complement strand
CATATGCGCAGCGCCAGCGCGATGTACAAAGTGATCCAAAGTCTTTTACAAACTATCTTTGTCCGAGCTGTGGTGCACTGCTAATCAAACATTCTTATCACAAAGAAGGCGTTAGCAAGGTGATGTTGCGCTGTTCGGTGGTGGAAAACCGTAAGGAAAAATGCAAAGATGTGGCGTTTTTCAAGACTCGTGAGGGCGATTTTTGGTCGCCCAAACACGGCGTTTTGAAGACTCTCGAATAACCATGAGGGTTTGTCCCTGGTTTGGCTCTGGGTTGCCTCTATGCGGCGGCGGCGGCCATTCCTCGGATGACGCGCTGACCGCGTTTTGGGCCGCGCGTTTCAGTGACGATGGTGCATTGATCCCGGCGGCGTTCTGGCTCATTTTCAGGTGCATACGATATCACCACCCAATCGTGCGTTTTATCTAGCTCGTGTGCCCTAGCCGTGTTGGAATATAGCGCGTTGAAGGCCCAGCCGTCTTTGTTGATTCGCATTACGGGTAGCCAGCGCTTGCCTTCTGGATTGAATCGGCGCGGCGTGATTGTTCGTAGCTGCCCGATGCCTGCTAGATATCGATACTGCCAATCTATTTCAAGCAGTAGTTCAATCGATGGGCCCTGTGATGGCCTGTGCGTGGTGGGTTGGGCTGGTTGCGATCGCTGCCAACGGCGCACGTGTGATGGCGACGATACCCCGCCAACAGAGGATCGCCGCTTTGAAGCTCTGCCTAGCATGGTGCCTAATGCATCGCGCACTAGCTGCGATCGCCCCCGCCCAAATCCCTCAACTTTACTCAGTGAGCCATCGTGAGCCGCCTGCTCTAACGCTTCTAACGTGTTAATGCCCAGCGCTCTGTAAATTCTACGCGCCAACACCTGACCGATACCGGGCACCGTCGTAAACAAATCTTCGGGCGAGACCTCTATCAGCAACCGCTCTAGCAGGCCCAGCTCTCCTGTGGTGGTTAGCTCCTCAATCGCCAGGGCCAAACGCTGGCCAATGTGCGGCAGCGCTTGCAAGCCCGCAGTGCCTTCCTCATGGTAAATCTCTACCGCAGGCCGATCTAGCTGGCGAATGGTGAGAGCACCTTCTCGATAGGCGCGAATGCGATAGTAGTCGTCACCCTGAGCTTCTAACAGGTCGGCAACCTGCTCAAAAACATCAGCAATGTCCTCATTGTCGAACAGGATTTGCTGCTTAAAAGTGTCTGGAAATAAGGTCGTTTGAATCATGACTTTAACGGCAGTGAAATGACGCTGTAATAGCGATTCAGCGATCGCTGAGCCCTGTCTCTATTATCCAACATTTAAACGGTTTTGACAGTGCTTAAAAGATTGTTTAAGCCGGGATGAGAAAGATACTATACACACGCTAGAAGCCGCAAATAGAGATGCTAGCAGCACGGTTTTTATTGAATTCGTGCTCGATATCATTGACACTGTACTTTGGCAAAACAGCAGAACGCTCTAACATAGCTCCATGTCTGACCTCAGATCTCACGGATTTTAAAAAATATCTTAAAGTTCGCTCACAAGCAGAACTCACTGCTGAGATTTCAGCCTTTTATAAAGGAAGAAGGATTTTGGTTGAGATTTTAGCATAAGCTCGCTTGAGAGCACTGATTTGGGATAAATATAGCAGGGCAAACGCATACTCCCAAATTTTCTCAATGAAAGCTATTAAATCAATCCTTATTGAGAAAATTAGAGCCGCTTTGTGACCTTTAAAGCGCTGAAAGACTTATTTTTTCGTTGGGACTAATTCAGTATGCGTTTGCCCTGATAAATATAGACTTCTCGAAAGAGATTGCAATAGGCTAATGATACAGTTGATGTTGAGAGGTTTAGAAATCTATGTTCAGCAATGCTCAAAAGTGGCTAAAGTTAAAATGGTGGGGCTTGATAGTTGCTTATCTAATTATTCTTTTCGCGGTGTATTGCTTCATCTGGGCTATTTTAGAGCCGCTGAGTCTGCCTGATACTATGTCTTCTTCACCGAAGTTTGCAGGAACCCGAGTTTTCTATCATTTGGGTTTGGCGCTATTAGTGAG
>JBARVS010000353.1:0-3322 GCA_049646385.1 Phormidesmis sp. | reverse complement strand
GTGGTGGCCCAAAGAGCTAGCCAGAGAGCTAGCCAGAAAGCTCGGCAGCAAGCAGAGAACACCGCCAACAAAGCCGCCCATCAAGACAAGGATAGATGTCGTATGAGTGAGGATAGCTAGCGCTGTTTTACATAGATTTCATATAGATAATTCCAATAAGAAATAGTGGTGAATAGAAGGATGCGTTACAGCAATTTATATTAGTCTGTTGTTGAGTAGATTTAGTCGCCTGCTCATCAAAAGCTTCTTTCATCTCTACAGCTAATGAGCCCTTCTTTTTTCCCAGACTTTAACCCTATTGACGTTTTTGACAACAATCGGCCAGAAGTGATCGGTGGCGGCGTTGATGAGCTGATTAATGGCGCTGCAACAGGCGCAGAAACGGCGCAAGGCGCAGTCTTTAACGGCGGCGGTTCTAACGGTTCGCTCAGCAGCGTTGATCAAGCTATTGATGAAGTTTTAAACAATCGGCCTGCTACCTCAGGGCTTAACGCTCAGCTGCGATCGCTTAACCCCATCCTCCTTAGAGACGGCAGCTTTGTGCGCTTTCTCAATGGGCTAGGCGCCAGCCGCCTCAGCGATGGCCGCATCATTGCATCGCTGCGCCAGCTAGATTTTCGGATTTTGGGCAGTGACGGCGTGGCTCGATGGCTGCTCTCTTTAGAAGTCCCTGCGGGTGGCTTTCTCACCAGCTCAAACTTCAACCGCTTCCTCTCTAGCCTCAGCCGTGAGGTCGTCACTAACAGCAGCTTCCTCAGCTTTGCCAACACCCTACAAAAAAACCTGTTTTTGGACGGTAGCTTCACCGAGTTTTTAGCGGGCTTAAGCGACGAACAGCTGACCAGCAGCCAAGTTTTGAACAATATTAAAGGACTCTCGCCTGCGCTATTGAGCAGTGGTCAGTTTGCCAATTTCTTAGGCGAGCTAAATCCTAAGCTGTTTAAGGACGGCAGCTTTTCTCAGTTTTTATCGAGCATAGATCGCGGCCTGCTCACTAACCAAGCATTTCTCAACGCTTTTTTACGGCTAAGTCCTGATTTGGTGACGAGCGATCGCTTCACCAGCACCCTGAACACGCTGGGCGTTGAGCGAATCATCAATAGCAACTTTACTAACTTTGTTAACAGCCTAGATCGCACTGCTTTTAACGACGGCAGCTTTGTCAGCTTTTTGACCAGTCTCAACCCCAACTTGCTGAGAGACGGCAGCTTTACCCAGTTTCTTACGAGTGCAGGCCAGGGTTTGCTGACCAGTGCGGCCTTTACAACAGCGCTAAGCCGAGTAGATAGCAGCCTGTTGACCAACGGTGCGATTACCCAGCTATTGAGCGCTGTAGGGCCAAATTTAATTACCAACCGCACTTTCACAACCTTTGTGCAAAAGCTCGATCCTTCGCTGGTGGCAAACAACAACTTTGTCGGCTTTTTAAGTAGCCTCAGCGATACGCTGCTGACCAATCCCCACTTTACTGAGGCGATCGCCGCCCAATCTCCAAATTTACTCGGCCAGGAAAAAGTCACTAATGCCTTGCTCGCATTAGGCGAATCAGAGCTAGCTAGCCTCAACTCAAAAGATTTAGCCAGCTTGATCGCTCGCATAGCCACAGGCACCCTGTTAAGAGCGCCCGAAACAGCCGAAATTCTGGTAGATCCAGCCATTGATATATCGCCGCCTACAGAGAATAGCGATCGCTCCCTGTTTGAAAATCAACCTGTTGATCCACTCTTAGCCGGCGGCACATTAGGCATAGAGCCCTTGAGCTTAGCAACAGAGCCGCTGAGCCTGCTGACTTTCTCTAGCACCTTGGCCACTAACGATTTTTTGAACAGTGCGGCTGTCGAAACCTTGCCCCTCGTCACTACCGATGTTGCTAGTACAGCTAGCTTAGGCGCACTCGATATTACAAGCACTCAGCAGGTATCAAATAGCCCGTTTGAAACATCTCCAGTTGAGCCATCCATTCTTCCAGGCAAGTCAGCGCAAACGCTGCCGGGGTAAAAGCTGCAAGGCTACTACTCCTGTAAAAAGGCTAAATAGCTTGCGCTCAGCTCTTTTACGGCTAGGCTGTAAAACTGTTGCCCGTGCTCTGGTGTAGCTAAATCGGGATTAGAGCCCATCCGACCGTCGGTGTAAAACGCCCGAAAATCTGTTGCATTATAAATAGATCGTCCGGTGGGTGCGATCGCCCCACAAAGCGCTGCCTGCTTAATCTCATCAGGATAAACAAACTGTGTGAGCGCAACTTCACTCGGCGTCGCATGAGAGCCTTCTTGATCGCCGTAAAGTTTATTTGCGAGTTCACTCACCGCTTTGCCTGCATACCAGTTGGCAACTTTACAGCGCACCTGAGCCGCATTCGCCAGATTCGCATCAAAAATCGCCGCGTAGGTTTCTGAAAAAGCCGCCTTTAGCGTAGCCACATTGCCGCCATGCCCGTTAATAAAGTAAAAGCGCTCGAAGCCATGGCGAGCCAGCGGCTTAATATAGTCTTGAATGAGGGCAATCAGCGTACTGGGCCGCAGGCTAAGGCTGCCCGGAAACGCTAAATGATGCAGCGCCATACCGACGTTAATCGTGGGGCCGATGAGTGCGCCCGTTGCTTCGCCCACGCCCTTGGCTACCGCTTCGGCGCAGATGGCGTCGGTGCCGATGAGTCCGGTAGGGCCATGCTGCTCGGTAGAGCCAATGGGGAAGATGATGCCGCGCGATCGCGTTAAATAATTCTCTATTTCTGGCCAGGTGCATAGGTGAAGAAGCATGGTTTTGTCAGGTTTTATCAGGTCATTTTGTTTGCGCCTTCAATCGGGTGAGAAGCGTAATGACAATTACGCACCTTAATAGATTTTGAGCCCTGCTAGAATAGAGCTAATCACAGTTCTATTCTCAACTGTTAGCCGTATCATTGATAAATACTAGACTTTATAGGCCATGCTGCAACGCAAAATTTATCAGTTTTCATGCGACGGGCGCGAGGTTCAGATCTTCCTACGCGATCAGCAGCGATGGGTTGAGTCGGCTACCATTTTGAGTATAGAAGGCGATCTGGTCACCTTTCGCTACGAAGACGAAGACGAAGACGAAATTTGCGCTTGGGAGGAAATGGTGCGCATTGAAAGCATTGGTGCGATTAGCCAAAAGCTATCTTCTATCCCAAAAGGAGCCTGTGAGCTGCTGATCACTAATGACTGTCCTGACGCCGAGCAAATGGGTGATAAACACGAGTGCTAATCACTGGCCTAATCACTGGTCTAATCACTGGCCAAATCAAACACCTGACCGTCTACTAGCAGCCGCGTAATTCCCTTGGCCTGCAAGTAAGGGC
>JBARVS010000352.1:0-9231 GCA_049646385.1 Phormidesmis sp. | reverse complement strand
TTATCGGTCGCTTGATTCCGGCGGGTACGGGCTTTAATGCTTATGAGGAGCCTTCTTCGCCGGAAGTGGATACTTCATTTGACGGTACTTTCTTGGGCAATGATATGGCGCTGCAGGATATGGTGCTAGACGATCGCACGGCGCGCGCCTACGACCGTGAAGGTGGACTCGACATCATTGCGGGTGATGGCATGGTGGGTGGCGCTGAGAAGAAGTCGGATGGGGATTTGGCTAATTTGCTGCTGGATGGCGATGGCCTGATTGATGATAAAAGTGCGGATCTGTAGCGCCTTTTTTGGGCGATGCCGCTGATGTGAAAAAAGGCTCGATGTTTGTACGACATCGGGCCTTTTTGGGGTTTTTGGCGGGGGTTGTGGTGGCTGGATGGCATCCACAACGGCAGCCCGTACGGGGTTAGGTGATGAATCTTTGGGCGACGGTTTCGGGCTGTATGGCAGAGAGGAGGACGTGGCCGGAGTCGATGATCATAACGGCGCGGGTGCGTCTGCCGTAGGTGGCGTCGATCAGCTGGGTGCGATCGCGCGCCTCTGAAATAACGCGCTTAATGGGGGCAGATTCAGGGCTAATAATGGCAACCACTCGGTTTGCAGAAACGGTATTGCCAAATCCGACGTTAATTAGCTTTAGCGCGGTTAAGTCTTGCGTAGAATAGGTCATTCAAATATCAGTTTTGTGAAAAATTTGCTAATGCTGTGACGAGCCCAGTTAAGCAGCTAATAAAGCAGCAAAAAGCCCAAGAAAAAACTACCTTTACCTTTTAATCGGTAGCCTTCTTCTCAAGCTTGTGTCTTGCCATGTTCCTAACTAGCTTAAAATCGAAACCCTAGAAATAAAGTTCAATTTAGCTGAATTAAAAGCCGTTTCATTTAGATAGATAGCTAACTTACTAAGCCGTGTCGAATTGTACAGCCTTGAGCAAATCATGACAACGGCTTGGGTATGTATAAAGCAGCAGTAAGCTATCTGCTTTATAGGGTCTATGAGCGTGTTTCAGTAATAACAGCTATAGGCGGCTAAGCGGCTTGCTGGGTTGAAAGATCGGCGGTTTTGACAAAGAGTTTTTGAGTGCGATCGCCCCGTCTTAAAGTCACCTGCAAAGCCTCACCCACCTTTACTTGATCAACCCTTATCTGCAGCTGATCGGCCCTTTTAACTGACTTACCGCCCACCTCAATAATCACATCGCCCCGACGCAGCCCAGCCTCAGCCGCAGGCGTATTAGGCAGCACTCGAACCACCAGCACGCCGTTAGTCTCAGGCAGGGTAATGGCGCTATTAGGGTCTTCATTATTAAGCTTGGCCATATCTGGCGTCAGCGTTGCAATCTGTACGCCTAGGTAAGGATGGGCAATTCGTTCACCGCGTGCCAAGCTAGCCTGAATTGACTTTGCCTTGTTAATTGGAATCGCGAAGCCAATGCCCATCGCATCCGCTCGAATAGCGGTGTTAATGCCAATTACTTCGCCTTTTGCGTTGAGCAGCGGGCCACCAGAATTACCGGGGTTGATGGCCGCATCTGTTTGAATGAAGTCAATGCGCTTGTCGGGAATGCCCACAGCGGCGCTGGAGCGCTTGAGGGTGCTAACAATGCCCAGCGTGACGGTATTGTCTAGGCCCAAAGGATTGCCAACGGCGATCGCCCAGTCGCCCACTTCCACCCCGTCTGAATCACCCAGCCTAGAAATTGGCAGGGCCTCACCCTTGGTATCAATCCGAATCATGGCCAAATCGGTAATGTCATCAACCCCTTCTACAGCCCCTTCAAACGTACGCCCGTCTTTAAGCGTCACCGTCACCTTATCGGTATCATCAACCACGTGAGCATTCGTCAAAATATCACCGCGCTCGCTGATGATAAATCCAGATCCTTGGCCCCGCAGCAGCTCCTCTTGAGGAATATTTTGAAACTGGTTAGGCCCGCCGAGCCGCCCTCTAAACAGGGGATCGTAATAGAACATATCAGGCACGTTGCGAGTGATGGTGCGCTCGGTGTCAATGCGGACAACGGCGCTGCCCACGCTGCGAACGGCGGCGGCGACAAAGCTTTCGCCCGAAAGAATGCCAGCGGCGGCGGATGGGCGGCTTTCGGCAGGTGCTTTAACGGTTCCAACGCTTTCAACGGTTTCGGCGGCTTCAGTCGTTTCTATGGCGGTTTCTATGGCGGTTTCTACGGGCGGTATGGCGGCTTGAGCTGCCGACTGTGCCCAAGCGGGTAGCATCCATAGGCTGTTGGTCAACAGCAGGGCGATCGCCGCCGACATCAGCCATCGAATCCACTGGCCAAAAAACTGGCCGATAGACTGGCCAAAAGGCCACAAAAAAGACAGGTTTTTAAGAAGGCTCATCACGTCTCTCGCTATTGGAAAATCAAAGCGCACATAAAAAGGTTGCTCATATTTTGCCAGCTTCTTTTGAAAACGGGGAGTGTGAATACCCTACCAATCTCACACTTTTCTATGATTTAAGGCGGTAAATTAGGACGATAAATAACAGCAGAAGAGATGCCATTGCGATCGCAAAAACGCGCCAGCTTAACTTACATAAAAACCATAAGAATCATAAGAACGCTCACAATCTTCACGCTGCTCTCTGGCTGTAGCGCTTTGCCCAACGCCTACGAAGCCCGACTAGCCGACCATCTTGCGGCAGCCGATGCCCAAATGTATGGTACCTATTGGTGCCCCCACTGCGGCGTGCAAAAAAACTACTTTGGCGCAGCGGCTGATCGCCTGCCCTACATAGAGTGCGATCCACAAGGCTACGATCCGCAGCCCGACCTGTGCGCACAGATGGGTATAGAAGCCTATCCAACCTGGGTAATTAACGGCGAATACTATGTAGGGACTCAGCTTCCTGGCAAGCTAGCCGCGCTCTCAGGCTTTGAGCTAGCCTCGGCGCAGCCTCCAGCAGCAGAATCGACTGAAAGCGGAGGGCACAGCAGCACGCGGCAAGTGGAATAAGCCTTACACATTCCGTTCTCCCGATCTGGTTGAGTCACTTAGGACAAAGCCAAAGCATGACTTGCAAATCGTGAGTGATGTGATAGAGATTGTGAGGGGTCTGCTAAAAAGCGATTATCCAGCTACGGCCCAGCTACAGCGTAGTCCACAAGCTGCAGAAGCTTTTGCTTGAGGGTGTCTAGTCCTAAATCGTTAGCCGCTGAGATAAAGACAGCCTGCGGATATTCGTCTTTGGCTAGCTCTAGGGCATCGGTGCTGGCTTCATCAAGCTTGTTGAACACGAGCAAAATGGGCCCCGGCGCAATCGGCATTTGGCCTAGCAATCCCATGACTGAATGGATGTGGTCTTTCCAGGCAGGGTGAGCGGCATCAACCACGTGGAGTAGGGCATCGGCTTCGGTGACTTCTTCTAGGGTGGCGCGAAACGCATCCATCAGCGCAGGCGGCAAATCTTGAATGAAGCCTACGGTATCGGTGAGGACAAGTGATTTTACTGCGGTGGTGTCGTCTTCGGCGATCGCAATCCGCCTGGTCGTCGGATCTAGCGTGGCAAATAGCTGGTCGGCAGCATATACCTCAGCGTCAGTTAGGCGATTGAGCAGCGTAGACTTACCTGCATTGGTATAGCCAATGATGGCAATCGAGGGTACCGCATTGTGCTGACGCTGCTGGCGCATTCTGGCGCGGTGGGCCTGGAGTGAGTCAACCTCCTTTTGCAGGCGGCTAATGCGCTTTTGAATGGCTCGGCGTTCGGTCTCTAGCTTGGTTTCACCCGGCCCGCGAGTGCCAATGCCACCGCCTAGCCGAGACATGGCCTGCCCCCGTCCGGTCAGCCGAGGGAGCTGATACTCTAGCTGGGCAAGTTCTACTTGCAGCTTACCCGCGCCGGATTTAGCTCGCTGGGCAAAAATATCCAAAATCAGCTCGGTGCGATCCACCACGCGAACCCCAACCTGAGCTTCTAAGTTGCGGATTTGGGCGGGGGAAAGGTCGCGATCGCACACAATCAAATTCGCCCCTAAGGTCTGCACCGCCAGCGCAATTTCATCCACCTTACCCGCGCCAATCACCGTTCTTGGATGAGGCCGAGCCCGCTTTTGCATCACCGTTTGCAGCACGTCGCCGCCCGCCGTTTCGACTAGCCGCGCCACCTCTTGCAGCCCGTTTTCAAACGATTCTTCCGTCATTTTGTCAGTCATCAGCCCAACAATCATCACGCGCTCGTGATCGGTATCGACCTGCTGCGCTACAAATACCCGGCGAAACTCTTCCTCTAAGCCTTCGGCCAAGTCCAAAAAGTTTTGCTCATCAAGCTCGTCTAGGCTCAGCGGCTCAGAAACTTCCCACTGCACTTCAAGGTGGGGCACGAGGTGAGCTACATAGCCTTCTTTGATGTAGCCCGTTGCGCCGCCGCCCTTGCGCTGAAAGCCGCCGCCGGTGAGGGTGAGCAGAGCGATCGCATCCAACCGCTGAATCGCCATGGCCGTGAGCACGCTATGGCTCGGGGGCTCTACCTTGAGCTGAGTGGCAATACAGCGAATGCCGCACAGCCGTTCTGCCCCATAGCGAGGCAGCTCTAGCACCGGAATTTGAGTTTTGTGTGGGCTGCCAACGCCGACTCGAATCACGTGGCCGCGCCTGTCCACATAGGCGCACACCGCCTGATTAATGTCCGTACTCACAGCCGCTAGCCGCTGGGCGAACTCGGGCGTCGTGATGCGATCAATCGGCAGTCGCTGATGATAAATTTTCTGAAGCGCTTTGAGCTGGCTGCTTTTGAGACCTTTTAGCTCGCCGTAAATTTTCTCTATGGGAATACCCCTACCTAAAATATGACTGCTTTTATTGTAGAGAGTGAGCTGTCGGTGCTTAACAGGGCTTAAAGAATACGCCGCTATAGTACAAATAATAGTACAATAATTATAGCAAGCAGTATCTGTGCCTTTTTTTTGAAAGTAGCAGATAGATCTAGAAAGGATATTGCACTTTGTCAGCATATTCCTCCTGTTTGGTATAGTCACCCCACGGTGAAGGCGCTATTATGGTGCCTTAATTTACCGCTAGCGCCAACCCAAACAACTCAGGTAGATGAAAAGCTTTTGGGAAAATAGCCATTACTTTTTGAATGGGTATAGAAACTCACAAGCGCTTTTATAAATCCGCAGTCCTGAGTTAAAAGCCTCACTGTTGTTAACCCCCAAGTTGCCATGGCTCCTGAATTAGAAACTGAACTAGAAACAGACCCCATTGCTGGTACAAGCACCACAGACGTGAAGACGGTCAAAGTTGCCGATACTTCTACGTCCGAAACAGTCGATCAAATTAAGAAAGTCGCCGCTCAATTTGTCGATAGCTTGGGCGAACTGCCTAAGTATTTCGGCGAGTTTTTTAGTGAATACAGACGCCCGCTGCTAGCCTTGGGCCTTATCTTTGGTGCATTTATTGCGGTCAAGCTCACGCTGGCCGTTCTAGATGCCATTAACGATGTTCCTGTGCTAGCGCCCTTGTTCGAGCTAATCGGCCTAATTTACAGCGGCTGGTTTATCTACCGCTACTTGCTCAAAGCCTCTAACCGCAGCGAGCTTGCCAGTGAAATGAACGCGCTCAAAGATCAAATTTTGGGTCGCGCTTCTCAGCTATAAAGGGCTTTAGAAACGGCTTTAGGGCCGATTCGGATAAGCGTCTGGTCTATCTCAACAAAAGATTGAATAGGATAAAACGTCAGCGGTTCTGTAACGGAGCTTCTGGCGTTTTTTATACTTTAGGCGCGGGCCAAAAAAGCCAGTCAAAAAAGCCAGTCAAAAAAGCCAGTCAAAAAAGCTGGTAGAAACCGAACCTGCGCCCGGACTGCCGCTGCTTAAGTTGCCTCTTATACTAAAGAAAAAAGAACTAAGGAAAAGCGATAGGATCTTGCAGGGCTATGCGGCGATAAGCCGAGAGTTTGAGTAGGATTTGAGTTGCGATCGCCCCTGTAGTGAGGCAAACGCTGTGAATGCAAGAGCAGAACTAAACCAAGACGTCATGAAGGCAGTGGAGTCTCTTAAATACCGAGTGACGGTAGGAGATGTCGCGGCCCAGGCCGGACTCAATGTGGAAACGGCTCAGCAAGGGCTGCTGGCGCTAGCTTCTGAAACGCAAGGCCACCTGCAAGTGTCGGAAGCAGGCGAAATTGCCTATGAGTTTCCCAAAAACTTTCGCAGCGTATTGCGCAATAAGTATTGGCAGCTTCGCTTTCAAGCCATAGCCGCCAAAATTTGGCAGGTTGTATTTTACATTATTCGGATATCTTTCGGCATCATTTTAATGCTGTCAATTGCGGTGATTTTTATCGCGATATTCGCCTTGACAATTGCTGCGAGCAGCCAGGGCGGGGGCGATCGCGATGATCGCGGCGGCGGCGGCGGATTTATGATTTCCCCGCTCAATTTCTTCTACCTGTTTGACTTTAACCGTGGGCGCAGATACGGCGCGCGCGGCGGTCGCTACCCTAATCAATATTCTGGCTCTCGCTCGGGGCGCGGCGCGGCGGCGCAATCGGGCGAGAAGCTCAACTTTTTAGAGGCTATTTTCTCCTTTCTATTTGGCGATGGCGATCCCAATGCGGATTTGGAAGAGCGGCGCTGGCGCAATATCGGTGCGGTGATTAGCAATAGCGGTGGGGCGATCGCCGCCGAGCAGGTCGTGCCTTATCTAGACGATACGGGCGAAGGCTGGAACCAGGAATATGAAGACTACATGCTACCCGTGCTTTCTCGCTTTGACGGTCGGCCTGAGGTGAGCCCGACTGGAGAGCTAGTGTATTATTTTCCAACGCTTCAGGTATCAGCCGCCCAGCGAAGCACCACAGCGGTCGGTGCCTACCTAAAAGAAGCCAAGCGCAAGTTTACAGCTGCAACCTCTGATCAGGTGATGATTGCTATTGGCTTGGGCGGACTCAATATTGTCGGGGCGCTGGTGCTACGAAATATGCTGCAAAGTGCGGTTGCTCAGGGCGTTGTATTTACCGGATACCTAGCGCTAGTACAGTCTATCTTTTGGATTTTGCTCAGCTACGGCGTGGCGTTTTTGGCGATTCCCCTGATTCGCTATTACTGGGTGCAGTGGCGCAATCGCAAAATAGAAAAGCGCAACGAAGCACGTCAAGATCGAGCGATCATGCTCAATCAGCTAGGGGCGGCTTACCAAGAAAAGCTGGCGTTTGCGCGACAGTTTGCTGATAAAAAGGTGCTGCGAGCCGAGGAGTCTGTGTATAGCACGGAAACGGATTTGCTAGAGCAAGAGAGCGATCGCGATGACCAAATTGAAGCCGAATTTCGGCGCAGGCTAAACGAAACGTAGCGCTTTTTTTGCAGGGCGATCGCTATGGATTCAAAGGCAGCGTCTCAATCAAGGGGCAAATGTCTCCCGGCTGCGGTCTTAGGTCAGCAGATGACCAGCGATCGCGATACTTTTCAAGATCGTTTCTAAACGCCTGCATTTCTTGAATTTGAGTATTGAGCTGCTCGATTTTTTCTTGCAAGAGCGATCGCACCAGCTCACACGGCACATTTCCCTGCTGATGAACATTTAGCACCTGACCAATATCTTCTAGCGAAAAGCCCAAGGTCTGCGCCTTTTTAATAAATAGCACTTGATGCACCGCAGACTCTAGGTAATAGCGATAACCATTTTGGCCTCGCTCCGACGTCAGCAGCCCTAATTCTTCGTAATAGCGCAGCGCGCCCACAGCAGTGCCCGTTTGCTTAGAAACCTCCCCAATTTTTAACCGCGCTGTCACAGCCACTACGTGCGCCCTCCTCACAAAACATCGATCTTAGACCAAATTCTGTAGGTCGCTACGAGGCCAGCTGTACTTATCGGCATTGATCGATTCAATTTACTCACAGGGCAAGCGCCAGCTCTGCATCAGTACCATAACCAGACTTTGTCTAGACTGTGATACTCGTCTGGCAACGCTCCATAGCTGAAGGGCCTCTGTCGCCGTTTGAATAGTCACCTTTAAAGGCTGAAAGCCGCTGCACTCGCACGCAATATCTAGCTCTTGCAAGCGGTGATACACCTGCCAGCGATCCTCACACTCAACGGTTAGGCTGGCCTGAGTGCGAGGTGTCGGCGTAGCAGGCGCTTGAGATGATTCTACAGTAGGGTGAAACGATGACACTTAATTAAAACTCCAAATTGTGAAAATGAAAGATATAGAGATAAATAGAAGCTATTCTCAGACAAATAAATAAGAACAAAAAGCTGTTTTCAAGCACACATATACTGTTGAACCCGCAACAAAAGCCCTTTTCCGAAGTTCTCTTTATATGAAAAAAACCTTGATAGGAAAGCCTTTCAATAACTTTAGATAAGAAAAACTGCACAAATAATATGAATGGTTATGAGTTGCCAATATAAACGACCTAGTCAACCAGAAGACATTTTCAATAGCTCTTTTTAAAGCCTGCTGATAGCGATCGCAGACTATGTTATGCAGCACTCAAAAAGCTATCAAATACGTGCTTTCATGCTCTTGGCGATTGATTTTAATGAGAATGGCTGTCAGCTCATTAGAGGAAAACCCTTTTCTTTCAACGAATGCAGACTTTCTCAATAAGCCACTATACTATGTGTAATGAGAACTTACTCATACGTCATTGAGCTAAATCATTGAGCCAAAAAAAGTGAGCTAAAAAAAGCAATTCAAAACCTACGACAAACGACAAGAGGATCAAACAATATGGCTATTTCATCTGCTGTGATTACGCCTTTCGGACAAGTCGCCGACAACGCTATTCTGCTAGAAAAATCTGTTACTGAGCCTGTTTGCGAGGGACTTAATATTGCGCTAGCTAGTATGCAAGGTATTTATGTTCAATATCAAAAGCACCACTTTGTTGTTGAAGGCGCTGAGTTTTATCAACTTCATCAGTTTTTTGAAGAAAGCTACGATGCCACCAAAGGACATGTTCATGATATCGGCGAGCGCCTAGATGGGCTCGGCGGGGTACCCGTTGCGAGCTTTGCTACCTTAGCTGAGCTGTGCTGCTTCGACCAAGAGCCCGATGGCATCTATGGCTGTCGCCAAATGGTAGAAAATGACCTGCGCGCTGAGCAGGCAATTATTCAGGTTTTACGTCGTAATGCGGCTCAAGCAGAGAGTTTGGGTGATAGAGCTACTCGCTACCTTTATGAAGGCATCTTGCTCAAAACCGAAGAACGCGCTTACCATTTAGATCCTTTCCTCTTCTCCGATACTCTGGTACAG
>JBARVS010000351.1:0-2318 GCA_049646385.1 Phormidesmis sp. | reverse complement strand
CAATTACGCCGACTGAGCTGGCTAAAGACCTGAGCGTAGAGCCTTTATCAGAGACCGATGTGATTGCAGTAACCTATCGTTCGGGCAATCCAGAGCTGTCGGCAGCGGTTGTCAACCAAATTATGCGCTCGTATATTGAGGCTAACTTAAGCAGCAACCGTTCGGAGGTAACAGCGGCCCGACGCTTTTTAGAAGAAGAGCTGCCTCGGGCTGAAAATGAAGCCAATCAGGTCAGCGAAGCGCTCAGAAAGTTTGATGAGGAAAACAACATTGTTGCTCTGCCAGAAGAGGCCGGGGCGACGGTGGCAGCGATCGCCAACTTAGACAATCAAAGTCAAGTAGCGCAAGTTGCCTTAGTAGCGGCTGAAAGCCAAGCCAATCAGCTCTCTCGGCAGCTAGGCATGAGTTCGCAAGAAGCCTTAAATCGAGCCAGCGTCAATCAGTCTCCGGCGGTGCAATCTGCCTTAGTAAAGCTTCAGGAAACCCGCACGGATTTGGCCACGACCCGCACGCTTTATACGCCGATGCACCCATCGGTACGGGCTTTGCAGCGTCAGGAGTCGGCGCTGGCTGACGTGCTTAAAAATCGGGTTGCTGACGTACTCGGTGACGGGGCCAGCGGCGGGCCGCTAAGCATGAGTTCTGTAGATGAAAAGCTAGTAGAGCAGCTTGTGGATGCTGAAGTTTCTAGGGTGAGTAACTACAACCAGCTCGCGACGCTAGTTTCTACCAGAGACGCTTATCAGGCGCAGAGCAGCATATTTCCTGGCCTCAAAAAAACCCAAAATGAGCTAGAGCAGCGGCAGGCATCGGCGCAAAGCAATTTAGAAACGCTGCGATCGCGTTTGCAGGAAATCAGGCTAGCTGAGAACCGTAACGTTGGTAATGCGCGAATTGTCGAGTTTGCGGTGCCGCCAGAGCTGCCCACCGCAGAAGGCCGCATGAAGTATCTGCTGGCAGGCGCTGTGGTCGGTGCCTTTTTGGGCATTGCGACGGCCTTTTTCTTAGATTTGATTGATCGTACGCTCAAGACCGTCAAAGATGGCGAAAAGATATTCAACTATGTTTTGCTCGGCGTGATCCCTCACTTTGAGCTGCCGCGTGACTACGCGCTAGCCGCAGATTCGGCTGAGGAAGATGGCCTGCCCGCTCGTCGAATTATTACGCTAGAGAGCCGCTACCCCATTTTGTCGAGTGCTTATCAGATGTTACAGGCTAACCTGCGCTTTATTAGCTCGGATGAAAAGCTTAAGGCGATCGCCATCACTAGCTCAATGGCAGGCGAAGGCAAGTCGGAAGTATGCGCTAACTTAGCGGCTTCTATCGCGCAAACCAACCGCCGGGTGCTGTTAGTGGATGCTGACATGCGATCACCCTCTCAGCACCACCTTTGGAATTTAATTAACGCCGTAGGGCTCAGCCATGTGCTAGTCGGGGAGGGGCGTCTAGAACGGGCCTTGCAGCCCGTAAACGACAATCTCACTGTGCTGAGCGCGGGTGTTGTTCCACCCAACCCAATGGCGCTGTTAGATTCTGAGCGCATGGCCCAGCTCATTGAGCTATTTCGCGAACAGTTTGACTACATTATTTTTGATACGCCTTCGCTGACGGGCTCAGCCGATGCAGCAGTGCTAGGCAACCTCACTGACGGCGTGCTGATGGTGATGCGCCCGCGCCATGTCGCCTATGATCGAGCGATCGCGGCTAAGTCTTTGCTAGAGCGATCGGGTGCCAAGGTGCTGGGCATGGTAGCTAACGGCGTTGATAGCAAAAACGACTTCGGCGAATACTCCTATGATGCTCGCGAGCTAACCGATTTGGCTAGCCGCACCGCTCGCATCGCTAAGGATCGCTTAGAAGCTCCTCGCCAGCCAGCAGAGAGCCGCACCAGGATGTGATTCTTTGCTATCACCTTTCATTTTGAACACTTTCAGACTTCAAATTTAGGACAGTTCCTGATGCCGCGCGTTTCTTTTTTTGCCAAGCTTACCGCTGGGCTTTCTCCAACCCTGTTGCTTAGCCTATTGAGCACCTCAGCCTTGGCTCAAATTACAGGCCAACCCCCGCTACAGCCCGTGTCGGTTCCTCAAGTTCGCGGACTAGCGCAGCCCCAAACTAGCAGCCAAACCAATGGCCAAATTAATTCCCAATATGGAAGCTCGCCCATCGCCGCCGCCAGCAGTAGCGCGATGTACATTTTAGGGGCGGGCGATCAAATTTCACTCTCGGTCATTGGCTATCCAGAATTTACGGGCACCTTGGCAGTTCTTTCTGATGGCACCATCACGCTGCCGTTAGTTGGGCCTGTGCGAGCGAGC
>JBARVS010000350.1:0-5646 GCA_049646385.1 Phormidesmis sp. | reverse complement strand
ACAGTGTCCTTAGCATTTTCCGTAGCTTTGCCAGCAGAGGCTTCTGCCTGCTTTGCTTTACCTTTTGCCTGAGCTTCTGTGTTATCGGTTGCTTTACCAGCAGCTTCTTGAACTTTACCTTCAACGTCTTTGGCAGCGTTCTTTGCTTTATCTGTGAGGCTCATGGTTTTTCTCCAATAATTGAGCTTGACAAATACTATGATAAATTCGGAAGTGTTTCTGTTCCTCTATCCAATGGAGTGTTCCATTTTTTCTTAAGGAATAGATGACTCTTATAGGGGCTATTTGTTGCCTTCCTCCGCGTTTTTATCTGTAAGGTTGCCCTTGACGTAATCTTCTGGAGGGGTCTCAGGCGTTTCGGCTTGCTTGGCTTTGCCCTGTGCCTGTGCTTCGGCGTTGTCAGTTAGTTTGCCAGCAGCTTCCTGTATTTTGCCTTCAAGATCTCTGGCGGCGTTGTTGCCTTTTTCTGCATAGCTGCTCATGTTGATGTTCTCCAATAGTCGTAGTTGAATGGTCGCAATTAACCTGAACAATTACAATGCTATAGCCCAAGCCTTTGCTATTTATCTATCTAATAGAAGGTTTGCCTTTCTTTCTAGGGTATAGACCGCACCCTGGTGACATGTGAGATTAAAGGGAAGGCAGCGGAGCTTTGCACACTTTCACCAAGGTGTAATGATACTAAGGTGTAATAAGACTAAGGTGCAGCGAGACTAAGACGTAACGAGAATTTTATCATTCATGTCTATGAAGGAAAAAGCAAAAGAAGCAAAACCGGATGTGCGGCTTTCCCCTAGCGGACGACGACGGCGATCGCCCTTAGCCTGGGTGCGATACTATTTGCCACAGCATATTCATCGGCCTGTGATTAATACCGCAAGGCACTTAGGCAAAACCTGGGGCATTAATGGCGGCGACTGGATGTGGATGTCTAGCAAGCCAATGCCCTTAAAGGGGTTAAATCGCAGCCTGTGGCGTAGCGCTGAGCCGACGCTGAGCTATTACGTTATGCTGTTTCTTTCGGGTGTAATTGCTTCGCTGGGGCTGCTAGCAGGTAGTACGGCGGCCATTATCGGCGCGATGATTGTTGCACCGCTGATGGGGCCAATCACGGCGATGGCCTTTGCAATTACGATGGGCAATCGCAGACTGCTGAAGCGATCGCTTTTCTCAGTTATCTCAGGTATGCTGCTCACTATCGCAACGGCTTATTTTATCTGCAACTTGGTTGGGCTTAACACGCTTAACCCTGAAATTTTAGAGCGCACTCGACCCACCCTGATGGATCTGGTGATTGGCTTGGCGGCGGGGGCGGCGGGCTCATTTGCCACGACGCGCAAGGATATTTCATCTGCTTTGCCCGGTGTGGCGATCGCCGTTGCCCTCGTTCCACCGCTAAGCGTCATTGGCATTGGTTTGGCGTTTGAGTCTAGAGACGTGGTGTCAGGCTCTAGCCTTTTGTTTGTCACCAACCTAGCGGGTATTATCCTCAGCGGCGGCTTGATTTTTATCTGGCAGGACTATGGCACACTCAAACGGGCCAAGCGCGGGCTGGCAACTTCTATTGTTGTACTGTGCTTACTAGGCGTTCCGCTGGGGCTATCTATGCGAGATTTAATTGTTGAAGAGCGCACGCGCACTTTGATAGGTAGCCTGCTGCGCCGAGAAACTCAAACCTTTCAAAACGCTAATATCCGTAAGCTACAGGTAGATTCTAAACAGGAGTCACTAACCGTCTATCTAGAAGTAGCCGCGCCCGTGAACTCTATCTCTGAAGCTCAAATAGATGAGGTGCATCGGTTTTTAGAGCGTAAGTTGGGGGAACCTATTGCGCTGAACGTAAACATTTTTCCAGTTCAAACCTTTTCAATTCAGGACTCTAGTTTAAAAACGGGATTAAAGAAGAACAGATAGCACGCTTTATGCGGATATCTTCGGCAACGAAAGTGTAAAGGTGCTGCCCTTGCCTATCTTAGAACATAGGGTTAAAGTGCCCTGGTGCATTTCAGCAATCCGCTTAGACAAATGTAGCCCTAAGCCGCTGCCCGCTCGCATGTGGTCGCCCTGATAAAACCATTCAAAGATTTGCTCTTGCACGTCGGGCGCGATGCCCATACCTGTGTCTTCAACGGCTATTTCGATAGATTGGGCCGATTGAATTTTAGCGGCAGGCTGGTCGTTAATAGAAAGATGAACCGTAATACTGCCAGTATCTGTAAACTTAATAGCGTTGCCGACCAAATTGGTCAACAGTCGTCTAAGCTCAATCAGATCGCCCTCTGTCCGATATTTATTGGCAGTTTCTGGCTTCTTTCTATCTAAAGAGCCTGAGGAGCCCTTTTCGGCTTGAGCTTTTACTGTGAGCTTGATGCCTTTTTCGTCAGCGAGCGGCTTTAGCTCTTGGACAATTTCTTGAGCCAGTGAATAGGCCGAAAAAGGCGATCGCACTAGCTTTTTTTGTCCTGCCTCATGACGATAAACCTGTAGCAAGGTATTGGTCATATTCAGCAGGTTTTCGTTGTTGGCAATCACGTTTTCAATAGCTTCGCCCATTTCCTGAGGCGGCTCGCCAAAAACGCCTTCTAATGAGAGGCTGAGCATTCGGTTGGCAGCGACTAAGGGCGTGCGCAAGTCATGCGTGAGGCGGGCCACAAAATCGTCCCTTTGACGCAGCATTTCTGATTGTTCATCTAGGCTGTGCTTGAGCCGCAGGAGCGATCGCACCCTGGCCATTAGCTCGTCAATATCAAACGGCTTGCGAATAAAGTCGTCCGCGCCCGAATCAAGCCCTTCTGAAAGGCTGGACTGATCGTGAGCGGTAATGAGCAAAATTGGAATGTAGGGAATGTCTTTTTTATCTCGAATGCGCCGGGTGACCTCATAGCCGTCCATACCGGGCATCATCACGTCAAGCAGTATCAGGTCAGGAAGCTGGGCGTTAAGATATTCAAGCGCGACCCTGCCACCATCGACGCAGTTGAGACGGTAGTTATCTATATCTCCTAGAATGGACTCTAGTATGAATAAATTGTCAGGAACATCATCAACGGCGAGGATATTTACAGGTTTTGAGGTCACTGGTTCAAAGATTCTTTTAGAAAAGTTTTATAAAAGTGGCTTAGGCCGTGCGTCATTCGTCTGCCTACTCACCTGCAACCTACCACCTTGTCTAAGGTATCTGTTCTAGCTAAAGGTATAAATTTTATAGAGCCGTCGCCATTCGTCCCTATAGCTCACTGGCGCTAGCGCCTGAATAGGCCGGTTCACCTAGCAGCACATCGTTAGAGTTAGCTTTCACCACTCTAGGCAGCACCACCGTAAAGTTAGAGCCCTGATCGATTTGGGTGGTTAGGATAATGTCGCCCTGCATCATTTTGACAATAGACTGGGTAATCGCTAGACCGAGCCCGGTGCCTGAATACTTGCGAGTGACCTTTTGATCGGCCTGGTGAAAGGGCTCAAAAATATGCAGACGGTCTGTCTCACTGATGCCGCACCCTGTATCTATCACTGAGATAATGATCCTTTCTGGCTGTTTATGAAGCTGTTTGGTCATTTGCTTGTTGGATTGCTGATTGGATTGCCTGTTAGATTGCTGATTGGATGGCTTAGTAGAACTCTCGTGATTGAGTGGCTCTGATGGCAGCGCTTTTAATGAAACTTTTATGCTGCCTTTGTCGGTGAACTTAATTGCATTTGAGAGCAAGTTGGTGAGCACCTGCCGCAAGCGAGCAGCGTCATTTTCTATAATCGGATCGTCAATGTCAATTTCAAGCTGTAGGGTGAGCGACTTTTGCATGGCGATCGCCCGCACCTCTTCAACCGCTCTGCTCACTAGCCTATTCACATTTAAAGGCGCAGGCTCTAGCGCCCAGCGACCCGCCTCAATTTTAGAGAACGCCAAAATGTCGTTAATCAGTTCAAGCAAAGCCCTACCGTTGGCTAAAATGCGCCCGAGCATATCGCTTTGCATGTCACGAACGGACTCGGTTGACTGTTTGCTAAGCAAGATTTGTGAAAAGCCAATAATTGAGTTCAGCGGCGTTCTTAGCTCGTGAGACATCGTTGCCAAAAACTCTGACTTGAGGCGAGAGACTTCTTGCAGCTTCAGGTTTTGCTGATAAATGTACTGCCGCTGCCGCGCCAGCTCTTTGTTCTTCTTTTCTAAAAGGTGGTTTTTTTCAATAAGCTTGTTGTTAGAAAACTCAACTAGCGCCTCGGCCTGATGCATTCTAATGGCGCTGCGCATCAGGCGGGCGATCGCCTCTGACGAAAGCTTGCTCTTAGGCAAATAGTCTGAAGCGCCTGCCTTCATTAGCTCTACAGCCGTTTGCTCATCGCCTTGCCCGGTGAGCACCAGCACAGGCACACTCACGCCTCGGCTGCGAATATTTTTTACCAGCTCTAGCCCATTTTTCCCCGGTAGGTTATAGTCTAAAAAAATACAGTCATAGTCTACGTGATCGATCAAAGCTAGGGCCGCATTTGCATCAGCCGCCTCTGCAATGGATAGATCATAATAGGTGCCTTTGAGCGATCGCTTCAGCGCCATGCGATCTACTTCATCATCGTCAACAATGAGGAGAGATAAGTTGTTATCTGAAGTAGGAACCATAGTGTGTCACTGTGTGTCACTGAGCGCTTGTTGAAGAAGCCTGGCAGGTCTTAAAAAAATGGTAAAAGGCATTTTTATGAGGAGCATTGCTTAATTGTGTGCGTAGGATATTTGTTTGGAGCGCCTGCTTAGAATTTGTTCAAGATATTTTGCCTAAGGTATTTCGCTCAAGGTATTTCGCAGAGTGTCCAGTAGCGGTTAAGCGCGGCCATGACCTCTGAAAAATTCACAAACGTAACCGGCTTAAGAATATATCCGGCAACGTTAAGATCGTAGGCATCTACCCGATCTTTTTCCTGCGCGGACGTAGTTAGCACAATCACAGGCGTAGGCCGCAGCTTATCGTCTGCTCTAAGCGCCTTCAAAAACTCAATACCTCCCATTCTAGGCATGTTGAGATCTAGCAGTATCAAACGCCTAGCAGCAGGCATTTGCACAGAGGCCGACTCGTTGCGCAACACTTTAAGCGCCTCGATACCATCGCCAGCCACGAACAGAGGGTTCATAATGTTGGCTTTTTTAAACGCACGCTGAACGTTCATTACATCTACCTTGTCATCTTCTACAAGCAGGATGTTAGTAACTGACATTTCTGCCATTCGTTTAAATGCCCTAGTACAAAATAAACAGAATCGAAGTAAACGAACCTTCATATACTGTAAGGAAATCTGTTAGCAAAAGAGCTGACTCTATCGACATATATTTGTTTACAGCCGACTCCGTTAAGCAAAAGATATTCTCTGATTGGGTGATTTTGGCCAGGTGAAGCGAAAAATAGCGCCTTTTTCAGGCTCAGACTCTATGCTCACGCGACCCCCCTCAGCCGTGACTATTTTTTTGACGAGCGAAAGGCCAATGCCCGTGCTCTCTAGCTCATCTCTAGCCTTGAGGGTTTGAAAAATAGTAAATATTTTTTCGTGGTAGGCCGGATCAATGCCAGGGCCGTCGTCAGCAATTGAAAACTCGTAGGTGCTATCTAGCTCACGCGCTGATATTTTCACGGTGCCATCAGGCCGATGGTGATGCTTAAC
>JBARVS010000349.1:0-20861 GCA_049646385.1 Phormidesmis sp. | reverse complement strand
TTAAACAGATGATATAGCGCCAAGCTAATAAACGGTTCACGATTAGAGGACATTAAAGTTCCATCATCAGAGATGCTCAAATCTTTGCATATTTTCTGGCTCAGTTCGTGAGGTATTAGGCTGGGCGCAGACATCAATCATAAGCTTGAAGGGGTTTAATCGATAGGTATGGCCCTAGAGAGATTAGATAGCGATCGCCTCTAGCAGGTCGGCTAAAGGCCACTAAATCACCTGTTCGCTTTCTTTATCAAACAGATGAAAGCGAGTGAGATCAAACTGCAGCTCTAGGGGTTCTCCGGGGGTGATTTTCGCGCGAGGATCTAGGCGAGCGATAAACTCGGTGCCATCGGCTAGGGTGAAATACACAATGACTTCGTGACCCATCAGCTCAACGGTTTTAGCGGTAGCTGGAATGCCCACTGGCTCGATGCCGGGAGGAACATATTGAGGATGGTAAATGCCTTCGGGTCGAATGCCAAAAACAACCGGGCGACCAGAGAATTCGCTGTATCGCTCTAGCCGATCAGCTGGAATCGGCACAGGGATGCCGCCGTCTGTTCTAATTGCTAGGCTGCCGTTCTGTTTGACAAGTTTGGCGTCAAAAAAGTTCATTGACGGGCTGCCAAGAAAGCCCGCTACAAAAATGTTGTTGGGATGTTCATACACGTTTTGGGGCGTGTCAATCTGTTGTAAAATGCCCGCATTCATCACGGCGATGCGGGTGCCCATGGTCATAGCCTCGGCCTGATCGTGGGTGACATACACAAAGGTAGTGCCGACTTTTTGATGCAGGTCGCTAAGCTCAGCGCGGGCCTGTACGCGCAGCTTGGCGTCTAGGTTAGAGAGCGGCTCGTCCATGAGGAATACGGCGGGCGATCGCACGATTGCCCGACCTAGCGCTACCCGCTGCCGCTGCCCGCCCGATAGCTGCGCCGGCTTGCGATCTAAAAGCTGTTCAATGCCGAGCTGTTTGGCGGCTTCTTCTACTCGCTTGCGAATCTCTGATTTTTTTACGCCTTTGAGATCCAAGCTAAAGCCCATGTTGTCGGCAACGGTCATATGAGGATACAGCGCGTACGACTGAAACACCATGGCAATATCTCGATCTTTGGGCGTGACATTATTCACCCTTTGCCCACCGATGTAAATGCTGCCATCGCTGATGTCTTCTAGCCCAGCGAGCATTCTCAATGAGGTGGTTTTGCCGCAGCCTGACGGCCCAACGAGCACCAAAAACTCTTTGTCTTCTAGTTCAATATTGAGGTCTTTAACCGCGACGTAGCCGTTGTCGTACCGCTTGCTTACCTTTTCAAAAACAACGCTAGCCATAATTTTTAGCCTATTTTTTGCAACAACAATATAAACATCATCCTTTCACAGAGCCCGCCAGCAGTCCCCGCACAAAATAACGCTGCAAAGCGAAGAAAACAGCCATCGGCACCAGCATGGAAATAAACGCCCCTGCCGTTAGCAGATACCAGTCTTGACCGCGATCGCCCACAATATTTCGCAGCACCAGCGTCACGGGCGCAACATCCTGGTTGCCGCCCAAATACACCAGCGCCACCAGTAAATCATTCCACACCCAAAGGAATTGGAAGACGGCAAATGAGGCGATCGCAGGCATACTCAGCGGCACAATAATCCGCGTAAACACATTAAGATACGACGCGCCATCCACCGCCGCCGCCTCAATTAAATCCTTGGGCAAAGAGCCAATATAGTTGCGCAGCAGATAAACGCCCAAAGGCAACCCGTAGGCTGCGTGAGCCAGCCACACCGCTAAAAACGTGCCCGAAATTCCTAGCGCGCTGTAGGTGCGCAAAATTGGAATCAGCGTCATTTGCAGCGGCACGACCAGCAGGGCCACCGTGATAATGAAGATAGCCTGACGACCGGGGAAGTCCATCCAGGCCAGGGCATAGGCGGCGAAGGTGGCGATCGCAATCGGAATCACCGTCGCCGGGATAGAAATCACCAGCGAGTTCAAAAATGCCTGACCCATGCCTGCTGCTAGCACCGCTTGATAGTTGCTCAGCGTAAACTGCGTGAACTCTAGCGGATGTAAAAAGACCGTCCACCAGCCGCTGCTGAGCAAATCATCCGGCGGACGAAACGAGCTAATTAACAGCCCCAAAGTAGGCAGCGTCCAAAGCAGAGCAATCCCCACCACCGCAAAATGAACGGGCGCTCGGGCCATGAACTTTTCAAACTTAGATTGTTCATGACGTTTGGCGACATAATCTGGCACTGGGTTTGGCACCGGATCTTTAGGCTGTAATTGATTAGGTGACTGATTGGGCGGCTGATTGGGGGGCTGGGGGGTGGCAATGCTCATCGGTTTAGCTCCTGCTGACGAAAGCGGCGAATGTTGGCAACCATCACCGGGATGACGGCAATTAGAAGAATGACAGCGATCGCACTGCCCCGGCCATAGTTACGAAAGTTAAACATCTCTCGAATCATTCGGCTAGCAATGACATCGGTGCCTAAGTTGCCGCCCGTCATCACAAATACAATATCGAATACCTTTAGCACCAGCACAATCACCGTTGTAGAAACCACCAGCACCGTCGGCATAATCATCGGCACAATAATTCGCCTAAAAATTTGAATCTCGCTGGCACCGTCAACCCTAGCCGCTTCCAGCACATCATCGGGCACGCCCTTTACCGCACTAGAGAGCAGCACCATGCAAAAGCCCGTTTGCAGCCAAATCATAATCGCAATCAGTGCAAAGTTGTTGATCGCCGGATTCACTAGCCAGCCCACTGGCTCAAACCCTAAGCCCGTCACAATTGCGTTTAGCAGCCCAATTTGCTCAGCGCCTTCAGGCCGATAGGCGTAAATAAATCGCCAAATTACGCTAGCCCCAACAAAAGAGATGGCCATCGGTAAAAAGATCAGCGATTTTGCCACCGACTCATATTTCACCCGGTCAATCAACACAGCAATAACCAGGCCCAGCGCTACGCTGATACCCGTTACCAGCACCAGCCACAGCAAGTTGTTGCGAAAGGTAATAAGCGTGTCGGGCGCGGTAAGCACGAATATGTAATTTTTTAATCCTACAAACTTATCTGAGCTGTTGCCAAAAAAGCTGAGGTAGAAGGTACGCAAGGCCGGAATGACTAAATACACGGTGAGCAATAGCACCGATGGCCCCACATATATCCACGGCAGCACCTTCGTCCGCACGCGCTCAGGAAAGGCTTTTTCAACCAGGATATTCAGCCCATAAAAAACAGCAATGACCCCGACCGATCCTAAAAAGATCGCCAGCAGTGCCTTCAAAATTAACGCTACGTTGCCATCCACGGCTTAATCATCTCCTGAGTTTTTGATTTCTCTTACTTTGCACTCACCTGCTCCGGATTCTCTGTTGTTTCCTCGGGCCAATAGTATTCAATTTTGTCGGTTACCGCCTGAGCGGACTGACCTGCTACAAAGTCCATCATTCCTGACCAAAAGGTGCCAGTGCCCACCGCTCCCGGCATAGAGTCAGAAGCGTCGAATTGAACAATCTGGGCGCTCGTCAGCAGCTTGGCCTGCTTTTGACTGATTTCATCGGGATACACGCTCAGGTCAACCTGCTTATTGGCAGAGAGAAAGCCGCCTTCCTTAGCCCAAATCTCATGTGGGGTAGGCGTTGCAAGGTAGGCCATTAGCTGCCGTGCCTCAGGCGTGTCGTTGAGCATAGAGAAAATATCGCCAGCCACTAACAGGGCATTTCCATAGTCTGGATTGATAATCGGCGTTGGGAAAAAGTCTACATCTTCGCCTAAGACAACCGAGTCGGGGAAAAAGGTGCTGATGAAATTGCCTTGCTTTTGCAGGTAGCACTCAGGCATTTGATCGGGCTCTTTGGTAAATAGGCCAGCAATAGAATCTCCCCAAGGCGTGCTAAGTGCGCCCGTGGTGCCGCCATAAACATAGCCGGGATTCTCTACGATATCGCCAAAATACTCAAAGGCTTCTTGTACCTGCGGCGCGTTAAAAGGTACCTCATGCTGCACCCACTGGGCGTAAAAATCAGGGCCAGCCGTATGGAGTAAAATATCTTCTACCCAGTCGGTACCGGGCCAGCCAGAGGAGTTGCCGCTCTCCATGCCGATGCACCAGGGCTTGCCACCATCGGCTGCAATTTGGTCGCTCAGAGCGATCATTTCATCCCAGGTTTTAGGAATGCTGTAGCCTTTTTTAGCAAAGCTTTTGGGGTTATACCATACCAGGCTTTTTACGGCGGCGCGATACCAAATGCCATAAACTTTGTCGTTTACGGTAGAAAGATCTATCCAACTGTCGGGATAGTATTTTTGGAGTTCTTCGCGGCTGAGCACTTCGGTCACGGGTATGAGTGCGCCTTCTTCGGCGAGTGATCGCATTAGTCCGGGCTGTGGAAACATCGCAATATCAGGCGCATCGCCCGAATCTACGCGCACGGGCAGCAGCGTTGTAAAAGCGTCTGTTCCTTCATAGATAACGTCAATGCCTGTTTCTTTTTCAAAGGGGGCAAGTGCCGCTTCTAGCTTGGCCTGCTGATCGCCCACAACCACGCCTAATACGCTGACTGTCTTAGATCCTTTAGAGCCTGCTGGTGGACTAGCTTCTGTACCTGGCCCTTTGCCGTTGTCTGACTGACTACAGCTAGACAACGGCAAAGCGATCGCCAGCGCAAAGGCAATCTTTTTAATCCAGCCGACGGCTGAGTGCGATCGCCCTAAAAGAGAAAACATCATCATAAAACCTAAATAAACAGACCCACTGTGCAGGCTGGCGGCACCGCTCGCTAGGGTGACTTGTATGGGTGAGACTGTACTTTTGTCACTACAGAACTACAGCCTATCTTAAAGGATAATTATGAGACACGAATACATAACTTCATAGACCTTATTTATTCTAGGAGAACAAAAGAGCATGGGTTAGAAGAGCCAAACGTGCAGAATTTGGAGCGCTCCAGGCTTACTCCAGGCTTACTTCAGGCTTAGAGATTGTTGAAAGGCAGCGATTGGTATGGCTATTTTGGCCAGCTATCGTCAATTTCTTTGGCAACTTCTGTCGCCGATTTGCCTTTAGCAAAGTCGATCATACCCTGCCAAAAGCTGCCAGTGCCCACGCTTCCTGGCATCAGGTCTGAAGCATCAAATCGAATGGTGTCGGCGTCAATCAGAATTTGAACAATCTTTTGATCGACTGCGTTGGGATAGGCTTCCACCGGAATTTGCTTTTGAGGAGAGATAAATCCGCCTAGCTTGACTCGGATTTCGGCGGGTGTAGGGCTAGCTAAATAGCTCATCAGCGCGCGTGATGCGGGCGTGCTGTGAAACATGGCGATCGCATCACCCCCCACTAAAATCGGCATCCCAAATCTTTCATCAATTCCTGGCAAAGGAAAAACATCATAGTCAACCCTAGGCTCCTTACCCGTCGGAATCGCATCGGCGATGAAGTTTCCCTGACGATGCAGGTAGCAGTCGGGCGGGTCTTTAAAAATGCCTAGTATGGCGTCTTCGTATGAAATATCAGCTGATTGGGCCGCAGACTCATATACATACTGAGGCGTTTTAAGAAACTTGCCAAACTCGTCAAACGCTTTGATCACCTCGGGCGAACTAAAGGGCAGCTGATGGTCGATCCACTGACTATAGGCTTCGGGGCCGGCCTTGCGCAGTAAAATATCTTCTACCCAGTCGGTTGCAGGCCATCCGGTCGCCTCGCCGCTTTCTAAGCCAATGCACCAGGGCGTACCGCCTTCAGCGACGATGCGATCGCTCAGCGCCACCAGCGCCGACCAAGTATTAGGAATATCGTAGCCCTTGGCCTCAAACGCAGTTGGGCGATACCACACCAGGCTTTTTACCGAAGCCCGATACCAGATGGCATACAGCTCACCTTCTACCGCGCCTAAGTCGAGCC
The DNA here is from genome assembly GCA_049646385.1 of Phormidesmis sp. Classification (GTDB taxonomy): domain Bacteria; phylum Cyanobacteriota; class Cyanobacteriia; order Phormidesmidales; family Phormidesmidaceae; genus Phormidesmis. The sequence goes on along the minus strand of JBARVS010000349.1, from coordinate 14,945 downwards.
AGGTGTCGGGGTAGGCAGTTTTGAGCGATCGCTTATGCATAAAGTTCGTCAGCGGCACCAGCAGCCCTTGTTGGGCATAGTCAGCCATCAGTCCGGGCTGAGGAAATATAGCTAAATCAGGCGTTTTGCCTGTGCCGACTCGCGTTTCTATGAGGCTAGTAAAGGCATCGGTGCTTTCATAAATCACATCAATGCCCGTTTTTGCCTCAAAAGGTGCTAGCGACAGCTCAAAGCTTTTCTGCTGCTCTCCAGCAAACTGGCCCAGAACGGTCACGCTGCTGGGCTGAGCCACCTGCGTTTGATTACATCCCACTAGGGCGACCGTCATCGCTAGCAGAAAGCTTAATATCAGCGCCATTTTTTGCCACAGATATCGCCTCACAGATCGCTTCACGGTTTAACCCTAGCCTTTTACCGCTCTAATTCTACTGCGCTGGCTGCTTGCGCAAAACAATACGCCCTAGCGCTGCCCTAAAACAAAAAATAACGCTGCGCCATCGGTAAAACTTTCGCAGGTTCGCAGGTTAACAGCTCACCGTCTGCCCTGACCTCATAGGTTTCAGGATTAACTTCAATATCGAGCAAGGCCGCGTTGAGTTTCATATCTGTTTTACCGATGCTGCGGGTATTGCTCACGGCAGCGGCTGACTTTTTCATGCCCACTTGCTCAGGGATACCCGCCTCTAGCGCCGCCTGCGAAACAAAGGTCAAAGAGGTCGCCGCCGTAGCGCCGCCAAAGCTACCAAACATAGGCCGCATATATACAGGCTGCGGGGTTGGAATACTCGCATTAGGATCGCCCATTTGCGCCCAGGCGATCGCCCCTCCTTTAATCACTATCTCTGGCTTTACGCCAAACATAGCGGGCTTCCAAAGGCAAATATCGGCCAGCTTACCTTCTTCAATTGAACCCACATGGCCCGCAATACCGTGAGTAATGGCCGGGTTAATCGTGTATTTGGCGATGTAGCGCTTGGCGCGAAAGTTATCAGCAGGCTGCTGTTCATCACCGGAGAGTACGCCCCGCTGCACCTTCATTTTATGGGCCGTTTGCCACGTGCGAATGATGGTTTCACCAATTCTCCCCATGGCCTGAGAGTCAGAGGCAATCATGCTGAACGCGCCCAAATCATGCAGAATATCTTCAGCGGCAATGGTCTCTTGCCGAATGCGAGACTCGGCAAAAGCAACATCTTCAGGAATGTTGGGATCGAGGTGATGGCATACCATCAGCATGTCAAGGTGTTCTTCTAACGTGTTCAAAGTAAAGGGGCGAGTGGGATTGGTAGAAGAGGGTAAAACGTTGCTTAAAGCGCAGACTTTAATAATATCGGGCGCATGTCCGCCGCCAGCGCCTTCGGTATGGTACGTATGAATAGCCCGATCTTTAAAGGCGGCAATGGTATCTTCAACAAAGCCCGACTCGTTGAGGGTGTCGGTATGAATGGCGACTTGAACGTCGTAGTCATCGGCAACCCCTAAGCAGGTGTCAATCGTCGCCGGGGTGGTGCCCCAGTCTTCATGGAGCTTGAGGCCCATTGCGCCTGCTTTCACCTGTTCGACGAGTCCAGCGGGTTTGGCGCTGTTGCCCTTGCCCAAAAAGCCCAGGTTCATTGGGAAGGCATCGGCAGCTTGCAGCATCATGGCAATATTCCACGCACCCGGCGTACAGGTCGTCGCGTTGGTACCTGTTGCAGGCCCGGTGCCGCCGCCAATCATGGTGGTAATGCCCGCCGCGATCGCAGTTTCAATCTGCTGCGGGCAAATAAAGTGAATGTGGCTATCAACGCCGCCCGCCGTTACAATATGCCCTTCTCCGGCTATGACTTCGGTGGCAGGGCCAATAATAATGTCAACGTTGTCTTGAATGTAAGGATTGCCTGCTTTGCCAATTTTATAAATTTTGCCGTCTTTAATGCCAATGTCAGCTTTGACAATGCCCCACCAGTCAAGGATTAAAGCGTTAGTAATCACCAAATCTACCGCGCCCTCCTCACGCGAAATCGGCGATTGTCCCATGCCGTCGCGGATGACTTTGCCGCCGCCAAATTTCACCTCATCACCGTAGGTAGTGTAGTCGCGCTCTACTTCAATAAATAATTCTGTGTCGGCTAGGCGAGTGCGATCGCCCACAGTTGCCCCAAAGGTATCTGCGTACGCCCGCCGATCCATACGATAGCTCATGGTTTTGACTCCTCTTTATGTTCTAGTTTGTGTTGGATAGTTTGTTTTAGACAAGTTGGGTTAAATAATCAGCCGCCAAATAATCGACGACTAATTGGCAAATAGCCGCTGAGATAGTTTGGAATGCTGCATCTGGGCGATATCAATTAAGGGCGTGCAAGACCACATTTGCGCTAGGCTCATTGACTTGGCCGTGAGCCATGCCGCTTCAATATCGGCGGCGAGCGGTCGCAAAATCTGTTGCGCGTGAAGGTGCCCCAATACGCCTAGCCGAATAGCCGCGCTCAATATGCTCGTCACCAGGCTATGTAAAAAGCTCAGCGCTGTTTGTTGTTCATTCAGCCCTGCGATCGCAGCCACTACGCCAAAGATAATCGGATGCAAGCAGCGTAGGGAGCCTTTAGCCGTTTCTTGGCTCAAAAGTTCTAATCGGTCGTCTTGCCAAGTAGAACAGCTGACCATTAGCAAGGCTCGCCCGCTTTGGCGCTGGGTTTCTCTAAGTTTGGCGATCGCGGTTTGAGCAAAAAGCTGTTCATCGGCCTGTCTAGCTGGCTCTAGGCTATTGTTGCAAATACCTCGATGGCTATGCAGCACCGCAACCAAGTCGGTGGTGCCTATTTTGTTGCGCAGCAGTAGCTGCAAAAAAGCCTGTAGGTCTTGCGTGGACTGAACTTTTCCAGTTTTAACCAGGCTTTCTAGCCCGTGTGAGAGCGTAAAAGAACCCGTAGGGAAAAAGGAGTCGGATAGCTGCATGAGGGTGAGCTGCTGAGCGATTTGGGGCTGAATCATGTGAGCTTTAGTGATGAGCATGAACAGGGCCAGAAAAGTTGAGATGCTCGCTGGGCGATCGCGATTCGTAGCTCACTTTTAATCCAGGAATATGAAAATCGTTGATGGTTGCTTCCATCACGGCGGGATCTATCGCTAGCTGAAGGTATATTTGGCTGTCTCGAACCATAATAGGCCAGTGATGATTGCCTAAAACATGGCCTAAATGAACTAATTTAGCGGGCAGCGCCGCTGTGGTTGCGCCTGAAAAGCTCAGTACCATTAGTTTTTGAGGCTGTAGATGAATAGAGACTAATTTTCCTGTCTCAGTTTCAAAGACATCACCTTCTTGCAGGGCCAGCTCGCGACTTTTAATAATTCCAACGGCAACGCCAGAATCAGTGTGCGCGTGGATTCTCCCTTTGGCGCAATCGCTTTGGCTTAAGTGAACTTCCAAACAGCTTTCGGCGGTTAATCGCTGAGATAGCTTAGCGTTTTTTTGACTATTTCCTAAGTATTGATGGGCGACTTCTGGCATTTTAGTAACCGGGGAAATGATTGTAAAAATAGCTGAAAGAATTATTTTGGAACATAGGGCAAGGCGGGTTGATTGGCCAGCTTGCGAATATGTTCTAAAGCCAGCTTGAAATACTGCTTGAGCTGAACAGCTTTATGGGCAAAGCCGCGAATGAGCAGCCCGCAGTCGCTAGGCAAAATTGAGTTAGAAACCATTATGCTAGGAAAGTGAACGCTCTGTATGTTGTCCAACGCTTTGCTTAGCTGCGTGAGATCTAGATTGGGATAAATGGCGATCGCACTGCCCATGACGGGCAAAGGCGCAAATAAGTGATTGTCTTTAAAGGCGTTAGCTTTGCCCTGTAATCGCGTTGCATCGGTGAACAACAGCTTGCCGCCTAAGTCAGTCAGCGTTAAACGATTGAAATAGTAGCGAAACTGATAGTATTCTCCTCTGGCTAATCTGCCGGGTAAAACAATTTCACTTAAAAACAGCTTAGCCGTGCGATCAAGCCTTACGGCAGTATTTTGAGTTAAAGCAGCCTCACTGTAAAGAATAATCGGCTCTGGCACTAACTCTAAGCTAGCGTGCGATCGCAGCTCTATTTGATAATCAACGGTGGCTTGGCTGCTCTCTATCGGCATGGGATGAACCTTTGTAGCTGCCTGATCGGTTAAATATAAATGAGCGTTTTCTGCTAGCTTCAAATCAACTTTTAGCGCATCTTTTGCCAACAAACCGGGCGATGTGTTCATTGTATAGAGATAGGCGCGGCTGGTATTAGCACCCTCTAAACGAAACACGGTCGATAGGCGCAGGGGGTAGGTCGTATATTGATGAGCGCAAATGGTCTGATGGGCGCAGTTGGACAGCTCAGAGAGGTCAGAGAGGTCAGAGAGATAAGGGCGATCGCGATCGCATTTGAGATGTAGCTCTAAAGTGTTTTGATATCTGTTGTGCATCACAAAATATTCACAGCATTCACAACGGTCACAACGGTCGCAATCCTCACAGTCCTCACAACGCCTGAAGCGACAAATCGCGATTGGCAGCTGTAGACTTAAACAGCAGCGTTTCTAAAATAAAGTCTTTGACGGCTGCTAAACCCTCCCCAGTTTTACAGTTGGTATAAACAATCGGCTTGCCCCGGCGGTGTTCTGGCGCTTGCTGGCGAATCAAGCATAGGTCTGCACCCACATAGGGCGCGATGTCTATTTTGTTGATCACCACTAGGTCGGCCTGTACAAATCCAGGCCCGTTTTTGCGAGGAATATCGTCGCCTGCACCGACATCAATCACAAAGATGTAGGCATCAACCAGATCGTAGCTAAAGGTGGAGGCCAAATTATCGCCGCCGCTTTCAATAAAAATCAAATCTAGCTGGGGATAGAGCAGTTCTAAATCATGCACTGCCAGCAGGTTCATCGTGGGATCTTCTCGAATCGCCGTATGGGGACAGCTACCCGTTTCGACCCCGATAATTCTCTCTGAGGCTAAAAACCCTTTGCGCTTAAGCCGATCGGCATCTTCAGTGGTTAGCAAATCATTCGTCACGACCGCGACTTCAATGCCTTGTTGCATCAGCATCGGGACTAAGCATTCTAGCAGCGCAGTTTTACCGCTGCCCACCGGCCCCCCAATTCCTAATCTTGCAACAGATTTATGTTTGCCCATTTGTCTTTTAGTCTCTTAAAAACGCCTGATTTTCTAGCTTGCAATGACTCTGAGATAACCCAACATTCTAAGGCTATACTTTGCCCTCAACTAAAGCGTTGAATCCGTATATTTCCTTGCTGCCGGCGATCGCGACCAAATTCACCGTCTTTTCATCACCCGGTTCAAACCGCACTGCCGTGCCAGCAGGAATATCGAGCCGCATTCCTTTAGTCGCCTCGCGCTCAAACTGAAGCGCTGTATTCACCTCATAAAAGTGAAAATGAGAGCCAATTTGAATGGGGCGATCGCCCACATTGCTCACCTCAACTGTCTTTGTTTCTTTACCTGCGTTTAGCTCAATTTCCCCTGGTTGGGTAATGACTTCACCTGGAATCATGGTTTTGTTGGTTGCTTATGGATTAGCGGTTATTGAATAGGATTGTGTACGGTCACGAGCTTGGTGCCGTCAGGAAAAGTTGCCTCTACCTGTATTTCATCAACCATGGTAGGAATGCCTTCCATGACTTCATCGCGCTTTAAAAGCGTCTGACCATAGCTCATCAGTTCAGCGACCGCTCTGCCTTCCCTTGCGCCTTCTAAAATAGCAGCCGAAATGTAGGCAACCGATTCAGGATAGTTAAGCTTGAGGCCCCTTTCTTTTCGCCTTTCTGCCACGAGAGCCGCCGTAAAAATCAGCAGCTTGTCTTTTTCTTGCGGTGATAATTGCATATAAAAGGTTTGTTGGTTGAAACGACAGTGGTGATTCTATCAGCCAGAAATATCAGCAAACAATTTATTAAAAAGCGCTGACATCTGCAAGATTTAACTCATTTTCGCTTTAGCTTCCCATAAATTCTGTTACCTAATTAGGTTAGCAGGCGCAGTCAAGTAGAAATATCTGATGTCTTACTCGATGTTCGCTTATGACTATTTGGACTATTCGGTTCAAAACAAGCTCACAGAGCGTCGCAGAATGCGTCAAAATAGCAAACGTAGGCGAGATCGCACTAGCCCATTTCAATCCGCTCTCATTCACCGATGTCACAGCTAGAACTCTTTCCCAACGCTCAGGCGAGCCCGCCAACCTCTCAAGCCGCTGCCAAGCTACCCGAGTATAAAATTCGTCACAGCCAGCGAGCTAAGCATGTTTCTATCAAAGTTTCGGTAGAAGGCAACGTAGAGGTCGTGGTGCCGCCTGCTTTTGACTGCGCCAAAATACCCTCCCTGGTGGCGCGGCGACGAGAGTGGATTGTAAAAACGCGCGATCGCCTGCTCAACACCGCCGAAACCACTGCCGACAACTGGGCAGATGAAAAGCCCAACGTTATTTTGCTGCGCTGGCAGTCTGAGGCACTTGACGACCTCAACGCGCCAGCGGCTAAGCAGGACAAAAACATAGAATCCTGGTCAGTTTCCTATCGCCCAAAACCGGGCAAGCAAACGGTCTGTACGCCTACCTTAGGCTCAAGCCTCACCGTTCGCGGCAGCACAGAGCAGGCTGCAAACTGTCAGGCCGTCCTACGAAAGTGGCTGGCTCACCGTGCCCATCGCGAGCTAGCCCCCTGGCTACGGCAGCTCGGCTTCGAGCTAGATCTGCCCTGCCGCCGCATTTCTGTACGCGGTCAAAAAACGCGCTGGGCAAGCTGCTCTAGCCAAAAAGACATCAGCCTTAACTACAAGCTGTTATTTCTGCCCCGCCCCCTAGTTCACTACGTTTTAGTGCATGAGCTGTGCCACACCCTACATATGAACCACTCCAACCAGTTTTGGGCACTCGTTGCCGAAAAGCTGCCGAGCTACAAGCGCTGGGATAGCGAACTTAAAACGGGCTGGCGCTACGTTCCCCGCTGGGTAGAAGCCAAGTGAGCAGCCCCGTAAACAGCCAAATGAATGCTTATTTTCCCCACAGCGGCTATCACTGGCGCGGCCAGTCTTTCGCTCAATCTTTCACGCGGTCTTTCACCCGATCTTCCGGTCAATCTGCTGACAGATTCTTTGAGGGCTGGTACTTTCGCCTTACCCTGCCCGATCCTGGCCAAACCTTTGCCTTTATGTACTCTATTGACGACCCAGCCGGCGGCAGTGACTACAGCGGCGGCGCAGCGCAAATTTTAGGGCCCAATGAAGCCTACTACTGTCGTAGCTTTCCAGACGCTGCGCAGTTTTGGGCTTGGCCTCATAGGTTGGGACTCGGGCACTGGCGATCGGCTAGGGCTTCATCTCGTTCAAGATATCTGTCGCCCGAGCGTTTTGAGCGTGAGGTTGTGGAAGGGTATCAGGTGAGCGATCGCCTCCATCAAGGCAAGCTGCTGGCCCCATCTGGCCAAATTAAGGCCCAGTGGCACTATACGATTGATCCCATTGATAGGTGGGGAGGGAAGTGCGATCGCGCCACCGCTGGCTGGCTCTCCTACCTCCCCATTTTTGAACCGGGCTGGCAGGTGCTTATGGCCCACGGCCTAGCGACGGGCTGGATTGAATGGTACGACGATGGAGAGACCCAGAAAAATTCTACGCCTACTCGCTACGCCTTTGAGAACGCCCCTGCCTACGCCGAAAAAAACTGGGGCGGTGCCTTCCCTGCCAAATGGTTTTGGATCCAGTGCAACGCCTTTAAAGGTGAGCCTACGCTAAGCATTACCGCCGTCGCAGGCGTCCGCGAAGTGCTGATGTTCACTGAAAATGTCGGTCTCATCGGCATTCACCATCAGGGCAAGTTCTACGAGTTTTTCTCAACCAAAACCGCCTTCACCTGGCGTGTTGATCCTTGGGGCTACTGGCAGGTCACCGCTCGCAGCTTTAGCCACCGGGTAGTGCTCACAGGCCAAGCCACAGACGCCGGAGCCCTAGTGCGAGTCCCCACCCGCCAAGGCTTACAGTTCCTCTGCCGCGACACCACTCACGGCGAGCTACGCCTACAGCTCTGGGCCTATCAGCGAGAAGCCTCAGGCACCCAAAAAGAACGGCTGGTCATAGATGCCACCAGCCAGCTAGCCGGATTAGAAGTCGGCGGCGGCCCTTGGAATGAGCGCTGGACGAATATGTCATAGAAACGTATAGCAGAGCTTCAGACGAAAACCTTTGGTATCTTGCTATATTGTTTCGTGTGATTAGCTTTAGATGCAAGGCTTGGCCTTGTAATAAAGCTAACTTTGGGGCTGTGGCTCAGATGGATAGAGCAAGCGCCTCCTAAGCGCTAGGTCGCGCGTTCGAATCGCGCCAGTCCCGTTATAAATCCGATTCTGTAGGTTTTGCTAATCCAGCTAGCGATACAGAAGGGCGATCAGGAAAGTCGGCAATGATGTTGAGGCTTCCGCCTAGCGCTTCAATATATCGTTGCAGCGTGGAGAGCTTGATGTCCTGCCTTTGCTCAAGGCGCGAAATGCCCTCTTGAGCGATCCCTAAGCGAGCTGCTATCTCCGCTTGAGTAAGGTTGAGCAGCTTGCGTAGTGATTGCAAGGTACGTTCTTCTAGAATTAACTCCTGCGCGAGCTGTTCGACGCGCGATCGCCGCTCTGGAGAGAGCTGATTTAGTTTGTCTTCAAGTGTCATTGCCATGGTTTAAGTTTTCCTCTTGCGCTAACCATCGGTTGAAGCGACTGTCGGCTGTTTTAATCAAATTCTTGTAAAACTTTTTCTGGTTTTCTCCTTTCTTATCACCTGCTACTAAAATAATGGCTTGCCTTTTGGGATCGAAAGCGAAGGCAACGCGCCATACTCCGTTGGATGCGTCGAATCTCAGTTCCTTTAAGTTGCTGGTTTCGGCTCTATCGAGGGCATCGACATGGGGTCTGCCCAAATTTGGGCCAAACTGTTTTAAGAGCGCAAGTGCTGCGAGGAGTCTGTCTTGTACATTTTCGGATAATGCATCAAACTCAGCATTAAATTCGTCATGAAAGATTACTAGCCAATTGTTTTCGTTTAAATTCATTATTAATCCATCTTTTAAAGGTAATCATTTTTTAATTGCTTTATATTTATGTTTAGATAAACTTAAATTTGTCTCATGTCTATTATAGCTTGCAATGCATATGTTCTACGGGACATATATTGAACGTATTTGCCAATTTTTCGACTGAGGTGAAGGTATAATACGGAAGCAAGCTGAGAAAAGGATTGTGGCTAGTGGCTAGAGTTATTGCTGTTACCCAATCTTCTACCAGCTTGGGGGAAGTAGAGTCGCGCTTTCAGCTTAGCCGTAGCAAAGATCCTGGTTTCTTTGGTGAATGGCAGCAAGATGTGCAGATTAGCGCCGAAGATGTCGATAGCTTAGCTGTAGTTTATAAAAGACTGCAATACCATCGCGCTGACGGTGAGCTTTTGGAGGGGGCTGTTACTCTGTTAGTAGCTTCTCCCCTGTTAGAACTTGCAGGCTTCTACGATCCTCCTTATAAGCTCAGGTCAGAGGCCAGCGTAGAGATTTCGCTAGATGATGGTGAGGAAATTCTGCGCGGTCGAATTGATGCGCTGATTCTACAGGGCAGACTGTGGGTGCTCGTACTAGAAGCTAAGAAAACAACCATTCCCTTAAGATCCGCGTTGCCGCAGCTACTCACTTACCTGATGGCAAATCCACAGCCAGAGCAGCCCTTGTTTGGTGTGCTTACCAATGGCGACGAAGTACTATTTGTAAAGCTAGCGCAGCAGCCCGCCGCTCGATACGATTTGTCACGGGCTTTCTCGCTATATACGGTGAGTAACGAAATACGTCATGTTTTTGGGGTTTTGAAAACCATAGAAAAAATAGTTCGTTGACTCTTTATTATTGGCCAGTGGTTATTGGCCAGCTTTGTCTTCTAGCTTGTTTAGCTTGTTGTCAACAAAGGCGCGGATGCTTTGAATTAAGTACAGGTCTTCGTAGCCGAGGCGGGCGATCGCCTTAACAATATAGTTCTGCTGCCGCTGATGAAGGCCAATTCTGTTCATTAGCTCACCTAGAGAAGACTTTAGGCGAGCATATTGCTCGACGGGCATTGCTTGACTGTTAAGCCGCTGATCTTGTATTTGCACCTGAGTGCTCTGTTCAGCCAGCGTAAAGGCATAAATCATCACGGCCTGAGAGAGATTGAGCGAGGGCTGTAGGCTGATTTGGGGAATAGTGGTGAGCACATCGCACTGATCAACGTCTTGATTGCTGAGGCCAGAGCGTTCGCTGCCAAAAACAATGGCGACCTGCTCTAAAGCGGCACCTTTTGCGGCGAGAACCTGAGGTAAATCGCGCACAGAAACATAGTGATATTTTTGAATGCGATGGCGGGCGGTTGAAGCGCAGGCCAAGTCAATATCTTTGAGGGCGTCTGCAAGATGCTCGTAAATAGGAGCGGCTTCTAAAATATGCTCTGAGCCGTGAGCAAAGGCTTTGGCAGTGCCGCTGAGCGGATCGGCTTGGGGGCGCACGAGGCGCAAGTCGGTAAAGCCCATGGTGTTGAGGGCGCGGGCGGCACCGCCGATGTTTCCAGCTTCACCGGGTTCTACTAAAATGAAGGAAAATTGAGTCACGGTTCTCGCTTAAGTTTAGGGGCTCAAATTTTGAAGGCTCAAATTTTGAAGGCTCAAATTTTAGGAGACTTAACCGATGATAGAACCCCTTGCTCAGCAAACCTGCATTCCTTGTGCGGGCTCGCTGCCGCCCGCTACGCCAAAAGAAATTGCCCAGATGCAGTCAGAAGTCGCAGATTGGGAAGTGGTAGATGTGGCAGGTGTGCTTCAGCTACAGCGTCAGTATCGGTTTAAAAACTTTGCGCAGGCTTTGGCGTTTACCAATGAGGTGGGGGCGATCGCCGAAGCCGCTGGTCATCATCCGTCGCTGCTTACCGAGTGGGGCAAGGTCTCTGTATGCTGGTGGACTCACGCGATTGGCGGGCTGCACCACAACGACTTTGTGATGGCGGCAAAAACGGATGCGATCGCCAAAAAATATGCAACAAACAGCATCAAAGATAGCACCGCGCCCGCCTAACAAAAGACTCATCAGGCGACGCGACAGATATTTTCTATACTTTGCCCTTGCTCTTTGCCACGTGCTCCATCATCTTCATTTTCTTCGCTTCGTTGCCTTTAGTCGGCTCAGAAATGCTGTCTAACTTGATGGTGGCGCTTTGGGCGAGGTGCTTTTTAATCTGTTCTCTGCTGGCCATAAAATCGTTTCGCTGTTACTTACCTTAACAGTCAAAATCGTAACGTATTAAGCGACTTTATAGCAGCGTTTAGCAGGCTGTTAGCCAAATTCATTCAGACTGAATCATCTACAGTAGTAACGCTACATTTTATAAGAATGCTGAATGAATGATCGCGAGACAGGTCTAAAAGTGGCAGTGGTCGGTGGCGGGGCGGCGGGTTTTTTTGGGGCGATCGCCGCCGCCTCATCCAACCCCCACAGCCAGGTCACCCTCTACGAAGCAGGCCCGCAGCCTTTGGCCAAAGTGCGCATCTCTGGCGGCGGTCGCTGCAACGTCACCCATCACTGTTTTGACCCGGCGGTGCTGGTGCAAAACTATCCGCGTGGCGGCAAAGCGCTGCGGGGAGCCTTCAGCCGATTTCAGCCCAAAGATACGGTGGCATGGTTTGCTCAGCGCGGCGTTAAGCTCAAAACCGAAGCAGATGGCCGGATGTTTCCAACCACGGATGATTCGGCGACGATTGTGGACTGCCTGATGGGGGCGGCGCGGCAGGCAGGGGTAAGGATTCAGACGCGATCGCCCGTCGTTGGCGTCGAAAAAATAGGCGATTCCTTTCAGCTACAGCTACGCGGACAAAGCGGCTATGTGGCGTGCGATCGCCTTCTCCTTGCCACTGGCAGCAGCCCTGCGGGTCATCGCATTGCCGCCTCCTTGGGCCACACCCTCGAATCCGCCGTGCCCTCGTTATTTACCTTCAACGTTGCCGATAAGCAACTGCATCTGCTCAGCGGCGTGGCTGTAGACCCGGTGACCGTACAGCTTAAAGCCGAAGGACTCAAAAAGCCGCTAGTGCAAACTGGGCCGCTGCTGATCACCCACTGGGGCCTAAGCGGGCCAGCGGTGCTGAAGCTGTCTGCCTGGGGTGCTAGAGAGCTGCACGCCCAGCGCTACCGAGGCACGATGATCGTCAACTGGCTGCCCAACGAAAGCCAGGAGCAGGTTCGCGCCCATTTGCAGCAGGCTAAGGCCCAAACGCCCAAACGAGCGATCGCGACCTATAGCCCTTACCCAGCTATCTCCAAACGCCTTTGGCAGTATTTGCTCAGCCGGATAGCGATTGATACGACACTCACCTGGGCCAACCTCTCTAAAAAACAGCTTAACCGACTGGTGCTAGAGCTAACCCAAGGGAGCTACGAAGTGGGCGGTAAAGGCACCTTTAAAGATGAATTTGTCACCTGTGGCGGCGTGAAGCTCAAAGAAGTGAGCTTTAAAACGATGGAAAGCAATCAATGTGCTGGTTTATACTTAGCAGGAGAAATATTAGACATTGACGGCGTGACGGGCGGGTTTAATTTTCAGAGTGCATGGACAACCGGCTGGCTAGCGGGGCAGGCTATTGCTTTTTAGGATGTAAATTAAAAGAATCGAACACTCTGAGATGAAACGGCTTGCTTTTTTGACGTTTCAACGAAAAACGGTTTACCGAAGAGAGCGATTAGAGAAAATATACGCCTAGCCCAATCTGCTATTATTTGCTGCGACGTATACCATCATGCTTTTTAGTGATCTCCTTTGATTTTTCTGACACCGCGATTCAAGCAGCCGTAGTTTCTGGGATTTTTACGGTTTTGAGCGCTTTGATTGCAGCGATCGCGGCTGCCACTATTGGTCAGGCCATCGCCAAGGGCAGCAAGCTAAAAGCAGACTTAAAAACAGCCTGTGACGATATTAAATTTTTGTTGGCTGTAGAGAAATTGCATTGCGATCGCAACGAACAAGAGCTTCAGCAGTCTCTAAAAAACGTTACTCGTCGCGAGGTGACAGCCTCTACAGGGCTAGCATTTTCTCAAAAGTTCACGCCAGGAAGAGTACGCTCTAATCCACCCTTCTGAAAACCTTGATCCAATCGTGCAGATTCGTAGACAGATCTCCCGCCTAGCTGAGCTGGGCCCGAAAGCGACTGATGCTGATGCCTAACAGTAAAACGGCAAAGGCGGTGAGAGCGGCAATTTCGGGCAGGAGTGGGCCTAAGCCAACGCCTTTGAGGATGAGGGCGCGGGCGATAGTGACATAGTGACGCAGCGGGTCAAAAAAAGAGAGAATTCGGAAGAACTTTGGCATACTTTCGATGGGGGCGATCGCACCCGAAAGCTGAATCAGCGGCACGTTAAAAAAGAACGACGTTAAAATCACCTGCTGCTGATTGCGAGAAACCGTTGCCAGCAACATGCCAATACCAATGCAAACAAACACATAAATGCCCGAGAGCGCCAAAAACAAAAAATAATTGCCGCGAAAAGGCAGACCAAAAACCACTCTGCCAATCGCCGAAGCCAGTAGCACATCTCCCATCAGTAGCACAAACAAAGGCGCAATCTTCGCCGTTAAAATCTCCCAGCCCGCCGCTGGTGTCATTAATAGCTGCTCCAAAGTGCCCACGTCCTTTTCCCGGATCACGGTAGAAGATGACACCAATGAGCCCGTCAGCGTTAGCACCACGCCAATCACACCCGGCACAAAAAACCAGCTGCTCAGCAGCCCCGGATTGTACAAAAAATTAACCGCTGTTTGTACAGGAATTGTTGTAGTCTGCAATCTTAAATTCTGCCCATAGCGATTGATCAACTGTTTCATATACCCGCTAGCGATGCCCGCCGTGTTAGCATCCACGCCATCTATGAGTATCTGCACATCCACCGACTTACCCGCCGTTAGCTGCCGATCAAAGTCAGGCGGAATCACCAGCCCCGTTGAAATTTGCCCCTTGCGCACCTGCTGCCCCAAGTCGGCCTCATTCCGTTGAAAAGAAGCGATTTCAAACACATTGTTAGCCACCAAACTCGCCACAAACTCCCGAGAGCTGGGGCCGTTGCTATAGTCCACCACGCCCAAGCTCAGCTTAGTCACATCAGGATTAAGCGCCAGACCAAACACCAACAGCTGCACCGTCGGCGGAAACAGCAGCAAAAAAATAATTTGTTTATTCCTAAGAATCTGGCGAATCTCCTTAAGAACCAGCGGCCACAGCCGAGAGTTTTGAAAAAACATAATCATTAAAAATTCCGTAGGATTTCTTCCTGTAGATATCTCCAAAACCATCAGTCAGAAAACTGCATCCGCCCTAGCACCTTGGTCGCAATCCGAAAAAACAAAGCGCCAATGCCGCCAATTGCCAGCGGCGCATACCAAATTCCTACCCATCCCGTACCCCGCACAAACGCATCGCGAGTAATTTCGATGTAATAGCGAGCAGGCACAACGTTGGAGATCAGCGAAAGCGGAAAAGGAATATTTTCAATCCGATAGATAAAGCCAGAAAGCAACAGAGCCGTCAAAAAACCAACAATCGCCGTCCCCTGCACCGCCCCGGTTTGATTACCTGCTCTAGCCCCCACCAACAGCCCAAACGCCACGCTCGCCGCCAAATAAACCACCGTTCCCACCAGCAGCGTCGTTGGATCGCCCCGAAAGCGTAGGCCAAACAGCAGCGTCGCCACCGTCATCACAATCGCCGCCTCTCCTAGCCCTACTAGCAAATAAGCCAGCTCCTTTCCCAGCAGCCACTCAGTAGCGCTCAAATCAGACGCATACACCTGCGCCACCGTGCCTTGCTCCTTTTCACGCACCAGCGCAATCCCCGCCAGCATAGAAGGGAATACCCACAGAATTACGCCAAAGATGCCCGGAACAATATACAA
>JBARVS010000348.1:0-9262 GCA_049646385.1 Phormidesmis sp. | reverse complement strand
CCTTGAGCAAGCCTTCTGGCTCTAGGTGGGCGGTCATCTGGATGAGGTTCATCAGCGCCGAAGTGGGCATTTCTCCCCCTTCTGGAAATACGATCAGGTTAAGCGCCGAAACGCCAACCACTACGCCGCCGACTAGCTCGCCCAGCACAGAAGGTAAATTGAGCCTAGCGCAGAGTTCGCCGCCGATTTTGGCTGCTAAAAAGACAACGATTAAGCTGAGCAGAACGCCGCCAAGCACTAGAGAACCGACTTCTGCCTCGTCAATTTCAGCGAGTATCAAGCTTTGGCTGATGACGTGAGGATTAAACACTTGCGCTATTGGGATTTGAGCTACTGGAAGGGCAGTCTGAAAAATTAGGAGGCTGTCTATCATGCCGCTTACGCTCTCATGCTACTGAATTGGGCTGTTGATGGTTAGTCGTTGCCTATTTACATGGTCTAATTTACACGAGTGACCGGGGGCAATGGTGTTCATTGAGCTATATTCTTTTGCCGCAGACCCATTTAGCCGCAGATTAGCCAAAGACCCGGTGCTTGAGAGAGGGCATTTGACGACGCACCTGCTCTAGTCGGGAGGGATGGATTTCGGCGATCGCCATGCCCACATTATCGCCTGCATCAGCCAGGGTAATGCCCCAAGGATCGATGATCATGGCGTGCCCGTGCGTTTGCCTGCGCGCGTTGTGAAAGCCAGTTTGAGCGGGGGCAATCACATAGCAGGTGTTTTCAATGGCCCTAGCCTGAAGCAGCACCTGCCAGTGGTCTTTGCCCGTAAAGGCGGTAAAGGCCGCCGGGACAATTAGCACTTCAGCGCCGTCTTTTGAGAGCTGGCGGTAAAGCTCTGGAAAGCGAACGTCGTAACAAACCGAGATGCCCAAGTTGCCTAGTCGGGTTGATTGATAGACAATCGGGAGAGCGGTGCCGGAAGTCACGTCATTAGATTCTTGGTAGTTATTGCCGTCGGGCAAATCTACGTCAAACAGGTGAACTTTGTCGTACTGGCTGAGCGCTTCGCCGTTGGCGTTTACCAGCAGCGCCCGGTTGTAGGTGCGACCGTCGGGGGCGGGCACGGGATAGCCACCGCCCAACAGGGTAACGCGATAGCGCTGGGCCATCGTCCTAACGAATTTTTCACTGGCTGCGCAGATCTCTTCGGCTCGGCTAAACTTTTCTTTTTCGTCACCCAAAAAAGAAAAGTTCTCGGGCAGCGTGATTAGCTCAGCGCCGCGTCGGGTGGCTAAATCGATTAGCTCCTCTGCCTGAGTGAGGTTTTTAGCCAGGTCAGGCACGCTGGTCATTTGCAAAGCAGCCGCCAGGTAAGGCTTCATAGGTTTCTAAGGGGTTTGTTATACATAATCGTCAAGTTTTTAATTGTACGAGGTAACTGCCCAAGACACACCCACATGCCCAAATCGACAAAGAGATTGGCAAGGGAGATCTGCAAAACTTTTATAGGCAACGTGGGGGTGATGAACAATATAAATTTAAGAGATAATTCAGAAAATCGTGCAAAGCAGCCGTGATGGTAACGCCTACAAAACAAGAAATTTCCCAAGCTCAGCAGGCAATTGAAGCTCATTTAGAAGTGGTGCGATCGCGCCCTGACCAGCGACCTAGATCCCATCCTTACTACCGCTTTCATCCGCCTGGAAAGCCCGTGCAAGGTACGGTGATCATGTTTCATGGATTTAGCATGAGCCCACATCAACTGTGGCGGCTAGCGGACTATTTGTTTAACAACGGCTTTAACTTTTACCAGGTGCCACTCGCCGGACACGATCAGCTCAACCCGCACAAAAACTGGCCGCAAATCGATCTGCGACCTGAGTATGTTAAGGCTCTGCTGCAAAAGGTGCAGCAAGATCCGGTGCTGCAAGCGGCAGTTATGCACAAAGCGGCAGTCGGGAGCGTTGCGGTTGGTCAGCAAGAAGCCTTGCTGGATCGCCTGTTTCAGGTTGCCCCAGAGATGCAGGACTTTGCAGCGGCGATCGCCCAGCCCAAACGTCCAGACTTTGACCAATACTTCATCTCTTCTCACGAAGCTTTTTTACAAGATGCTCAGCAGCGATTAAACGAGCTATCTGCCCTACCTAGCCCAATTTACGCCGTTGGCCTTTCCGTTGGCGGAGCAGTTGCGCTGGGCCTTGCCGAAAAGAACGCCAGTCGCATTAAGCGAGTCGTTGCCTACGCACCGCTGCTAAAAATTTACGGCGCTCAAAGGCGGCAGTACGTGCAGCTCACTGGCCCCTTAGACATTAACGAAACAGGCTGGGATCCCAACCTACAGTTTCCAGTGGGCGCACTAACGGCAGCCGACTACTTTGGCAGCGAGGTGCGCCTAGCAGACAATTTGGCTCGCCTCAAAGGAACGCCCGTTTTCATGGTGCTGACGGAAAATGAAGACGCCACTGATATCGCCACGAATGAGCAGGCTTTTGCTGACATGGGCGGCCAAGCTGCGGGCAACTGGCTGTATAAGTATCCGGCAGCGGCGATGGTGCCTCACGCCATGATAGACCCTACTGAAGTTAGCCAAGGCATGAGCAACCTATTTTGGCAAAGCCTATACCAGGAAACGCTGAGGTTTTTAACAAAGGGTGAAGTCAATATAGCCAACTTAAAAACGCTGGCGCAGGATGACAGCTTTTCTTTAGTGCCATCCGTTGGGTAATGGGTAAAGTTGCTCACGCCTCGATCTTCCTCTTGACAGCACGGCCCTTATATCGCGACAATACATGTTCTTGTACACACTGCTCGGATCAGGTAAAAAGGCATCGGCTGCTGATAGTAAATCAAACGCTATCAAGCTGACTGGCCTACCTGTACGGCAAAAAGGAAAAAGGAACTATGGCTTACGCAATTATTGCAGCCGGGGGAACTCAGCTGCGTGTAGAACCCGGTCGGTTTTATGACATCAATCGCCTGCCAGTGGAAGCTGACGAGCAGATTACGATTGACAACGTGCTGATGGTGGAAGATGGAGACGATATCGCCATCGGTCAGCCGTTGGTTGAAGGGGCGACGGTAAGCGGCACGGTGATTAGCCACCTGCGCGGCAAAAAGATTATCGTCTATAAAATGCAGCCTAAGAAAAAGACGCGCAAAAAGCGCGGTCATCGTCAGGAATTAACTCGGGTGATGATTGATTCTATTACGGTTGGCGGCAAGACAATTACGGCTGAAGCTGAAGCTGAAACTGAGGCTGAAGCTAGCTAGCAACAATTTGGTTGGCCTTTTAGCCTTTGTTGGGCTTTTGATAGTTTGGTTTTGGTAAAATAGAGCAATCATAGGGAGAATAGTTAACTCATGGCACATAAGAAAGGTACAGGCAGTACGAGAAACGGTCGCGATTCTAACGCTCAGCGGCTGGGCGTGAAGAAGTACGGCGGCGAGCAGGTGATTGCAGGCAACATTTTGGTTCGCCAGCGGGGTACTAAGTACCACGTTGGTAACAATGTTGGCATTGGTGGCGATGATACGCTGTTTGCCTTAATCGATGGCGTTGTAAAGTTTGAGCGCAAAGGTAAGAGCCGGAAAAAAGTCAGCGTTTACGCGGCTGGATAATCCTGCGGTTTAGCTCAATTGCTAGAGCAGGCAAGCTAAACTTTTTTTGATAAATTGACTCGTGGCTTAGCTATAGGCTACGAGTTTTTTTATGCAGAAACGCCCTCAATGCTCCATGTTTTAGAGCTGCAGGAAACTTGTTGAACAAAGTTTTAGCTAGTTTGACTGTAGAATGAAGCGGCGCTCTAAGGGTTGAACCGGACGAGCGTTGAGGGGAAATATTTCTTTGAACTTAGCAATCTGAGCGGCTGATACGGAGATGGGTTCTTTGAAGACGACCCACTTGACGATTTCAGAACAGGGCGGCGTTGTTAAAGAGCCGAAGTAGCGAAACAGGCTGCGATTGCTAGGCAACAGTTTAGTAATATCTACCTGAGCACCAGAGATCGTTTGCGCTTCTGTCTTTTGGTTTGGCATAGCTTTCCAGACGGGAGCTAAAGACATATTTTCCTCCCCTTCTTCCAAAAAGACGCTTAGAACAGCTAGCTCACCTTTAGCATTCGCATGAACAAAGTGTAGCTCCATAGGATAGGCGCGACTCTCCACGGTATGTTCACTCGGATCATGGAAGTGAAATTGCAGCAGATCAAAACTCTCTCCATCTAGCTGAATGCTGTTGCCAGTAGGCGCATTTACTTGAATGGTATGCCCCGTATTAAGAATAGAGAGTGGAACTGGTTTGTAACTGATCTCAATAGTCTCTAGATCGGCACCAATAGCACCCTGCAGATTGATTGGAGACTGCTGTGACCCTGTCCGACAGGCTGCGTAAGTGGAAGACAAATCTCCCCACTCTTCTGGTGAGCCTTCTCCAACATATCCCCAACTAATGCCATCAGCCGCCACTGCTTTTTTTAGCGAAACTGCGCTCAGGCCAACCGTTGAGCTGGCACCGACGAGCGCCAACAACTTTAAAAGTTTACGTCTTTCCATACCTTGTCTTTTTAGCGCTTAAAAGCGAACTGAAGTGAATTGTTTTAGGCTCAAATCATCATAAATTTTGTCCGTATAGCTACGCGATTTTCTGTAACTTATCTTTAATTTTAATGAGGTATATCTACTGTACAACAAAGAATCATAGAGAAAAATTCATCCTTTTTTGATTTCTTTTCTCAATAAACTCAACAGCATCTGCTATGGCGACTCACCGACTATTAAGCCGCTGCTCGTTTTGGATTCTACCTACGGTTTCAAGCCTATGAATGGCGCTGTGTATGCCTTTAACCGTTCGAGTAATCCGGCTTAGCTCTGTGGCAACGGGCGTTTGAGTTCGTACAAACTGCAACGTTGGCGTTGTTGTTGCGGGCTGAGCGGCAAGTTCTGATAGGCGGGTTACATGTAGCTGATTGACGCGATCGCAGATAGCTTCGAGGTAGTCATCTAAAGGAGGTAGCGGCTGAAGCGCTTGTTTACCGGCGATCGCACTAGCCATGCTCAACAGCGACTGCTCAATAGCATTTGTGAGCTGTTCAATATAGGCAAGCTGACTTTCACTGTTCAGCCTTTTGAAATGTTCGGTTAAAATTGTTGTTGAACTAAACAAGCTGCGAATGTAGAGCATCAGCGTCATAATGGGCTCAATTTCGCCGCGAATATGGCGCGGTTCGCCAAACAGTCTTTGGGCGGCGGCTTCGGCATTAGCATTTTGCAGCGCTGCCTGATGCCGAAGACGGTTCAGTGAGGCGGCAAAAGTTGGATCTTCTTGGGGGTCTTGTTTTTGCAGATACTGAGCGATCGCAATTTGAAAATATGCAAGATTTGCCTGAAGGGTCGTCTCTAGCTGGGCTGGAAGCTGCCGCCGCTCCCAGATAGGAAACAACAGATAGCTGCCCGCAAAGGCGATCGCCCCGCCAATGAGCGTATCTGCTATTCTATGAATGCCTACCTGCCAGCTTCCCATTCCTATCACTTCAAACAACAGAATAATTGCAGGCGTTAGCACCGTAATAAAAAGGCTGTAGCTTAAAGGGCGCAGCGATACCGCCATAAACATCATCAGCAAAATTAGCAGTGTGATAACCAGCGAATTATGAATAGTTACCACCAGCACAATGCCCACTATGCTGCCAATAACGGTGCCTAAGACCCTCTGCCCAATAATTTGAGAGGTTCCGCCAAAGTTTGGCTTTAGCGCAAAAAGAACGGTGAGCGTCACCCAGTATCCTCTAGGAATAGGCAAAAAGTAGTCCAGTAGCTGGGCGAGAGTGACCAGGATGGCCAAACGAAGGGCGTGGCGAAAGGTCATTGAGCGAAAGGTAAGGTTGTTTTTAACCGTGTCTAACCAAGCTATAGTCTCGGGCTGCGTTGATACGAACTGCTTTTGCCTAGTGAGCCGTTTAGCAGTGGTGGTGCCAAATGCCAGATCGGTCGCATTCCTCGTGCTAGTTTTAATTTGTTCTGATAGGTCGCTTAAGCTGGTGACTATTTTTCCTAAACGGGCCATCTCCACATAGTCAGCGGCCTGAATTTTAATCGTTTGGGCTTGAATTTGATCAATCAACGCTTGCCACTGTTCTGCTAATGCCTCTGTGCTGCTCTCTAATGCCGCTAGCGGAACGGCTTGCTTTTGCTTGAGAGCGGTGGATAGCGCTTGCAGAGCGATCGCAACTTGCGCGATCGCCTGTTCTACCTCTAACTCTATGTGCTGAAAAAAAGAGCTTTGAGAAGTCGTTGCCAGCAGCTCTACTAAGGCAACCAGAGTATGGTTCATCTGATTGGCATCTTCAATAGCCGTCAGCAGCTGATTTCCTCTAGGGCTCTCTGCTTTTTCTGTTGCCCAGGCCGATGTCCAGATATTACGGGCGGCGCTCAGGCATTTTACAGCGGCATCTTGCGCCTGCGGATGGCGTTCTATGGCGGAGGAGGATCCTTTTTTGTCACTAAGCGGCTTTGCCAGCGCGCCTAGTGCCGCATAGCAATCAGCCACAGCGCCTACCGCAGGCGTGTATGGACGCACTATCCAAAAGCTAGAAGAGATTGCCATAGCCCACAGCCCACCCATGAAACAAAGTAGGCACTGTTCAAGCAGCACAGGCACAGATGCAAACGAAGAGAATTTGGCCAGGGAAATGACAAACATCAGCAAAGTGGCCACGCTAATGCTCGTGATAGCAGATCCCCACAGGCTGGCAAAGCTTAGCAAAAGGACTACTGTAAAGGTCGCTGTGATAGTGAGCCAAAAGCTGCTGCCCACTAAGGTTGCAAGCAATAGGGCCAATGTGACAGCGATCGCCGCAGCGCCCATGGCCTTAGCCTGCCGCCAATAGGTGCCACTGACCGCAACCAAGCCAACAGAAAAAGCCGAAATGGTGGGAATAGCACTTAGCTCAGGCTTTTTTAGCAAAAATCCTGCAGCAATAGGCCCGATGAGGATGAGCAGCATTCGCACGCCATAAGCGTAGGCGGGTCTGCCGACCTGGATTTGAAACTGCTGCCGAAACCAGGCTTGCAGCCCAGCGAAAGAAAATCGTTTGTTAGAGCGCATAGGTGATGAATAAAGGGATGACTACGCTAATAGAACAGTCTTAGCTAGCTGTTCTTCGACTCCTATTTTATTTTAGTGTGTAAAAATGTATAGAGAAATCGGCGTTTCCGGCGAATGAGGCAGTTTTAAAAGCCACAGACAAAACCATATTTTTTGAGCTAGGCGCAAGCTCATATTTAAAGTTCTAAAAGTGCAAGCGTTTTTGATCGAAAATAAAGTTTTTTAAGCCCGTTTTGAAAAAGAACAGCTCAACGCTAAACAGTGATGGCAATCTTTCCCTTAGCCTGTCGTTGTTCGAGATAGCGAATCGCGGCGGGCACTTCGCTCAGGCTATAGCACCGATCAATAAAAGGAGAAAGTTTACCCTCTGTTATTAGCTCTCTTAGGAAAATTAAATCGGCTTGATTGGGCTTTTGAGCTAGGCACTTTACTTTTCGCTGATGGATTTTTGAAATTAGAGGGCCAAAAAGCATAACCTGCAGCAGTCGAACTGTTGACCCACCGATTATGACGTAGGTACCCTCTGAGGTTAAAAGCGGCAGTAGGTCAAAGACTGAACGGTAGGCGGCTGTGTCTAGAACAAGGTCATAGCGCTCAGTCATTTGAGTAATATCTTTCTGGCTATAGTCAAGAATATGATCTGCGCCGAGCGATCGCACCATATCCACTTTTTTCGTACTACATACGCCTGTCACCTCAGCGCCAAAAGCTTTGGCAAGCTGCACTGCAAAGGAGCCCACGCCGCCAGCTGCGCCGTTCACCAAAACCCTCTGCCCCGGCTGAATTTGCCCCACATTACGCAAGGCTTGCAGCGCCGATAAGCCTGAAACAGGAACGGCAGCGGCCTGCTCAAACGTTAAATTTACAGGCTTTAACGCCAGTGCTTTTTCAGGTACAGACACATACTCAGCAAATGTGCCAAAGCCAAACTCAGATAGCTCTCCGAAGACTTCATCACCGGGCTTAAACTGCGTGACCTTCGCGCCTACGGACTCAACGCACCCTGCCATATCTGTGCCTAACGTCCGAATTTTAGGCTTTAGCAAGCCGCCAAAGATCAGGCGAATCAAAAAGGGCTCGCCTCGCATCAGGTGCCAGTCGCCCGCATGAACCGCAGCCGCACGAACCTTGACCAGCACTTCGTTGCTTTTAACCATTGGCATATCAACTTCTGCCAAGCTTAAAACATCAGGTGAGCCGTACTCGGATTGAACAATTGCTTGCATTGTATTTTTTGCCTATTGTAAAAAGGGTTTTGCTGCGCAGAATTAGGGTTGCGATAAAAACCTCAGCTGAAAAAATCTGTACTGCTGTGTTCTTTATCGCGAATTTGGCTAATCATCCATTCAGAAACTATCAAATTAGGCACCCAGCACAGCCAAGCAACTAAAATATAAGATTCAACAAACTCAACGCCAACGAGTCCAAAAACAGCTAGCCATAGCCGTAGCGTTGCCCCTGAAAACGTGAGCGCATAGTTCCGAATCATCCACTGACGATGAAGCTGAATTTCTCGGTCTTTAATATGCCTGTAGGCCATGTATCCGCTAAATAGCCAAGCTACGGCTAGCATCGCGAATCCTACTTTGGCAGGAAAGCCACCATATGCCAAAAAAGACATATACAAGCCGCCCAAACCACCTAACAACACGCCCACCATATAGGTTTTGCCTAGCCACCGATGCAGCTTGCGATATCGCCGATTGATGCTTGTAGGCAAAAATTGGAAGGGGCCGATGGCGATCGCCAACATTGCACCAATAACATGTGTCAAAACGCCAGCGGCATGAGCAATATAAACGCTCATTTGTTCCTCGAAGTAAACGTTTGGGTTAAGGGTTAGGTATCTGCTGGCTATCAGGAACGTCAGCAAAGCCAATACAGCCATAGTGCTCCAGCTTGCTTTTTTAAGCAGGCTGTGGTTCGTCTGTAAAATTGATGATAAAACAGGTTTATTACTAGACATCATTTTTCCCAATAAAGGATGAAGAACCTGCGGCGGGGGCTCTCAAAGCTGGCTAACGCTGTATGTTAAGAATTTCGCGGAGCATAATCATGGCCTTGGCGCGATCGCTCGTTCCTAACTTTGCATAAATGCTGCTGGTGTAGTTTTTAACGGTGCCTAAAGACAAAAACGTTTTTTCACCAATTTCTCTCGCATTTAAGCCTAAAGCGATATGTTTTGAAATCTCTAACTCTCGCTCTGTTAAGCCT
>JBARVS010000347.1:0-12516 GCA_049646385.1 Phormidesmis sp. | reverse complement strand
CGATGAAGCAGGCCATTGAGCAAAATCTACCGGGCTTGGTGAACATCACGGTGAGCACAGCTGAGTTTGCAACGCTCCAGCAAAACGTAGAGAAAGGCATCTACAACAGCGTACTGGCCAACTGGTATCCCGACTACTTCGATCCTGAAAACTTTGTTCAGCCCTTTAGGACCTGTGAAACGGGTTCTGCCGAAAAGCTGTGCGAGTCGGGCGAAAGCCAAAGCGCTGGCTCCTTTTACTACAGCGAAAAGGCTAACCAGCTCGTCAGCGAGCAAAACGCCGAGACCGATACCGCTAAGCGCAATGATATCTTCAAGCAGCTACAGGCCCTGCTGGTTGAAGACGTGCCCTACATTCCCCTTTGGCAGACTAAAGACTATGTGTTTACCACTGCCAATGTCAGCGATGTCGCCATTGAGCCCAATCAGCAGTTCTTGTTCTGGCAGATTGAAAAAGCATAAGGACAGTGCGGGCGATCGCGCTCCTGCTAAAACAGCTCACGCATTTGCCTAAACTACCCCCCTTCAACCGTCTTGCCTATGTCTCGCGCTAGCGCCCTTCGCGTTTACATTACCTCTCGCCTGCTGCTCGCCCCGCTGATGGTGTGGCTGGCAACGACCGTAGTATTTTTGCTGATGCGGGCAGCTCCCGGCGACGTGGTGGATGTCAAGCTCGGCGCGCGCGCCCCCGAAGCGGTCAAAGCCGCGATGCGTGCCCAGATGGGCCTCGATCAGCCTTTGTATGTGCAATACTTTCGCTATCTCAACAAGCTGCTGCATCTAGATCTGGGCGACTCTGGATTTAGCCAGGGGCAAACGATTCTCCAGGTGATCGGCGACTATTTTCCCGCCACGGTAGAACTCACCTTGTGCGGCATGATCATTGCTGCGGTAGTGGGCCTCACGGTCGGCTCTATTTCAGCCTCAAAGCCCAACACGGCGATTGACGCGGGCGGCAGGCTGTTTGGCATTGTCACCTACGCGCTGCCGATGTACTGGTTTGGCATGATTTTACAGATTATTTTTGCGGTGCAGCTCGGCTGGTTTCCAATTGGCACGCGCTTTCCGCTCAGTGAGCTGCCGCCCGCTGGCCCGAGCGGACTATACCTGCTCGATAGCCTGCTCCATGCCGACTTTGGCCAGTTTGCCACGGCGCTTAAATATTTGACGCTGCCGAGCCTAACCTTAGGGATTCTCATCAGCGGCGTGTTTGAGCGAATTGTGCGGGTTAACCTGCGGCAAACGCTCAAGGCCGACTATGTAGAAGCGGCTCGCGCTAGGGGTATTTCAGAGTTTCGCATCATCACCGCCCACGCGCTAAAAAACGCCATGATTCCGGTGATTACCATTTTGGGCTTAACCTTTGCGGCCATGTTGGGGGGGGCGGTGCTCACCGAGGTGACGTTTTCTTGGCCGGGACTGGGCAATCGCCTGTATGAAGCTATTTCGCAGCGCGACTATGAGATGGTGCAAGGGCTAATGGTGTTTTTCTCAGCGATTGTGGTCGCCGTTAGCATTGCTATTGATGTGCTGAACGCCTATGTTGACCCGCGAATTCGATACTAGAGTCGCTAGAGTCGCTAGAGTCGCTAGGCGGTCGGCGATCGCAACCGCCATACTCGGCATCACGATTTGGCTAATGGCAGCAGCGCCCAGTTCGGCAGCCGAGCTAACGGGCGATTTAGCGCCTGAGGCGGCCACTTGTGAATTTTTCTCAGAGCCGCAGCGCTATAACACCGAAGCAAACGGCGATGTCATTGTCATTGGCAATCAGCTCAATCGGCGCTATCGCGTGATTGTCGCCGGCGACGACGATACAACGCTATCAAATATTCGAGCCTGTGTGCTAGATGCTTTTGTGACGCGATCGCAAATCGGCACCTATATTCAAGTCGCTAGCTTTGAGCGTCGCAGCGATGCCGAAACCATCGAGCGCATTTTGCGGCGAGCAGGCTATCGTACGCGGACGGTTTACAGCCGCTAATACCTAGCGCTCTCTAGCAACGCTTTAGCAGATGAGCCCCTGCGGAATTTACGTAGAAAACAGCGAATTATAGCCAACTTTACTTAATAAACTCATTTTTATAGCTAGCTGCGGCTGGGAGCATGTCATATTAACCATGTCCTGATATAAGAGCATTTTCAGCACAGATTTCTTAAAAAGTCTGTGCCGATTAAAAACATAATGCTTAGTTCGTCAAAGTCTATAATGCGCCGTTCTGTAGGGTTTCGTAAGTGGCTACTGCTATGTTTGATAACTGGATTGATGCTGGCGATCGCCACCGTCACAGTCAGCGCTTTGCCCCTCCAAGGCAGTCGCTGGCTCACGGTTGATCGGCTCAGTGGCAGCGTGTATATAACACCCTATCGAGGGAGAAGCCGCCAAGCGCGTAGGGGCGATCGCCTTGCCAACGTCGGTGACAGCTTAGCCACTGGCTCCAACGCCTCAGCTCAGCTAGAGGTAGACTTGCAAACGGGCTTCGTCATGCTGGCTGAAAACACCCAGGTGCAGGTGCAGGCCCTCAGCATTACCCGTAGCGGTGGCCGAATTACAGAGCTGACCGTTAACAGAGGCCAGGTGAGGCTGCGGGTAAGAACCCTGACCGTACCAGACAGCCGATTAGAAATTCATACCCCCTCTGGCGTCAGCGGCGTGCGAGGCACCGACTTTGGCGTCAGCGTTCAGCTCGACGGACAAACCGGCGTTGCCACCCTAGAAGGCAGCGTCGCCACCAGCGCCCAAGGCAAAACCGTCGCGGTTGTAGCTGACACCCAAAGCGTCATCTATCCCGGCGAACCGCCTATCCCACCAGAACCCTTGCGAGACGACCCCACGCTATTTGTCGAACGGCTCAGTTTTTTGCCCGGTAGTTCGGCTACTAGCCGCACCGACACGCCCATGGTGAGGTTAGTAGGCTACACCGATAAGGTAAATCTGCTAAAAATCAATAGCGATTTAAAACAGCTAAGCCGAACAGGTCGCTTTGATTTGGTCGTACCCTTATTTGAAGACTCAGCCGTCAATCGCTCTGAAGATCGCTCTGGCAGTCGTTCTGGCAACCGCTATCTCCAGGCAACCGTAACTACCCCTTTAGGAACCGAGCAGCAGTACGAACTGGTGGTGCCCTAATCTACCTTGATCCAAAGACTCAATCTTAAACGTATGGTCTTAAACATTAGACGATTTCGAGGCGTCGGCAGACTGATGCCTGGGCTCATGGCCAGCCTTGCGGTCACTGGCCTAATTAAGCTAAACGCCTGGGTTCCTCTAGAGCGAACGTTTAACAATCAAATGATGCTCTGGCGAGGCTCTAGCGACTGGGATAGCCGCATCGTTATGATCAGCATTGACGACAGAACCCTTGATGCCTTCGGTCAATACCCGCTAGGACGAGAGCACTACGCCGACTTGCTGCGGCGGCTCACCCAGGAAAACGTCGGCGTCGTCGCCATCAACGTTTTGTTTGTAGATCCCACCTCAGGCCCCAATCGGGCTAGCAGCAGCACCGTCAACGCTCGTTTGGCTGGGGCCATGAAAACCTTTGGCAAAGTGATTATTGCCCAGGCATGGAACGAGCAAAATCAGGCGCTGCTACCCGTGCCTGTGCTGGCAGATACCGCGATCGCCGTAGGCCATGTGCAAGTTCAGCCCGACTCCGATGGCATTGCTCGCCGCATTGCCCTAACCTGGCAAGGCATCCCCGCCTTAGGCGTAGCGACCGTTCAGGCATACGGCCTACAAAAAGAGCTAGTAAGTATCCCTACCGACCTCAGCGAGATGCGCATCAACTGGCCCAGCTCAGCCTACAATTTGCCCACGCTCAGCCTGGTAGACGTGCTCAACGGACAATATCCACAGGGCGCGCTTGCCAACAAAATTGTGATTGTGAGCTACGACGCAACCGCCACCGCAGGCCAAGTTGAGCTACGCACCCCTTTTGACCAAAAAGATTCCATCCCCGGCGGCTACTTACATGCCGCCGTAGTCGATACCTTACTCAAGCAAAACTGGCTGCGCTCGGTATCGGAAAATGCCCTCATTGCCTTTATCCTGCTGGGGGGCTCAACCTTTGGAATGCTGCTATACCGCCGCCGCCCTGTCACGCAGCTATTGATGGGCGGCGGGCTTTTTGCTGGCTGGCTGGTGATTTGCGTGGTGGCGCTGTATGCGGGCTATTTGCTCCCGGTTGTCCCCCCCTTAGCGACGCTGCTGCTGGTTGGTGCTTCAGTAACCTGGATGAGCAGACTGCAAGCCAATGCGCTGCTGCAAGTCCGCTCGGCCTTTTTAAACACCATGAGCCACGAGATTCGCACGCCGCTCAATGCCATTGTCAACCTCTCAGAAATGCTGCAAGAAACCCGGTTAGATAGCCATCAGCGGGAGTTCACCGAAACCCTCAACAACAGCTCTCAAGTGCTTTTAGCGCTGATTAATGACGTTTTAGACTTTTCTAAAATTGAGTCTGGGCGGCTGATGATTGAAGCCTATCCGGTGCGGCTCAGCGATATTGTTGAGCGCAGTTTAGAAATGCTTGCGCCTAAAGCCGCTGAAAAAGGACTAGAGATGGTGTACTCTATCGCACCTGAGACGCCAGCGGTGATTATGAGCGATCCGGTGAGGCTTCAGCAGATTTTGCTCAATTTGCTGAGCAATGCGGTGAAGTTTACCGAAACAGGAGAAATTTCTGTGCAGGTACAGGCCAGCGTGGTCTCTGCCAACAGGTCGATGTTTTCGCTGCGACGGCTGAATTTAAGCCAGTGGATGCATCGAGATCACAAGGCTCACTTAGCTAGCACTTCAGTCCGGCGCGCCTCCCTGGGAGAGGCTATGGGAGGAGCTATTGCTGGCGGAAAGGCTATGCCATCGCCTGCTCACGCTGCCCCCTTTAGCCTCTACGAAATTCGCTTTGCTGTCCATGATACGGGCATTGGCATTCCAGCTGAGCGGCTCAGCCAGCTTTTTCGGCCCTTTAGCCAAGTGAGCGCAGCCACTACGCGCAAGTATGGCGGCACGGGCTTAGGGCTCTCTATTAGCAAACGGTTGAGCGAGCGGATGGGCGGCGACCTGTGGGTTAGAAGCTATTTTGGCGAAGGCAGCACATTTTACTTTACGGTGCAGGCTCCTTTAGCGGAGTCATCTCAAACGCCGCCTAGCTATCTAAGGGGCTTGGGGGGCACGAGGCTGCTGCTGGTTGATCGCAATATCACCCGCCGCGATCAGCTCACCTGGGAGCTTCAGCCCTTGGGAATTCGGCTTTCGCAGGCAACCTCGCTGTCAGAGGCGCTGACGTTTATGCAAAATGACCCCATGTTTGACGGGATTATTTTTGATGAGGCGATCGCCTGCGATCAGGTGGAATGTGCGATCGCCATCAGAGCCCTGCGTCAGGCCGCTCGTAACGATCATCTGCCAGTTATTTTGCTCAGCCGCCTCCAAGCAAGTGCCGAGCAGACCGCCACAGCCGAGCGAATCAACGATACTGCGGTCATTTGGAAACCTGTCAAACAGGCAGCGCTGCATCAGGCACTGCGCTCAATTAGCCCTGCTACGCTGGCGATGCCAGTCAAGCACCCTGCGCTCTCACCGAGTGAAGCCTGTGCATCACGACCAAGCAATGCTGGTGCAAGCACCGCCGATAGCGCCAATATTCAGGAAGAGGCTCATACGCTAGCCGACGAGAGCCGCTGCGCCCGACTCAATATCCTCATTGCTGAAGATAACGCCATTAACCAGCGCGTCGCCCTCCGACTGCTTGAGCTGCTGGGCTACCGAGCTGACGTAGCCGCCTCTGGGCGCGAGGTATTAGCAGCGCTTGACCACCAGCGCTATGACGTCATCTTGATGGACATGCGAATGCCTGATTTAGATGGGATTGAAACCACCCGCCAGATTCGCCAGATGCCAGAACATACCGACACCTGGATTATCGCGATGACAGCTAATGCCATGACGCGCGATCAGCGGCGCTGCTTTGCAGCTGGGATGAACGACTATTTGAGCAAGCCAATCAATCGTCAGGCGCTAGATCAGGCGCTGCGAGGCTGTCCGGCGATGAAGAGGGATTAGACAGGCGCTTGAATACGATTGATGTACAAAAGCGGGCTGCGCTCCAGCTATTAGGGAAGTGCGCTTTAATAGTGTCCCAGCCTCTATCATTACCGGAGCCCTCATCCCCAGCCCTTCTCCCTAGAGGAGAAGGGAGCCTAGATTCAAAGTCCCTCTCTCCCAGGGAGAGGGATTTAGGGTGAGGGAAAAGCGGTACGTCATTTATTTGCCTGTCCCTAACCACCGTTCTGGGCACCGTTCTGGGCACCGTTCTGGGCATCGGGCGCTGGCTGAGATCCACTTCCACCACCGGAGACATCTTTTGCCGTAATGCCCTCGGTAGAATTGCCAAATCGCCATAGCACCGCTGCGGCCTCGGCTCTAGTTGCCGCCTTTACTGGCTGAAAGAGCGTTGTATAGCCAAAGGCCCGACGAATGTTAGCAAAGTCGCCATTTTGATAGTCGGCGAGCACGGCCTGTAGCGCACGCGGCTCAATTTTGGCGGCGTCTTGAAAGCCCCATGCCGCTTCTACCGCTGCTGGCGTTGCCTGCGGGAGAGGCGCTCGGGTATCTAGCGGCACCTTCCATAAAAGCAAGTCCTGCCGGGTGAGCGGCGCATCGGGGCGGAAGGTTAGCGCTGTGCTGCTACCTGTGAGCGGGCTGGGAATAATGCCCGCCTCCGATAGCCCTTGAATGGCCGGAAAGTCTGGATCGCTGGCCGATACGTCTTTAAAGACGGGTGTGCTGCTGGTTACGCCTGGGCGCACTTTGCGGTTGGTTTGATCGGTATAAAAGCGGTTGTTTACAGCTAGCAGCCAGCGGGCGTATTCTCGGCGAGTTGTGGCCTGGTTGGGGCGAAATTCGTCTGGGCTTGGGGGGGCGGGTGGCTTGGCTTTGGTTTCACCCTCAGCGCTGGTACTATCACTATTACTGGTGCTGGCTGGCTGAGCGGTGGGCGATCGCACCTTCAGCAAATTTAAGTCAATTAAATCAACTAAGTAGGGCTGAATTTCTTCGGGCGCTTTGCCTAAGTCGGTATAGTCTCCAGCCGTTACTTTGGACGCTGCGGGTTCAGCGGGGGGATTAGTGGCCGGGGCCGTTTGACTATTGGCAGAAGGCGCGGGTGCTGGCGAGACGACGACAGGCGCTTTACTATCACCAGCAGGCGCGTTTTCGGCGAGCTGAGGATCGGGCTCTAGGCGTTTGCCAACCGTGTCGCCCAGCTTACTGCCCGAGCAGCCCGTCACGATAAGTAAGCTAGTGAGCAAACCGAAAAAGGCCAGTTGTTTGACTATCGACGATTGTCGTAAAAGGTTATTAAAAAAAAATTGAGTCATCACACCAGCGCCAA
This sequence comes from Phormidesmis sp., assembly GCA_049646385.1. GTDB lineage: Bacteria > Cyanobacteriota > Cyanobacteriia > Phormidesmidales > Phormidesmidaceae > Phormidesmis. The sequence continues at coordinate 5,120 of JBARVS010000347.1, read as the reverse complement.
AGAATGCCAAAAATTGTGAAACCGAATCTACCCAATAGGCTCGTCTGATTTGCACAGCTCACAATATGGATACTAAGCTAGCCTACAATCGCATCCCTTTAAGAATTTTAAAAGATCTGTAATGTCTGCCATGAAGAGGACTATTATCGTTGACTGCGATCCGGGGGTAGATGATGCGATCGCCCTTCTCCTAGCCTTTGGCACCGACCTGCCTATCTTAGGCATCACCACCGTTGCAGGCAATGTGCCCCTGCCGCTCACCTTCAGCAACGCCCGTAAAATCTGCGCCCTAGCGAACCGATCAGAAGTGCCCGTGTTTGCAGGCTGTCCGCGCCCTTTGCTGCGGCCCCTAGCAACCGCTGAAGAGGTGCATGGTGCAACGGGTCTTCAGGGGGCAGAGCTGTCAGAATCGACGGTGCCTGGGCGATCGCAACATGCCGTCAGCTACCTGATTGAACAGTTGCTGAGTGCCTCAGAACCGATTACTATCGCCGCGCTTGGCCCGCTTACCAACTTAGCCGTCGCCCTGATTCAATGCCCGCAAATTGCCGAGCGCATTGAGCAGCTTGTGATTATGGGCGGCGCGATGGGTCAGGGAAACATCACCCCATCTGCTGAATTCAACATCTACGTCGATCCGCACGCCGCTCACGTTGTTCTCACCGCTGGCATTCCGACCACGCTCATCACCTTAGACGCAACGCATCAGGTCTTGACGACGCCAGACCGTCTCGAAACAATTCGCGCGGTTGGCAATCCGGTGAGCACTGCCGCCGCTGGAATGCTCTCTTTTTATGGGCAAAGCGACCTAGCGCGTCATGGTTTGCTCGGTGGCCCTTTGCACGATCCCTGCGTCATGGCTTACCTGCTAGCGCCTCAGCTTTTTACGACGCGCGCCGTTAATATTGCAGTCGAAACCGTGGGAGAGCATACCTTAGGCCGCACGGTTGTAGATAAATGGAGCCAGGGCCCAGCCTCTACCGTGCAAGTCATAGAAACAGTTGACGCCGAGGGCTTCTATACGCTGCTAACAGAGGCACTTTCGTGTTTTTCATAGCGGCTTTTGTAATCCTTGATAGAATCACATCATCATCCGAATTCTGGTGAGCTATGGCTTATACCACCGCGCAGCTATTAGACATTCTCAATGCAGAAATGAAGGCGGCAGTACGGGGCGATCGCCTGCTGCTTAACAGCGATCGCCGCTTAGATAACCCCGTTATCACCCGCGCAATCGGCCCGCAAAAGCTCAGCCAAGTGTATGCCTTTCGCGACTTTCGCGACCAAATTCATCAGTATCAAATCGCTGAAGGTGTCTCTGGTATTGTCTGGCGCGAGTGCAGCTTTCAAGGTCGCATCGTGCGCTTCCCTGAAATTCATCCGCAGCTCACGGCCACCGCTGAAGACAAGCTTCGCCTGGGTGCGGCTAAGGGCGCGGTGATTGCCTTTTGGCGCGACTCTATTGTTGATCTTAAGCTGTGGCGGGCAAGCAATCCACCTGAGCCCACCGATAGCAAGCGGGTTGAGGCGCTGATTGAAAAAGCTGAATGGGCAGATGTAGAAGCGACCCGCAGCGAGCTGTATCTGCTGCTGTGCTGGGGCAATCCAAAGGAAAGCTATTACGCTTGGGCCTATCCCGAATCGGGGTGCGATCGCGTGATTGCAACGCGCACTCAGCCGAGTGGGATCAAGGTTTGAGAGCGCTTTGTTGAGGCGTCGCGGTATAATTTTGGGACTGTTGAAGAAATCCAGACCATATGCCTATTGCTGTTGTTACGATTGAAACTCACGGATTTCCTGCTTCTTTGGCAGCAGCAGATGCCATGGTCAAAGCAGGCCGCGTCACGCTGATCAAAATTGCCCCGGCAGACAGCGGCCATCAGTATGTCGTCGTGCGTGGCCCCAATGCCGAAGTCAAAGCCGCCTTAGCAGCGGGTCTTAAGGCCGCTAATGCCTGCTACGGCGACGGTGCCTATGCGCATACCCTGATTCCAAGCCCTAGTCAAAACGTGCTAACGACCTTAGAGCTGGACTATACCGAAGAGTCACTGCCTTTTGTGGAATAGCGAACTTTTGTTGGATAGCGAAAAATTAAGCGACCTATATCGATTGCGAATAAAGAGCGTCCCCCTTCTCCCGTACAATCAATAATGGAGTTCATCAGTCAATGAGTGGCATTGGCGGGCCTCTATCCACGTTAGGAGAACATAGATGGGACAAGCAGTTGGATCACTTGAGACAAAAGGGTTTCCTCCCGTATTGGCCGCCGCTGATGCGATGGTAAAAGCCGGTCGAGTGACTCTTGTTACCTACATTCGCGCCGGTAGCGCTCGGTTTTGTATTAACATTCGCGGCGATGTTTCAGAGGTTAAGGCGGCAATGGAAGCAGGCGTAGAAGCTGCCCAAAACGCGCCCGGTGGCGTGTTAGAAACCTGGGTAATTATTCCTCGTCCGCATGAGAACGTGATTGGCGTTTTACCCATTCAGTTTGACGAAAGCGTAGAGGGTTTTCGCGAGGCCGTAGAAGTTCCGATCATTCCCGGCAGCAGCAGCGGTCGCCAAACCAGATAAACGCTTCCTCAGTTCGCCGTTTTTGTATGGGGCCGTTTTTGTATGGAGTGGTAATATCGGGTTGTTGTTGGAGGCGGTGGGCACTTGCTCGCCCTACATATGTCAACGGTTTTGGTTGCTGATACGCCGATTAATTTTCCGCTTATGGCCGTGGTGGGGCAGGATGCGATTAAATTCGCGCTGCTGCTCTCAGCGGTAGATCCTGAGCTGGGCGGCGTGGTGATTGCCGGACGCAGAGGCACTGCAAAATCTGTGCTGGCGCGAGCGCTGTATCAACTGCTGCCGCCGATTGAGATAATTGAGGGCTCCACCAACTGCGACCCCACCAAGCCAAGTGAATGGGACGACGAAACGGCTGATCGCTTCGCGGCTGATACGCCTCTAGAAGATCTCCCGGCAAAGGTGATCAAAGCTCCCTTCATTCAAATTCCTTTAGGCATTACCGAAGATCGGCTGCTGGGCTCGGTCGATGTGGCAAAGTCTATTAGCACGGGTGAGAGCGTTTTTCAGCCCGGTTTGCTGGCTGAGGCGCACCGGGGCGTTTTATACATTGACGAAGTTAATTTACTAGACGATCAAATTAGCAATCTGTTGCTTTCTACGTTAACCGAAGGGCGCAACCAAATTGAGCGAGAAGGCATTAGCTTTCAGCATCCTTGCAAGCCGCTGCTAATTGCCACTTACAACCCTGAAGAAGGTAACCTGCGAGAACATTTATTAGACAGGATTGCGATCGCCCTTTCTGCCGACACCGCCCTTTCCTTAGAAGACCGGGTCAGCGCTGTCGATCAGGTCAACCGCTTTGCCGACCAGCCCAATCCCTTTTTAGCCGAATACGAAGACGAAATAGATTCGCTCAAAACGCAGATTATCCTAGCTCGCGAGTGGCTACAAGACGTTACCATCACCGCCGACCAAATCAGCTATTTGGTCACTGAGGCAATTCGCGGCGGTGTGATGGGCCACCGAGCCGAGCTGTTCGCCGTGCGCGTGGCCAAAGCCTGCGCCGCCTTAGATGGCCGGGTCACCGTCAATGCCGACGATTTGCGCAGCGCCGTAGAGCTGGTGATTGTGCCTCGCTCTAGCGCGGTGCCGCCGACTGAAGATGATCAGCAACAGCCGCCGCCGCCGCCGCCGCCGCAGGATCAGCAGCAGGAAGAAGACAACAATACAGAAGATGATTCGGACAGTGAGGACGATAGCGAAGAGTCTGAAGAACAGCCCGAAACGCCGCCTTCTATTCCCGAAGAGTTTGTGTTTGATGCCGAAGGCGTGGTGCTAGATTCTGCATTGCTCAGCTTTGCACAAAGCACTAGCAAGCAGGGGTCTTCAGGCAAAAATAACGTAATTTTCTCTGACGAGCGAGGCCGCTATATCAAGCCCTTTATTCCGCCCGGTCAGGCGCGCCGAATTGCGGTAGATGCGACGCTGCGAGCGGCGGCACCCTATCAAAAGGCAAGGCGCGATCGCCAGCCTGATCGTAAAGTCATCGTCGAATCGGGCGACATTCGCGCCAAGCGCCTAGCTCGTAAGGCCGGATCGCTAATTATTTTTGTGGTAGATGCCTCCGGTTCTATGGCGCTTAACCGAATGCAAAACGCTAAAGGCGCGGTGCTGAGCCTACTTACCGATGCCTATCAAAATCGCGATCAGGTCGCGCTGATTCCCTTTAGAGGCGAACAGGCCGAAGTGCTGTTGCCGCCAACCCGCTCGATTACCGCCGCCAAGCGCAGGCTAGAAACGATGGCCTGCGGCGGCGGCTCACCCTTGGCTCATGGGCTGATGCAGGCCGTGCGCGTGGGCACTAATGCGCAAAAGTCGGGCGATGTAGGCAGCGTGGCAATTGTGGCGATTACCGACGGCAGAGGTAATGTTTCACTGGCGCGATCGCTCGGCGATGATCCTGACGAAACCGAAGAAAAACCCGACATTAAAGCAGAGCTGTTAGAAATTGCCAGCAGCATTCGAGCAACGGGCTATCAGCTGTTGATTATTGATACTGAGCGCAAGTTTGTTTCTACCGGGTTTGGCAAGGAGCTGGCGAAAGTGGCGGGCGGCAAGTATTATCAGCTACCCAAGGCGACCGATCAGGCGATCGCATCTATGGCCCGCACCGCGCTTTCCGAAACAAAAGCCTAGGTACACTAGTTTCCTGACGTCGCCGAAGAAATTATGTGTTACAAAAACCGCAGCGTCTCTAAAGTAAGGCGGGTCAGCTGAGCCTTTGATTCATATCGCTTTCATCAGAGACTCAAGATCAGTCATAAAGAAACAGACATAGCTATGGTAGAGGAATTCCTGCCGAACGAATAGCAAGCTTAACTGCACTCCTAACCACATCACTTACTGTTTTATCTCCCAATGACTGACCCCATTTCACTAACTTATTCCTGATGGCTGGGTTATCCCGAGCTTGGGTCGATATATCCATTGCTACCTGCTGCTGAGCAACTTCAGCAGTTGCGCCCTTATTTTGTAATTGTTCAATTAAATCCTGAATTTGAACCGCAGCGTGAGTTAAATCTTGGCTCATATTGATGTAATCTCCC
>JBARVS010000346.1:0-1816 GCA_049646385.1 Phormidesmis sp. | reverse complement strand
TGCGTTGGTGGTTACCAAATCGATGGTAATGCCTTGATGGCCCAGGCTATGCGCAAGTTCTTGTACAACTTTGGAAGGGCCGCCGTAAACCGTCGCTATGTAAGGAATAGCCATGAGGACTTTCATTCGTTTTTTTCAGTAAGCTTTACTGAGTGAGGTCTTTATTCGAAGCTTTAGAGAGGCTGGGTAAGGCGGTGTAGATGGCTTGCATCAGTCCGCTGGCAAAGTGCTCGGGGCCGTGGTGCGAGACAAGTTGTTGGCTGTGTTGGCCCATGGCAAGGCGATCGTGATCGCTCGTCGCGTGCATTTTCAACAGTGCTTGAGTGATATCGTCTGTTTGCTGGGGGGTGAAGGTGAAGCCGTTTTGACCATCTTTGACTAGGCTGTCGCAAGCCCCAACTGTGCTGCTACAAACAATCGGTAAACCGGCGGCGCAGGCTTCGTTGACAACTAGGCCCCATTGTTCGACTAAGGCAGGATGCACAAAAGCACCTGCTAGGCCATACCAACTCCCAATTTGCTGATAGGTTAAAAACCCTGGAAAATGCACTAAAGACTGTAGATGCTTTTGGACGATGAGCTGTTGAATATTCTCTAGCTCTTCGCCGCTACCACAAATTATAAGGGGCCATGCTTGCTGAACGCTCACTTTGTCTACGTAGTGGGAGAAGGCTTCAACAAAGCGCAGCATATTTTTACGAGAAATTAATCTGGTAACGGACAAAAAGTAGGGTTTGTGGGGGATGAGTGGGTTTTGTTGCCTAGTTAGGACAGGATTGGTTTGGGCGATCTCCGCTTGTTGAGCGAAGTAGGCGTTGTCAACGGCATCGTAGCCGTAGAAAATGCGATGTTTAAACCCCAACCGAAATAGATAGTCCTTGTGAGCAGGCCCACCAACTAAAGCCGTTGCGTACTTACGAATGTACAGCCAGTACTTAAGCCGTTCTTTCCACCAAGTTCTCTTTTCGTCGTCATACTTACTTTCGCTCATCAGTACCGCTGGAACTCGGTGGCGTTGAGACCAGCGCAATGCGGCTTGAGAAAGGGGAAATCCCCAGCCTGGTATTATCAGGACGTCGGGTTGCAGCCTGTCTAAACAGGGAGATAGTGCCGCAACCGCTTCTGGCGACTCCGGATGCAAATTTGGCCTTAGGCTGTCGGCCTCTTGCTTAGGAGATATCAGGGTCTCTAAATCGAATCCTTCAATCTCTGGCAAGTTTCCCCAGGGATGTTCTTTGGTTTCTTGAATAGATTGAATAGCCGTGAGCTTCCAGCCTCTGGCTGTGCACATTTCGCTAGCGGCTTTGAGTCTGGCTATGTGGTAGTTGCCAATATGGCTAAAGATAATAGTGACGTGCATGAAAACTCTGTTTTATTTGAATGGCCCTACTTTTCTAATGGCGATTAGGGCGACTACTGGCAAAATAGTGGTCGTAAACCAGAACATGCTCCGCATGGTAATACCCGCTGCGAAGAAACCTAGTGCGTATACCACTAGCGAATAGTCTGACTGCTGGCGCATGGCCATTTGATTCCACCAAGCAGCGATCGCGCCAAACAGCAGCGACGTGGCAATCACCCCAGCCATGCCTGCCATCATGTAGCTTTCGCCCAGATAAGTAGCAGCGACCGTCCAGCCATCGGCTCCGGCAATTTCTTCGATACTGACGCTTAAGCCTTCTGGTTTACCAGACCAAAAGGCTCTGGGAATGGGGCGAACTAATGACCAAACGACAATCTCTTTTCCTAAGAATGGAAAGTTCTCCGGCATGGCTTCTGCTACCTGACCGATAGACGCTAGGTTGTAATCTACAGC
>JBARVS010000345.1:0-1759 GCA_049646385.1 Phormidesmis sp. | reverse complement strand
GGCTCAGGCTCCCATCTTGGACTAGGCTCGTAGGCGGGTTCTTCGCTATAGGATCGGCGGCGGCTAGGCTCCTCTTCGTCACGGCTACCGCCTGACTGGTCGGCCCTCACTCGACCAGGATTAATAGGTTTAGCTTTTATCGTTCCTTTGCGTCCACCGAGTTCTGGCAAGTCAGGAAATTCTTCGACGGGCATGTCGTCAATAAACTGACTGACGAATTTATACCAAGCCAGCGCCGCCGTTGAGCTGGCGCCTCTAGTGGGCGTACTGTCATCATTGCCCATCCACACCCCTGCGACTAGCTGAGGTGTAAAGCCTACAAACCAAAGATCTCGATAGTCTTCTGAGGTACCTGTTTTGCCGGCCACCTGCCGACCCGAAATCGCGGCGTTTCCACCCGTGCCACCGTTGATCACACTTTCTAGCATCCAAGCCATGATCGCGGCGGTATCTGAATCCATTGCCTGCTTGGGCTTTTCATCAAACTCGTAGATGACATCGCCTTGGGCGCTAGTGATCCGGTCAATGCCATGTGCGGTGATGTGTTTGCCTTCGTCAGCGAAGGTGCCATAGGCGCTAGTTAGCTCCAGCAAATTGACTTCGGAAGATCCTAACGCCAGCGAGTAAGCACCTAGCAGCTTGGAATCTATGCCCATGCGGTGCGCCATGGCAATGACCGGATCAAAGCCCACGTCTATTAAGAGCTTAACGGCCACAATGTTAATGGATTTGGCCAGAGCCTGCTTCAGCTCGACGGTGCCACTGTAGCCTTTGCCGTAGTTTTTGGGTTCGTAGCCGTCAACGACGTAGCGCGCGTCTGTATAGGGTTTGTAAGGAGACATGCCGCTGGCGATCGCTGTAGCATACACAAAAGGCTTAAACGTAGAACCGGGCTGCCGCTGCGCCTGAGTTACCCGGTTAAACTGGGAACCATCAAAATCTGTCCCGCCAACCATGGCCTTAATTTCACCTGTTTTAGGATCGATTGCCACCAGCGAAGCCTGCTCAAAGCTCTGCCACTGGCCGTAATCCTCAATAATGTCTTTAACCGCCTTTTCTGCCGCCTCCTGCCACTTTGAATTCAAAGAGGTCTCTACGACCAGCCCACCTGCCTCGATCTCCTCAGGCGTCAAAATTTCTTCAAGCTGCTTTTTGATATAGATAGTGAAGTAAGGAAACTTACTATCTAAATACTTAGGCTCCTGAGGATCTAGGGTGACATCTTCCTGATAGGCTTCGGTAGCCTGCGCGGTCGTAATCACCCCATTAGCCTCCATGCGGCTAATCACCTTGTCACGCTGTTGGCGCGCCGCAGCTGGATCGACTAGCGGCGAATACACGGCAGGGGCAGGGGCCATCCCCGCAATTAGCGCAATATCCGCCACGCTGAGCTGATCGACCTTTTTACCAAAGTAAATCCAGGCGGCATCGGCGACGCCATAAGCGCCCGCACCCAAGTACACCAAATTGAGGTAGCGCTCTAGCACTTTCTCTTTACCCAGCTCTTTTTCAAGCCTGCTGGCCAAAATAGCTTCTTTAAATTTGCGCTGAAAGCTCCGATCCTGATTGAGAAATGTCAGCCGCGCGAGCTGCTGAGTAATGGTGCTAGCACCTTCTACCACGCCGCCGCTGGTAAGATTAGCAACGCTAGCACGAGCAATAGATCGGTAGTCAACCCCGTGATGCTCATAAAATCGGCGGTCTTCAGCGGCGATAAAAGCCTCTGAGACGACCTCAGGAATTTCGTCGTAGGAAAGGC
>JBARVS010000344.1:0-10057 GCA_049646385.1 Phormidesmis sp. | reverse complement strand
GACCGACCAAATTAGTCAGCTCATTGCCGAAATTACGCAGACGACGCACAGCCAAGCCGATGAGTTCAAGCTGGTAACGCAGACTATCACCGAAGCAACAGAGATTGCCAAGCAAACCTCAGAAGATGCTGATGAGCTAGCGACCTCTATTCAGCAGGTGTTAGGCACGGCTGAGGCGCTGCAAGCTAGCGCGGGACAGTTTAAGGCGCAGTAGCTCTGTTTTCTTCTTTGTGTTTTCTTTTTTGTGCTTTCTTTTTGTGCCTTTTTCTCTATTTTGAACTTGCCCCCAATTCTCAAGCCTTGCCATGACAGCAGCAGACAGTCAGGTTTCTGAGCAAACTCGCCAGTATTTTTTGCAGGAGGCTACCGACCTGCTGCGACTCATTGATGACGAGCTGCAAGATCTTCGAGCAAACTTTAGCCTTTTAAAGGTGCACAGCTTGATGCGCGCGGCCCATACGCTCAAAGGCGCATCGGCTAGCGCGGGCTTAGAGACAGTGACCAAGCTCGCGCATTCTCTGGAGGATATTTTTAAGGCGCTGTGCTACGAGGATACGGTGGTAAGCCTAGAGATGGAACGGCTCATTTTTGAAGGCTATGAATGCCTGCAGCTGCTGATGTCGGCGCAGCTAGAAGGCGCTAACGTTGATGAGGCCGACATTTTAGATCGGATGGCTGGGGTGGTGACGCTTTTGCAGAAGATGCTGGGCGATCGCTTTGGCCAAAGCGGGCACTTACCCACCTCTAGCGAGCTAGGCTTCGATCTGACGCGCTCTATTTTTGAAGTGGGCGTGGCCCAGCGGATAGAAGCCCTTTCTGAAGCCTTGGAAAATCCGCAGCCAGCCGAGCTGCTCGATTTGCTGCTCGCTCAGATGGAGGTTTTTGTGGGCCTTGCCGAATCGCTGGCTCTACCTGGCTTTGAAGCGATCGCCCAAACCACACTAACGGCTTTGCAGCAGCAGCCTGAGAACGTGCTGACAATTGCCCCCATCGTTTTAGAAAATCTGAAGGCTGCTCACGCTGCGGTGCTAGCAGGCGATCGCCAGCAGGGAGGCAGTCCTTCTTTAGCCCTACAGCAGCTAGGCGGCTCTGCGCTGTCTTTTGATGTTGACAGTGACAAACAGCTCACCAAAAGAGATGAACAAATCAGTACGCAAGGTGCGATCGCCTCTAAACCAAGCTGGCTCAAGCGTCGGTGGCAGGCTCTTACGAATAAGGGCGATCGCGCTGCTGAAGAGCTAAGCCCAGTTGACCCGTTTGCAAGTGAGGAGAAACAAGCAAGTGAGGGTGAGGAGCTAGCGGCGCTGATCCCTGTAGAACTAGATGATTTAACGCTTGAGCTGCCCGAACTATTGGCGCTTGACTCGCCTGAAGAGAACCTGCCAGAAGCCCGTTTAGAAGGTCTGTCAGAGAATCTTCAAAATAGCTCAACGATTCGGATGAGCGTTGAGCATCTCAATCAGCTCAGTCAAACCATGGGCGAACTCTTAAGCGAGCAAAACCGTCAGACGCTTTATAACGAGCAGCTTACGGCGCTAGTCAAAAAGCTGCTAGGCCGGATTTCTCAGCAGCAGCAGCAGCTTAATCGGCACAAAGAACAAAGCATACCCTATCGAGACTTTTTAGCCGACTCTCGCCAGCCGAGCGTGATCCAGCCAAGACCCCATTCAATCTCTAGCTCACATCCTGGCTATGCTAGCTTCGACGCGCTAGAGCTAGATCGGTACAGCGATAGTCAGCTACTGGTGCAGGCTTGCTTAGAAGAAACCGTTCAGCAGTCGGAGAGCGCTGAAGCCATTGAGCTATTTGTGCGGCGATCGCAGCAGGCGTTAGAAAAACAAAAGCGGCTGTTAGCCAACAGTCGAGAAACGCTGCTAACCGCTAGAATGGTGCCTTTAGAAAAGGTCTTCAAACGACTTTTGCCCACGCTAGAACGGCTGCAAGTTCAGTATCACAAGCAGGTTGAGGTGCTGCTAAAGGGCAATGATGTTTTAGTCGATAAGGTTATTGTCGATAAGCTCTACGAACCGCTGCTGCATTTAGTGCGCAATGCTTTTGACCATGGCATAGAGCCGCCTGAGGAAAGGCTCGCTCAAGATAAGCTGGCCGCTAGCACTATCACGATTGAAGGCATTCAGCGCGGGCAGCATTTGTTGATTCATGTGATTGATAACGGTCGAGGGTTAGACCTTGAGGCGATTCGCCGTCAGGCCGTAGAAGATCAGCGAGTGACGACGGCTCAGGCGGCGGCTTTGACCTTTGAGCAAACGGTTGATTTGCTGTTTGAGGTAGGCTTTTCGACCGCTAGAGAGCTAGATGAGTTATCAGGTCGGGGCATCGGGCTAGATGCGGTGCGATCGCAAGCCCAGTCGCTCAAAGGAGATGTTAGCGTCAGCCATGAATTAGGCGCAGGCACCTGCTTCACCCTGCAAATTCCTTCTACCATAACGATTGCCAAGCTGCTGCTATGTCAGGCAGAAGGTCGCACCTATGCGCTGATTGCCGATGCCGTTGAGCATATTTTAATGCCGAGTGCCGAGCAGGTGAGAGCCTGGGAGGGCGGCAAAATGCTCACCTGGCAAGCTGGCGAAACAGAATATTTAATTCCTGTCCTAGCGCTTTGTGACGTTTTGCACTACGCTTCGCCTGTTTCCAACCACTTGCCCTTGGCCTTTCGTCAGGGGATTGAGGGCGATCGCATCAAAGGCAACCTGCGTAAAAAGGCAAAAACCTCTCATCCCGTCATTTTGCTGCGTCACCAAGATACTTTGGTCGGCCTCGAAGTCGATCAGCTCAGCGGCGAGCAGGAGCTAGTAATTAGTCCCTTGGGCAAAACCATCGTACCGCCTGCTTATCTGTACGGCAGCAGCATTTTGCCCGATGGCCAGCTCACCCTTGTGCTCGACGGCATGGTGCTGGCCAAAGTAGTTTCAGAACAGCGCAGCCGCAGCCCTCTAGATGAGAAGGCTATGCCTAGCAATCCAACGCTAAGCCCGCCCGCTAAGGATAAGCCCATCTTTCTTAAAAAGTTAGTGCTCACGGTAGACGACTCAATCACGGTGCGCAATGCTCTATCAGAAGCTCTGCAAAGGGCCAACTATCAGGTTATTCAGGCGCGAGATGGGGCCGAAGCGCTTGAGCAGCTACAGCGCTACCCTGATGTGCAGGCGATTTTATGCGACATTGAAATGCCGGGAATGAATGGCTTTGAGTTTTTGAAAGCGCGGCAGGCAAATGCTGCGATCGCCCACATTCCCACCATCATGCTCACCTCACGCGCAGGCAGCAAGCACCGCCAGCTCACTGAAGAACTTGGCGCAACTACATATATTACTAAGCCCTATCTAACGCCTTTGCTGCTCAAAGCCCTGGCCGAGGCGATTGAGAACCAAGCCCACCCGCAGCCCAGTATCAGCATTACGATTACAGGAGAGCGCTGATGAACAATCCCCCAAACAGTATTTCAAGCCAACCTTCAAAATGGAAAAGACTTAACGAACCCGCCGACAGCGCTGCCGAAGTCACCCAATACATCACCTTTAAACTCGCAGACTATCTGTTAGCGCTGCCGACCCAGCAGATTTTGAAGATAGTTGCAACCCCTTCTCCTGAAGCGGGTGGCCTAGTAGAAATCGGGCTCGTACAGCTAGGGCAGCACAGCATTCAAGTCCTTGACTTATTTAAGCTGCTTGGCTTAAAAGAGACGGCCAAAGCAGCCATTCAAAACCCGCCCTTTTTGGTTGTGTTCCAAAACAGCCTGCAAGATCTATGGGGCATTGCCCTGCTTGAACCGCCTGATCTGATGAGCGTGCCTGACTATGCGCTTAAGCCAGTTCCGCCTGAAAAGCGGCTAACTCGAATGCTTCGCTGGGTTTCTCACGTTGTTACCTACGACCTCAACAGCAGCCGTCACACGCTGCTGCTGCTAGATCTGCCCGCTATTTTGCACATTAGCCGAACGAGCGATCAATCAGCGGCGACCGCCAATAGCCCCGCCGCCGCTGGGCCAAATCCACCCGTCGAGGCGAGCAGCGAAGCCGTGCGAAAGTCAGAAATGTATGCCTAAAAAGCCTATCGCTCAGGCTGAGAAAATACTTTCCCTTTTTCACAAATCAGATCGCTCAGGCGCATTCCTAAGTAGTGAGAGGCTTGGCGATCGCCCCTACAACCGCCTGAGTTATCTGCGTATAGTCAGTCGTTTTGAGCATGAGCATCTGTCCTCGAATGCCCGACGAGACGGCAATGCGGTCATAAGCTTGAGCCCACTCATCTAAAAAAACGGGATAGGTTTTTTTAGCGGCTAAGGCAGTGACGCCGCCGCGAACATAGCCCGTCAGCGGCTGCACCTGCTTGAGTGGAACGGGCTCTATTTTGCGGTGGCCGCTCAGCTTGGCCAACAATTTAAGATCTAGCTGATGATCTCCAGGGATGACGGCGAAGGCAATGCTGCCAAGATTCGTGATTTGATCGCCTTTTACCACCAGAGTTTTAAAGACTTGATTGGTGGGCAGACCTAGCTTTTGGGCGGTTGAAGTGGCGGTTAAATCGTTCAGATCTATGTTGTAGTTAAGCACTTCGTATGGAATGGCTGAGCTGTCTAACAGTCTTGCAGCATTGGTTTTCATACAAAGTTATCCCACTCTAAGAGGTTTCAATTTCGGCAATGCAAAATCGATTGCGTCCTTCATATTTTGCCTGATATAAGCCTTGATCGGCGGCGGCTATCAACATGCCAGAATGCTTCTTTTTTGTGCAGCTAATGGCTGAGATGCCCAAGCTTAAAGTAATACGAGTGCTTACCTCCGACCTGCTGTGAGGAATGTCCAACTGCTCAATCTCTTGCTGAATCTCAAGCGCTACTTGCTTCACGCCTGCCGAACTGGTGCTAGGCAAAACAACCGCAAATTCTTCGCCACCGTAGCGGGCAACCAAATCGGTGCTGCGTTTTACGGCTCGCTCTATCGCCTGGGCAACCTGCATCAGGCACACATCACCTGCCTGATGTCCGTAGGTGTCGTTATACTTTTTAAAGTAGTCAATATCGCACAAAATTAGCGATAGAGATGAACGCCCTGATCCAACGTTTTTCCACGCTTGCTCTAAATATTTATCAAACGAGCGCCGATTGGCGACTTTGGTTAGGCCGTCCATGCTCGCTAGGCGCTCTAGCTCTTGGTTGAATTCTTTTAGCGCGACTTCGGCATGTTTGCGCTTTGTAATATCGGTGGCAGTGCCAAAAATCTGGGTCGGTTGGCCGTTGCGATCGCGCTGAAAAACCGTTTCACGGCACAGCAGCCAGCGCCAGTTGCCCTGACGATGGCGAAAGCGATATTCGTTTTCAACCACTTCGCTGTCGTTAATAGCCGCTAGCTTGCAGCGCTCTGAGACCATATGCTGTTTTTCATCGGCGTGGACTAGCTGCTCTAAATACCGAGGCCCCAACTTTTGAATGTCTTCGGGCTCATAGCCTAGTACATTTTTTATCCAGCGGCTGATGTAAAAATTGCTCCCGTTAGTGAAGCTATCGACATACAAGATGTTTGTACTGGCGTCAATAATGCCCTGAATGAACCGCTGGCTTTCTTGCCATGCCTGCTCAGCCTGCTCGCGTTCGATGGTTTCTCGCTTGAGTCGTCGGCTGTGGCTAATGGATAGCGCCTGCTGCTGCTGTGCGTTAATTGCGGCGGCGGCTAGTAGAGAGGTTGCTAGCGCGGTTGAATGATCTAGCGCGCTCCAAAGATATGCCTCAATACGCTCATACCAAAGTACGCCAACGACTTGGCCGTTGCATCTAATGGGGGCCTCCAAAAAGGCACCGGGCGCGTGAAATATCAGGTCATGCTGTATAAAGCTGAGCGCCCAAGGCAGGGACTTAGCTTCGCTGACGTTTTCGAGCGCAAAGGTAGGGCGATCGCCTAATGTTTTGAAGTAGCTGGCGTGATCGGCTAGGGCGATCGCGTTATCTTTTTGATGAACGCTCTGGCCGCGATGATAGCTGTCAACCTGTTCAAATTTGTCGTTTGCGGCATACATCCAAAGGCTAACGCGATCGGCTTCTAAGGCAACGGCAGCCGCAGCGGTGACTATCTGTGCGGCTGCCAGCAGGTCTCCGCTGTAGAGGGAAGGCTGCTGAGAAAGCAAATACAATGCCTGAGTTTGATGGGCTGCCGAGTCTACTGCTGCTGGAGAACTTGCACTGACAAGCACCGGACTAGCTGGCTCCATGGGCGGTGGAAAAGCGGCTGGCCCAGACACCTGATGGGAGGAGACCTCGTAAAGTGGCTTTTCGAATAGCTCCTGCGATTGTTCGATAGCAGACCGCATATACAGATTGCTCTGAGAGAATTGACATTCTATTTAATTAAAAGCAATCATGTCCGATGCTATTTTCTTGCTTGCTGTTAGGATGCCCTCAAGCAGGGCCAAACGTTCAGCCTCAAAAAGCAGGCTGAAAAATAGGCTAAAGAACAAGCTAAAACTCGAATAAACGATTGAGAAATGGTCTGTTTTTGACTAATCAAGTGGCTCATTGAGCATGGTGTCAAAAAAGTCAATGGTTTCCTTTAGGGCTTTGATGAAGGCGTCAATTTCAGCTGGCGTGTTGTAAAAATACAGGCTGGCTCTAGCGGTGGAGGTCACGCCTAGAATGTTGTGAAGCGGCTGAGTGCAGTGATGGCCGGAGCGGATGGCAATGCCTGATTGATCTAATAGGGTAGAGAGGTCTTGCGCGTGAGTGCCTGCTACGGTAAAGGTGGCGATCGCGGCTCGTCCGCTGCCGTCAACATGAGGCCTTGGCCCATACAATGTTAGATTTGGCACCTGGCTAATTTGCTCATACAGGTAGGCCGTTAGCTGATGCTCGTAGGCGGCAATACGATCCATGCCTACTTTGCTGAGGTAGTCCACAGCGGCACCTAAGACGACGGCTTCGGCGATCGCTGGTGTCCCTGCCTCAAACTTATGCGGCAGCTCAGCATAGGTCGAATGATCCAAAAACACGTCTTGAATCATCTCTCCACCGCCCATAAAAGGCGGCATGGCATTAAGCACATCTAGCTTGCCGTACAGAAAGCCTGCGCCCGTCGGCCCGCACATTTTATGGCCCGACGCCACTAGCCAATCGCATCCCAACGCCTGCACATCTACTGGCATGTGAGGCACGCTTTGGCAGGCGTCGATCAGTACCTTAGCGCCGTACTTATGAGCTATTTCGACAATTTCGGCGACTGGGTTGATGCAGCCCAGCGTATTAGAAATGTGGTTTACCGCGACCAGCTTCGTTTTATTGGTCATCAGCTGCTTGAAAGCAGCCGTGTCAAACTCTTGAGTATCGCTGAGCGGTACGTGCTTTAATACCGCCCCTGTCCGCTTAGCAATCAGCTGCCAAGGCACTAAGTTGCTATGATGCTCCATCACGGAGAGCACAATCTCGTCGCCCGACTTGAGTTCGCTGAGCCCCCAAGCGTAGGCGACTAGATTAATCGCCTCGCTAGCGTTGCGCGTAAACACAATCTCATCGCGAGAGGCCGCATTGACAAAAGCCGCAACCTTATCACGAGCCCCTTCATAGGCTTCAGTCGCCCGAGCGCTCAAAGCATGTACGCCCCGATGCACGTTGGCGTTATCTGCCTGGTAATAATGCACCATTGCATCAATGACTGACTGGGGCTTCTGAGAAGTCGCTGCGTTGTCTAGATATATCAGAGGCTGGCCGTTAACCTGCTGATGAAGAATCGGGAAATCAGCACGGACTTCATCAGCCAGCAAGCTAGTCGAAAGAGCCGATTTTTCAGCAGCTTTTTGGGGAGCAGTCGTTAATGTCATGATCTCACTCGTACTTCATTGTTTGGTTGATGCGGCGACTCAAGATCTGCCGTAAAGGTTCAACAGAAACCTTTTCTACTATTTCCATGGCAAAGCCGTACAGCAATAGCCGCTGGGCTTGGTCTGCCGAGATGCCTCGGCTTTGAAGATAAAAAACTTCATCAGCCTGCAGCTGGCTGACCGTCGCACCGTGGGCACATTTCACGTTGTCGGCTACGATATCTAGCTCAGGCTTGGTGTCGATTCGCGCTTTGCTAGAGAGCATCAGGTTGCGGTTGAGCTGAGAGGCGTTGGTAGACTGCGCGGCTTGGGAGACGTATACCTTGCCGTTAAATACCGCATGAGCGCGGTCATCCACGACGTTTTTTTGAATTTGGGTGGTGGTGCTGTTCGGATGTTTTAGTGAAACGAGGCTGTGAGTATCTGCAAGCTGACGGCCCTGCAGGGCGCTTAGCCCATACAAGTGGGTGTCGGTTTGTGGGCCAGTAGGATAAATTTCTAAGTGATGACGCGATAGCTGCGCACCTAAGTCAATTGCTGTGCAGCTATACCGACTGTTGGCCGCTTGCGAAACCGCTGTCTTAGCGAGATGAAAGGTTTTTGCGCCTTCGTCTTGCAGGCGGATGTGATCGACGTTAGCGCCTTCTTCTAGGATAATTTCAGTGACGCTGTTGTTGCAGCGAGGTTGCTCACCATCGCCCTCAAAAGACTCAATCAGCGTGCAGCTAGAATGTCGTTCGGCAATGACTAGCGTCCGCAGGTGGCTGATGAGTTTGCCTGTTGAGGCTCTGGCAATGCAAATAGGTTCGCGAATGACCTGATCGGCCCTGAGCCAAATCACCATAACATCTGAAAAGCCAGCCGTGTTGAGGGCGGTAAATACTTCACTGCCACCGGGCACTTGAGCGAGCCTATCGGTGATTATTTTGCTGACTTTTTGGCCATATTGAGGATGAGCTATCAGCGCCGAAAGTGGCGCAACGACTGCACCTTCGGGTAGCTCAGGGGCGTTAGCAAAGCGACCTTCGATAGAAAGCTCCAAGGCATAAAGGCCGTTTAACGTTGTTAGCCGGAAGCTGTTTTCTAACGCGGTTAGGTGGGTGAAAAATGCTGCTGAAGGCGCTGTTGCTGAATCGCGTTTTTGGGCGATCGCTCGCTCAAACGGCAGCGCTAGCATATCAGCCAAATCGGTAAAGCGCCATTCTTCATCACGACCGGAGGGAAAAGAGGTTTGGTTGACCTGGGCGATCGCCCGATCTCGCAAGTCCTTTAGTCCTAGATTAGACTCGTCTGCTGCTGCTGCTGCCTGGGTGAGCAAGTGCTTGAGGTAGGTTTCTCTTTTGGTGGCGATCGCCGGTGTCGCCGCGCCTGTCATGCCTTTAGCTGTACTCATGGCTACGCTACTGCCTCCTCAGCCATAATCCAGTCATAGCCACGGGCCTCTAACTCCAAGGCCAACTCCTTGCCGCCCGTTTTTACAATTCGCCCCTGCGCCATCACATGCACATAGTCGGGCACGATGTAATTCAACAGCCGCTGGTAGTGAGTAATCAGCACCGTGGCATTCTCAGGCGTACTGAGCTGATTGACCCCGCTCGAAACCGTTTTAAGCGCGTCAATATCTAGCCCTGAATCAGTCTCATCCAAAATAGCTAAATCCGGCTGTAGCAGTGCCATTTGCAGAATTTCATTACGCTTTTTCTCACCGCCCGAAAAGCCCTCATTGACGCTGCGATCTAAAAAGCTTACGTCCATTTTAACAATTTCGGAGCGCTCTTCAATCAGATCATCAAAGTCAAAAACGTCTATTTCTTCTTCTTCGTTGGCTTTGCGGTGAGCGTTGTAGGCCACTCGCAAAAAGTCACGATTGCTCACCCCCGGAATCTCTAAAGGATATTGAAAGGCTAAAAACACGCCCGAATTAGCGCGTTCGTGAGGCTCAAGTTCCAACAGATTTTGTCCTTGAAAAATCACTTCGCCCCGAGTCACTTCATAATCGGGATGACCTGCTATGACCTTAGAGAACGTGCTTTTGCCCGAACCATTCAGGCCCATAATGGCGTGAATCTCACCTGCTTTGATATCTAGATTTAAGCCCTTGAGAATTTCTGTGCCCTCAACGCTAGCGTGAAGATTGCGAACAGAAAGAATTGTTTTAGCGTTTTCGTTGATCATTTCTACTGAAAAGGGGGCAAAGAAAGAGAAAATTATCAAAAACTGGACGGTCTAACCC
>JBARVS010000343.1:0-2737 GCA_049646385.1 Phormidesmis sp. | reverse complement strand
CTGTAGCGATCGCCGAGATTAGCGCTGTAGGAATCAGGTTAGTCAGAGCAGATGGATGAAAAGGGCATCGCAAGCGTTGCTGCGCGATCGCTTCTGCCAGTCCTTCCATCGCAGGCCGACTCAACTCATGAAACACCGAAGCCATTTACTTAACCTATGGACGCTGGGAAAAAGGCAGCGCCGCTAGTTTCTACGGTATCAACCACTAAGGCCCGATCTAGAAACTCGTTGCCCTGCTCGCAAGAGGTCTCCGAAATCAGCACACAGCCGTGGCAGGCCGCGCCGTGGCGAAAACGCTCTTCATAATGTTCATTCGGCGTGTGCTGAGCGCATACCGGATCGTTGGAGCAAAGGCGACCTGATTCTAAAGCCATTTTTAGGTGATGTTCTAGCCTTCGACCAATTTGAATCAGTCCACCTAATGTACCTTCAGAACCAGACGAGCCGGTGTAGAGCAAGATGCCGTAGCCGGATTCACCAGCGTAGACACGCTCTCGAATAGCGCTAGCAGAGTATCCACATTCCAAAGATATAGAGGTAATTAAAAGATGAGAGAGGGTATGCAGCATAATATAGGGCAACCCTGGGAAGGTATACTGCGGCTTTTCCTCTGTGCCATCTAGCTTGACTTCCTTCCGACTCAGCCACTGATTAAATCCTGCTTGCAGTTCCTGCTCTCGCTGTTTCACTTCGCTTCTTTGAAGCCAAGTATGAATGGTCTCTGGCTTAAATGAGACGAAGACTCCTTCACCTTTTATCTCAATAGCGGGAAACCAATCGGTATCCAGGCCCAAAGCAGCCGTGCCAACGTCTAGCTGAAGCTCTCCGTCAATATCAGAAAAAGGGGGTTCAAAGCGGGTAAAGCTCACCTGAGCGCGAACTTCTCGCAGTCTATGCACCAGCACAATGCGATCAATAAAAGAGTTAAGCGATTGAGAGAGCGTGTCTAAAGAGAGATTGCGAGCGTAGAAATTTGTATCAGGAAGGTCTTTGCCAATTTCATCGGGCTGGGAGAGCAAGGTCTCAATTTCAACCTGTTTGATTTTTTTGGGTTCAGAGGGTTTCCCGCTCTTACGTCGCTGAACCTCTTTCCAAACGGCCTCGTCCGAAAAGTCTTCTATTGCCTGTGCTACTTGAGGCTTGTTGCGTTCGCGCTTGATGTCTCTAAGCTCTTCTGCATATTGCAAATAGTTCTCATGAACCTTGCCAACGGCTTCTTTTACATCATCGTCGGCGCTGGGTAGTGAAATAACGCTTTGAGTTTGCGCAAAGTAGGCGTTGCTCGCTGAGCGTACGAGCAGCCGGTTTTGGCCTCGAATATTGTCCTCTGTGACGCATTCTTGATGCGCCTTGCGGCCTAGCCAAGGGCGATCACCCTGACAAGCACCTAAAGCATTCGACTTAGGCAAGGTTGCATCAGAAAGGGCGCGGCGTTCTCCACAGGCTTCGCAGCGCACAAAAATATCGGCAAATTCGCTGCCGGTGCCACATTCATCTAGCCATAAATAGCCGGTACACTGACTTCCTTTGTGAACGTATCTGCGCCAGTTAATATCGCTAATGTGGCCATAAACGCAGGCTTGAACAAACCGAACAGGCACGACGGGCCTTTTCTTTTTGTTGTCGTCAAGATACTTACCGCCTCGCCCCTGTAGTCGGCTCCAGGGCACCAGCGGACGAGTGCGATAGATTTTACCGCTGGGGCCTTCAAAGCTTCTATCGACTTGAGCGACAAACCAGCCAGGAAACATAAAGCTTTGGATGCCTGTTCTAGGGCCGGTTGGATCTTGATTGTTGGCAGGCGGCTCGAATAGGGAAACTTTCGACATGCCCAGCTTTTGCTGAAGGAACTGTTCTAGACGAGTTTCTACAATGGGGTTGCGCTCTGTGCCGAACTTCCAGTGATTGAGACCACCCATGATAATGGAATGGTTGGGCAAATCGACCATAGAGCCAGGGCCAAAGCTGGAGAGAATTTGACTCTGACGAATTTCGCCCGCTGGGGGAACTTGTTTGTTCTTTTTATTCATGAATCGCTCTCTATCTCCTCTCCGTTGGGGTCATATATCCAAAGGTTGACGGTTGGTTCCACATCTCGAAGACTTCGCTGTGCTTTGAACTTGCGGGCGTCCTTATTTTGCTTTTTAAGGTCTGGATCTAAGGGCGCGAACAGTAAAGGCGGGGCTTGGCCCACTTCTTTTTGATACTGCAACTTCTCCAACTGGTCGGTTGCAATGTTCGACCAGCTATCTAATAAACCTTTTACATAGCCTCGCACCTTAAGCCGGAGTTCTTCAGACTGCTCTGCGCTCATAACGCTATGCTTTTCGGCTCGGTTGGCAAGGGTATCAACGACAAAATCAAGGTCTTGGCGGTGATGTGTAATTTGACCTGCACCTTCTGGCGGGGTGAGATTGGGATTGCCTAATCGGGCTAGGGCAACGGTGACGCCGGGGAGTCCTCGATCTAGTGCGCGAGGTGAGAAGGGCGTAACGCTAGTGGCTTCTACAGCTCGGTAAAAGGTGTTGTGCCAAGATTGAAAGCGTTCGTAGTGCGACCTATCGCGGGGGCGGTGCAGGTTTAGCAAGGTCACGACTAGGCCAGGGCGCTGATCGTCTCGACCGACTCGGCTGGTGGCCTGAATATACTCTGAGGCGGTTTTGGGCTGTCCGAGGACGACCATTGTGCCAAGGCGGGTGATGTCAAGACCCACAGAAATCATGTTGGTTGCCAAGAC
>JBARVS010000342.1:0-10256 GCA_049646385.1 Phormidesmis sp. | reverse complement strand
GACGTTGACAAACTAGAACTGATAGAACTTAGGCTTTCGATGTATGCTGAATTCAGAGCGCTGGGCGGCATCCGACAGCCAGGGTGATGATCGTGAGAACGGCTAGCAGATAGTCGATAAACCTTCTGAGTAGCCCCTAAATCGCAAGGCCCTGAATCGCAAGGCACTAAATCGAAAGGTAAGTTGCAAGGTCATTAGTGTAGCGCGAAGCTATCAGTAATCGTTCAATTGTGTCACCAATCATGCTTTGGTGTAGAATAGAGGGGTAACGAGCAGTCGCTAGTTAATCGATTATCCTGACTGATGCTTCATTGGCGCTAGGCGCTAGGTGGGGTTGGGCTAACTTAACTATGCTAATGGCGTGAAAATTCTATCCCTTCGGAATAGCAATCTTGAGCTAAAAAAAGTTATTCTTACGAAAGATTAACGGCTCGAAGCTATGATACGCTTATTCGCTATAACTTGTTTAGTGACAAGCCTGCGAAAGGTGAAAGTCAGTGTTTACAGTAAGGCTAGCATTGCATTGGTATGCATCTTTGGCTGGCGTTTACAGTAACCAACGAAGCATCACTAACATTCAGAGAAAAGACTCTAGCAGTCCTGAATAGCAGCGGTCATCGGCATCATTAAAAAGCTTTAAAAAGCTTAAGTTGATAGTTTGAGTAAAAGGGTTTGAATCAAAAGGCCAAAGGAAGGCCAGAGGCCAACGCCTCGTGAGCCAAAGCTGATGAATAGGCACAACTCTCACATTCAGCACACCTCAAAACACAGTATTCTCTGAAATCGAATTTATGACAGAATCAATCACGGTTAATAAGCCGCTAAACGAAATAGCGGTTACTCACCCCATGGAAAAGTTTCAGCGCAAAGTGCGATCGCTGGTTGAAACCAAAGCCATCTCGCCCGCAGACAGCCTGTGGAAAATTGCCTTTATCTTTGGCGATAAGTGGCCTCACTGGAAAGCTGAGCTACAGTCTTTTGACTTCACTATGCAGGATGCCATTGGCGACCTGCTAGCGGTAGACTGCTGGGAAGAAGAAGAGGAAGAAAGCGCTAACAGCTAACTTTCATTTTCTATTTCTGCTTACTGCCAAGCTTTGCTTTTATGAGCTAGCCTTGTGAACCAATCTATTCAGGTCACTGGGGTCAACGTCATAAGCTGCGCCAAAGCCCACCACAAAACGGCCAGACTGAGGGCGAAGCTGAAAAATTCGGAAGTCGGGCAGGCCCGTCATCACCTCAATGATATTGCCAAAGCGAGACTCAAACTGTTGGGTGATCGCTGTCCAATGATCGCTCTCTCGCTCTAACAGGCTGGCCACACAGTCGTAGCTCAATCGCTTACGCGCAAACATTTGCGGCGTTTTAGCCTCATCCTCTACAAACAGCGCGCTCGCCTTGCCCGTCGCCGTTAAATTTTGCGTATGGGCAGACAGACCGCTGACAAATATATAGATGTTACGCTCTTCGTCAATTACGCAGGGGGCATAGCTGGCCTGCGGCTCACCCGTCAAGCTTACCGTGGCTAAAACAACGCTTTTGAACTGAGTAGGAAAACTTTGATAGAGCTGAGCTAGCTGATCTGAAGAGAGATTTGGCATAGGTTGTGAATACCAGTCTGTTGTGGGCCTACTACAAGCCTACTACAAGCCTGATAGAGGGTGATCACAGCGCCAACGACATTCATCAATAGAACAAGTCAGCCCTAATGCGAGAACGGGCCCTCATCCTAAAGCCATTTATAAAGGCAAGCAAAGCAGCAAATATCACCCGTAGGAAGGTTAGCTGCTGGTATAGATCCCTGTTAGTGTGCTGTGAAAGCGCATTTAACGTTTCTACATAATTAGCGTTTGTAGAGGGTAATTGAGTGCTGCTTGAGCCCTTCCCTAGATTCTCTTTAGCTTTATGACAGCCCGCTCCTTGCCAGCCTCCCTTATTAGAGAATCTTTTGTCTCGATCTCTATAGCTGCTCTAATTGTGTCGCTATGGTCGCTAACGCTCTACGTTAGCCTGTTTATGCTGCCAGATGCTAGAGATCTGCCGCTAGCAGGTACGGCTGCTGTCGTTATAGGGCGATCTTTTTTGCATACGGGGCTGTTCATATTGGCACATGACGCGATGCATGGCACGCTCATACCGACTTTTCCTAAGGCAAACGACTGGGCCGGACGCATCATTTTAGGCATCTACAGTATGCTCTCGTTTGAGAAGCTTGCAGAATGTCACCATCAGCACCATCGTACGCCCGCTCAGGCTAGCGATCCTGACTATTATTCGGGCGGTTTTTGGGCTTGGTATTTTAAGTTCATGCAAAACTATATTCAGGGCAGGCAGGGCGCGGTTATCTTTTGGGGCATGTCTTTTCTGTTCTATCCGCTGCTGTTTGTGTTTCACGTGCCGCTGATTAACGCGGCTTTGTTTTGGTTATTGCCTCAGGCGCTCAGCTCATGGCAACTGTTTTACTTTGGTACCTATCGTCCGCACAAGCCGCCCGCAGGTGGGCATACCAACGCTCATCGCGCCAATAGCTCTCAGGTGTCACCGTTTTGGTCGTTTTTAAGCTGCTACCACTTCGACTATCATTGGGAGCATCATCAGTATCCACATTTGCCGTGGTATAAGCTGCCTTCCGTACATAATCGTTAGCTACATCTGGAGAACTCTACCATGTCTTTATTCTCTTTTTCAGGGACGCCACCAACCGACTTAGGCGTTACCAGCGGACAGCTCAAAAGCTGCCCCAGCACGCCTAACTGCGTCAATTCGCAAGCGCCTGCTGACGATAAAGAGCATTTTATTGCGTCGTTTGCCTATACCGGGTCTGCTAAGGATGCGATCGCCCGCCTTAAGCAAGTCGTTGAAGGCATGGAGCGCTCCACTATTAACAAAGTGACTGACGACTATCTTTATGCAGAATTTTCTAGCAAGCTGATGGGCTTTGTCGATGACGTAGAGTTTTACGCACCGCCTGGAGAGTCTGTGATTCACACGCGCACGGCAGCTCGCCTGGGTAAGTCTGACCTGGGTGCAAACCGCAAGCGCACCGAAGAAATCCGTACGCGATTTGCCGCGATGGGCTAGGGCCGTCCTGAAATGTGCCTGGGGATATGCCTTTTAACCAGCGCCCTCTAGCGGTAGGATAGGTGAAAATCTATCGTCCCTATTGCCGCACAACTTTGATGGTTAATACTGCCACCGTAGAATTTGCAGATCTGTATCACGCACCTTCATACGCTTCTGTGCCGATAGATGTGGGCGATCGCCTTAAGGCCAGAAGTCATCAGGAGTTTGTACTTGCTGCTATAGATATCGGCACCAACTCAGTGCATATGGTGATTGCCGCGATTGATGCGTCGTGGCCCTCATTCAATATTATTGGCAAAGAAAAAGAGACGGTAAGGCTTGGAGAGTTTTGCCAAAGCATTGATGCAAGCACCGACCAGAACATTAGCCCTCAAAGCGCTGGCAACCTCTCTGATGAGGCGATGAACCGCTGTATCTTGGCGCTTAAGCGCTGCTTGAAAATTGCTGATAGGTTTGGCGCTGATGATATTGTTGCTGTCGCCACTAGCGCCGTTAGAGAAGCGAGTAACGGTCAGGCATTTATTGAGCGAGTAAGAGCTGAGGTGGGTCTATCTATTAACCTGATCTCGGGCACTGAAGAAGCCCGTCGCATTTACTTGGGTGCGATATCGGGCATGGAGCTGAAAGGCAAACCCCATGCTGTAATTGATATTGGCGGCGGCTCTACAGAAATTATTTTAGGCAGCGGCGGGCCGCCCGACTTTTTGAGCAGCAGCAAAGTTGGCGCAGTGCGCCTGAGCGCCCGATTTGTTTCAACCGATCCGCTCAGCAAGCGAGAATATGACTATTTAAGGGCTTACGTTCGCGGCATTTTAGAGCCCACCGTTGAGCAGCTTCAGCGAAAGCTCGCTAAGCGCATTGAGGAAGGCAAGCTGCCAAACGAGCCGCTGCGACTGATCGGCACCTCGGGCACCATAGAGTGTCTGGCCGTTTTATCTGCCATGGAAAAGACAGGCGTTGCGCCCGATCCGCTGAATGGCTATCGGCTCACCTACGACGAGCTGAGCAAATGGGTGAGCCGACTGCGCAAAATGACGTATGCTGAGCGGCTGACGCTGCCTGGAATGAACGACAAACGCGCTGAGATTATTGTTGCAGGCGCGATTATCTTATACACAGCGATGAAGCTGCTCAATGTAGATCATCTAACAATTTGCGAGCGGGCCTTACGAGAAGGCGTGGTGGTCGATTGGATGCTGACCCAGGGTTTGATTGAGGATCGGATGGCGTTTCAGGATTCTGTGCGCGATCGCTCTATTCGCAAGCTCGCTCGCAAGTACAAGGCTGACGGCGATCGCGTTGCCCAATTCGCCACCGATCTGTTCAATCAAACCCAAGGCGTTTTGCACGAGCTAGGCGCTTTAGAGCAAGAATACCTGCGAGCCGCCGCCATGCTGCACAACAGCGGACACTACATCAGTCATTCAGCCCATCACAAGCACTCTTACTACCTGATTCGCAACGGCGGACTATTAGGATTTACTGAAACCGAAGTCGAAATTATCGCTAACATTGCTCGCTATCACCGTAAGAGCCAGCCTAAGCGCCGTCACGAAAGTTACAACAACTTGCCCACCAAGCAAGATCGCCAAACCGTTGATCAGCTCGGGGCAATTTTACGAATTGCGGTCGCCTTAGACCGGGGACGCAGCGGGGCAATTTCGGAGATCAAAACTCAATATGACGCAAACGAGAGAGTTTTGACACTCACCATGACGCCCGTTCGCACAGACAACAGCTGCGAGTTAGAGCTATGGAATATCGACTATAAAAAAGCGTGGTTTGAAGCGGTTTTTGAAGTTTGTCTTACAGCGCAGCTAG
The DNA here is from genome assembly GCA_049646385.1 of Phormidesmis sp. Classification (GTDB taxonomy): domain Bacteria; phylum Cyanobacteriota; class Cyanobacteriia; order Phormidesmidales; family Phormidesmidaceae; genus Phormidesmis. Next base: position 5,351 of record JBARVS010000342.1, on the reverse strand, counting down.
CCTCTAACATTAGCGCTTAATCATGGTCATATTTGTGAGAGCATCTGATTTGGACATTTATACAAAGCTTGCTTAGAGTTGTAAGCATTCTATATCCGTGACGTGCGATGAATTGGAACGCGACTAGCTACCAGCAACAGTACAGCTACGTTTGGCAGCATGGAGAGAGCTTGCTGGTGCAGCTTAATCCTCAGTCGGGCGATCGCATCCTAGACTTAGGCTGTGGCACCGGGCAGCTCACTGCGCAGATTGCCGAAAGTGGGGCAGAGGTGGTGGGCATAGATAGCGACCCTGCCATGATTGCCCTGGCCCAAGCCAACTATCCTCAGCTCACGTTTCAAGTTGCCGACGCGACTAGCTTCGAGCTATCTAAAGCGGTGGATGCTGTTTTCTCTAATGCGGTGCTGCACTGGGTGAAAGACGCTGCTGCTGCTGCCGAGTGCATGGCAAAAGCGCTGAAACCGGGCGGGCGACTGGTTGCTGAGCTGGGCGGACGCGGCAACGTTAACGCTATTCTATCGGCGCTGCAACAGGCCAGCGGGCGAGAAAATCTGAGCCCCTGGTACTTTCCGAGCGTGGGCGAGTATGCAGCCGTGCTTGAAAAGGCAGGTTTAGAGGTGGTGTATGCGAGCTTGTTTGATCGCCCAACGCCGCTGGGAGAAGCGGGCATTGCCGGGTGGCTAGCGATGTTCGGCCAGCGATTTTTTGCCGATCTTTCTACGGCTGAGTGGCAGGGCATTGTCACAGCGGTAGAGGCAGCGGTGCCGCAGCTATATCAAGCTGGTGAGTGGATTGCTGACTATCGTAGGCTAAGGGTTGTGGCGATTAGCCCTAGTTGAGCAGGCTAGCGGTTATGACAGTCGCGCTCGTGAGCCAGGTGATGGTGTCGATGAGTTCTTGTGCGGCGGCTTGTGTGCCGAGGCGATCGCTATAAAGAAAAATTTCAGGATTCAAAACATTTGGCGCAGATGGGCTGTATGAAAACCATGTCTGTAGCTGATCGGCGTAGCGATCTAGCGTTTTTAAGCTGAAGTCACCGCTGGCAAAATGCAGGACGCCCGGAGAACCGTTTACAAACAGGTGCAGGCTGGCAAAGGGAAAGGATGACTGCTGAAATGCGGCAGTGATTTGGGCGATCGCATCTCGGCTGACATCTAGCATGAGCACCTTGGCCCCTAGCGGCGCATCCTCTGCTATTTGGTCGCAGTCAACCACGCCTCGGTCAATCACGACTAATATTTCTTGATCGCTGCTGGTGTAGATATCAGACTGACCCATAACAGAAGATTGCAAAGCTTAACGCAGTTCCAGGATTCCCCGGTAGCCAAAGGCATAGCCCGCGTAAAGCTACCGAATATTTGCGGCTTTTTATAACAATGTTGAACTCTAGTAGACGACTTAGAGGTCTATCTGGGCGATTAAGTTCGATGGGCTTCACAATATATTTTTGCTAGTGACTTTTTTTGTCGGGCGACCGTCATTTTTTTTATTAGGTGAAGCGATGCATCTATACCACAGCCTAGAAAGAGGGTCGGCGCAGACATAGCGAATAGTCACTGACCAAAGGATTGTTTACAATCAAACAGAATTGCCTTTCACATCCGGTTTTTTATTCCATTTTTGGCTTTTGATTGAATGCTCTATCGTCGCTTTGGCCGCACTGAACTGCAAATGCCCGTATTTTCCTGCGGGGGAATGCGCTACCAGCATTCCTGGCAGGACGTGCCGCCTGCTGATATTCCTCAGCAAAATCAGCAGAATTTAGCGGCTACCATTGAGCGATCGCTGGAGCTAGGGATTAATCATATTGAGACGGCGCGGGGCTATGGCACCTCAGAAATTCAGCTTGGCAGAGTGCTGCCGACGTTTGATCGCGATCGCCTGATCGTTCAAACCAAAGTATCGCCCCAGCCAAACCCCCAAGACTTTTTAGAAACCATAGAAAATTCTATAGACAATCTCAACTTAGACTATATCGATCTGCTCGGGTTTCACGGCATCAACAACGCTGAAACGCTTCATCACAGCGTTCGACCCGGCGGCTGCATAGCGATCGCCAAAGCGCTACAGGCCCAGGGCAAAGTTCGGCACATTGGCTTTTCTACCCACGGCCCGACGCAGGTAATTGTTGACGCTATCGAAAGCAACCTGTTCGACTATGTAAACATTCACTGGTACTACATTTTTCAAGATAACTGGCGCGCTATTGAAGCCGCTACCGAGCGCGATATGGGCGTCTTTATCATCAGCCCTTCCGATAAGGGCGGTCACTTATATGCGCCGCCGCCGCGTTTAGTTGACTTATGCGCGCCGCTGAGCCCGATGGTGTTTAACGATCTGTTTTGCCTCAGCCATCCGCAGGTACATACGCTGAGCTTGGGCGCGGCCAGTCCGACAGATTTTGATGAGCACTTAAAGGTGCTGCCTTTGCTAGACAAGGCGGATGAACTGCTGCCGCCGATTTTGAAAAAGCTAGAGGCGCAGGCGATTGGGGCCTTGGGTGAAAGCTGGTATCGCACCTGGCAGGAGGGCTTGCCGGATATTCAGGCGACGCCGGGAAATGTGAATATTGCGATCGCGCTTTGGCTGGGCAATTTAGCTGAGGCGTTTGATATGAAAGAATATGCGATCGCCCGCTACAACCTATTAGGCGGCGCTAGCCATTGGTTTCCTGGCAACCGAGCCGACCGCCTCAGCGAGCTAGACCTAACCGAGAGCCTGCGCCACAGCCCCCACGCCAAAACAATCCCTGATCGGCTGGCGAGAGTTCATGAGATGCTAGGAGGCAAGGCCGTCAAACGGCTCTCTCAGCAGTGAACAAAATCATCCTATGGTTGCCCACGCCGCAAAATTCCAGGGTCAGTCTGCCCTGCTTTCCCACGAGCTGCTGGCCTACTACCGCCAGGTTAGCCAGTCGCCGCTCACCGTTGTCGATATCGAAACCACTGGCGCGCTCGGTCACAACGCTCGCGTCATTGAGGTCTCAATTTTAAAGGCCAGCCTTGCTACCGGGATAGAGCATCAAGAAACCCACCTGATTAACCCCAAGGTAAAAATTCCAGAATTTATCACTACCATCACGGGCATTACGCCTGAGATGGTGTATCCCTCGCCGCCGCCCGAAGAAGTTTGGCCGCAGTGCCTGCCCATTTTGCAAGAAGAGCGCGTTTTCACTGCCCATAATATAGACTTCGACTATGCCTTCATTCGCACTGAATATAAGCGGCTGGGCGATCGCTTTTATAAGCCGCCCTTGCAAAAGCTTTGTACCGTCATCCTTTCTAGAATGCTGCTGGCTGATTTACCCTCCCGCAGCCTGCCGAACCTAATCAAGCACTTCAATTTTGACATCAGCACTTCGCACCGCGCCGAAGCCGACACCCAAGCCTGCTGGCTCCTAGCCCAGCTTTTGCTCACCCAAATTCAAAACGAAGCTGACGAAACCCTGCTTAAACGCTTTGGCCAGCAGTGGATACGCCTACAAGACGCCGCCAAAATTTTGAACTGTCGCAAAGAAGACGCGCAGCTCAAGCTAGAGACCGCCCAGGTAGAAAGCCGTCTTTCATTCAAACGCAAGCTACCGATGTATCGCCGCTGGGGTGTAGAGCAGTTTTACTACGAGCAGCAAGGCCAGCAAATGTCGCTGCTATAGTGAGGAAAAGTATCCTCATAGAGAGATGAACGGTGATCGGTTTGGCTCTACGCTACAGGGTGTAAAGTTGCTATGGTAATGAATCATGCCTGAAACAGACAAAAATAAGTATTCTTGGAAAGGTAGCTGGGACGCGGGCACAGCCCTCATGGTTTTAGTAGGCGTGTTAACAGTTGTTTTATTCGCCGCCGGATTCTCCTATTAGCTCCTCTGAGCTTTCTCTGAGCTAACCCTAAACTCAATGCGTCTATCTGAAGACACTGAAACCAGCCGCCTCAGCGTAAACATTTTGCCAATGATCGACGTCATCTTCGCGATCTTGGCATTTTTTATTCTCACGACGCTCTATCTCACCAAAGCAGAAGGGCTACCCGTAAACCTACCTCAGGCGGCAACAGCAACCCCTCAAGACCAAGTCAATATCACGCTAACCATCACATCAGATGGCGAGCTATTCTTAGGCGATGATGCTATAGCGCTGGCAGATTTGGCAGATGGAGTACGAGCGCTAGTGGCCTCTCCATCTTCTCAAGGAGAGATTGCCTTACAAAATCAAGGTTTGGTCACCATTCGCGCAGATGAAGCGACGCCTCACGGACGAGTGGTCGCTGCAATGGATCAGCTTCGCAAGGTAGAAGGCGTTCGCTTGGGCATTGCCACGACTCAGCCGCAGTAACAGCGAGCAATTGGGCCATTCAGAGAAGAAGAAAGAGAAGAAGACGAAAAGATGGGGCGATCGCTTAACTGACAACTCTCTTTATTGTGTCGTAATCCTACGGCGGACTGCTGCAAAAACACGAATTGCTACCAGCCTCAGCAATAGGCATCCCGTCCGCCCTATTCGCTATTGCTATGGTATTACGAACGAACTATGCCGCGATCGCGACCATCCAAAAACGATAAGCGCTAAGCGGCCAACATCTGCCCGAAATAAAGCCTCTATCCGAACGCTTGAGACCTTTATAGATTCTCGGGTACTTCTTTGCCATTATATAGTATATTTGTACTATACTCTTTTAATAGGGGTGGCATAGTTAGCGGTACAGCCAAATCACAGCATCAAAAGTATTCTTTTCAAATAGGAAAAAGTTTATGACTAAGCAATCTTTGACAGCAGTGTCTCAGCAACAGCTTGTTCATCAAGAAGCATTGGAGCATGATCGTTTGAACAGTCTCTTAGGCCGACTAGAACAGCAGAAGCAGAAGCTTCCAACCGAATACCACGCAATTATCGACTGGGGCATCGGTGTTGTCAAAGCTAAGATTCAGGAAGAGAAAAAGTTTAAACGCGAAATGGATGAGGCATGGAAGCAGAAGATTGGAGCTAAATTGATTATGTCTGTATTTGACGGTATGTCGGAAGGCTTCGATCCAGAGAATTTTGAAGACAAAAGAAGGCTATATATCCGAAGTAAAGATTTGTTTCTCAAGATTCTGGAATTAAGTGTCGAAGAGGGATACGTGCGTGAGCCTCGAATCGAAACATCGGTCAATTCAGTAAAAAGATGTCTATATGATTTTTGTCAAGATCAAGGTGCGGAGGATTTATACATAGAGATGATAAGAGAATGCAGGCTAACCTTCAGCGACTACCCACCAGATGGAGAATTTATTGAGTATTATGAAAAAATCATCAGCCTTTTAGATTAGCTGCTGTGGCGGAGTATACAGCTTCATCGGATCTGATAAACCTATAGAC
>JBARVS010000341.1:0-1794 GCA_049646385.1 Phormidesmis sp. | reverse complement strand
TTTTGACTACGGGCAATGTATGACTCAGCGGCACTTTCTATTTTACAAAGCTAACCTAGCCGAAAATCACGCTTACGAAAGCATCAGAAAGAATAAAGAATTACAAAAGAGTAATAAATCCAATCTCCGACAGAATTAAAGCAATCAAGTTATTGTTTTGTATCGCATTATACAAACCGAGCGGTGTTCGAGTCATAGGATACCTTACAAATCAGTGAAACTAATCGCAGCTCGTTTATTTTGCCTCTCTCTAACGGCGTAACTTTTCTCTTGAGGAAAGGGTAGCAGGAAAAAAAGGCGGCAAGTGCAGGTTGCTTGAGCCGTTGAGCTGTAAATCCAACGTGTGACTTTGAGGAGTCCAAAGGAGCGGCTATGGGAAAATTAGGTAGACGTAAGTTTCTGGCATATACCACCGCAGCAGCCGGTGCTAGCGTATTGTTAAACGCTTGTGGCCCTAGCAGCGAGGGCGGCGATACCACAGCCGAAACAGAGGGTGATGCAGCGCCAGCAGCAGGCGGCGGCGATACGATTAAGGTCGGTATTTTGCACTCTTTGAGCGGCACGATGGCGATTAGTGAAACCACTGTAGTTGATGCTGAAGAGCTGGCGATCGCCGAAATCAACGCCAACGGCGGACTGCTCGGCAAGCAAATTGAAGCCATCAAAGAAGACGGCGCTTCTGACTGGCCAACCTTTGCCGAAAAAGCAACCAAGCTGATCGATCAAGACAAAGTAGCGGTAGTATTTGGCTGCTGGACATCGGCGAGCCGCAAAGCCGTGCTGCCCGTATTTGAAGAAAAAGACCATATGCTGTGGTACCCCGTGCAGTACGAAGGTCAAGAATGTTCTAACAATGTCTTTTACACTGGCGCAGCGCCCAACCAACAGATTGAGCCCGCTGTAGACTGGCTGCTAGAAAACAAAGGTAAAGAATTCTTCCTAGTCGGCTCTGACTATGTGTTTCCGCGCACAGCAAACAACATTATCAAAGAACAGCTAAAGGCTAAAAACGGCACTGTTGTCGGTGAAGATTATCTACCCTTAGGCAATTCAGAAGTCACGCCCATTATCAACAAAATTAAGCAAGCGCTGCCCGATGGCGGCGTTATTTTTAATAGCTTAAATGGCGATAGCAACGTTGCTCTCTTTAAGCAAATGAAGAGTGCGGGCATGGGGCCAGATAAATACCCTGTGATGTCGGTAAGTATCGCTGAAGAAGAAGTCAAGCAAATTGGGCCTGAGTTTTTGATCGGGCACTATGCTTCGTGGAACTATTTTCAAACCGTGGAAGAGCCTGCCAATACCAAATGGGTAGAAGACTTCAAGGCTAAATATGGTGAAGATCGAGTAACCAACGATCCGATGGAAGCAGCCTATATTGCAGTTTATTTATGGGCGCAGTCTGTTGAAAAGGCGGGGACAACAGATATTCCAGCGGTGAGAGAGGCAGCTTACGGCCAAACGCTTGACGCCCCAGAAGGCAAAGTGACAATGGAAGCCAATCACCATCTTACTAAAACCGTTCGCATTGGTGAAATACGCGATGACGGCATGTTTGATATCGTCTTTGCAACAGATGCGCCGATTGAGCCCGTGCCTTGGAATCAGTACGTACCCGATACAAAGGGCTATGCCTGCGACTGGTCTGATGCTGCTAAGGGCGGTAAGTACAAAATCTAGAGCGGATTTGCCATTCTATCGACTGCCTTCTAGGTAGCACTTTAGGCAATTAATTTGGGGGTTGAGGATCTAAACTATCTTTGACCCTCTTTCACTTGTCATTTATCAATGCTT
>JBARVS010000340.1:0-1570 GCA_049646385.1 Phormidesmis sp. | reverse complement strand
TTACAAAACTTCTCGCGGTGCTAAGATTATTAAATAATTTAGGACATTGAACGAAAAGATACATCATTAGACAGATGTGGTTCTTTGGTTTGGTCACCTTTAAATTTCGTAGTTTTGGGTGGGGACTTGGGATAAATGGAAGACAAGCTGAGAGAATTAATCGGTAGGTCTGGTATTTGGCTTTATATCCAAAGCAGTCAGGGCTGGTTTAAGAACGTTGAGATTTTAGACGTTGGTGACAAAATTTTGACTTTCCGATACGAGTCTGAATCTGATACTGAGTGCAAGGTGTGGGAAAAAACGACTCGCATTGATAACGTGTCAGAAATTGAGGTGCGCTTAGCGGTTCTTCCTAAAATGAATCGGTCACAGCTAGCTGATATCCGAGGCCAGCTCTCTAAGCTCTTACAAAAAGAAAGCGGCTCGGAGCTAGATGATCGCATGGCATGATCCAGCTAGCGACGATTGTGGGTAGATGATTACAGCCAATGATTAATGGCTGCTGAGGGTCTTTAAGATAGTTTTTATCAGCTTTTATCAGCAGGCTAGCCTTTGTTAATAGCCTGCTATTTTTTTTGCCTTGTGCAACCTTTGTACAATCTCAATACACTAGAAAGCAGGGTATAAGGGCCGTTGGATAGGGATATGCTTTTGAGGGATCTTCATAGGAAGGTTAAGGTGCGTTGGATTTAGCATGAGAAAAAGCGGTGGATTCTTTTTTGCGATCGCAGCTATTGCAATGGCCATCGTCATCTGGGGCAACCCTATCACCCAGCTAGTAGCAGCCTTTTCACCTGCCGCACCGACCGCGACCGCTAGCCATCTGGCGCTGTCCACCGCCGACTTAAGCGTTGATTTAGATCGGCTCATGGCCCACGTGCAGGCGCTAGCAAAACCTCGCGCCACGCAGCCGCAAAGAGAAACTGCCCGTCGTTACATCATTGAGCAGCTCTCTGCAAATGGAATTGCGTCTGAGCAGCAGCGCTACGGCCTTGCTACCGAAAAATCAGCCGGGGTCGATAGCGGTGTTAACATCGTTGCTGACATCCTAGGCAGTGACCCAACGGCGGGCAGCATTGTGCTAGGCGCGCATTATGACACTGAAATAGGCTCGCCGGGAGCGGATGACAACGGCAGTGCGATCGCCGCTCTCTTAGAAGCGGCCCGAATTTTCTCCTCACAGTCAGCGACTTTGCAGGCTAAAGGCGCACTGCCAGCACCCAGAGGACTTAAGCTCGTTTTTTTTGACCAAGAAGAGCGCCAAATTGACGGCAGCGGCTTACTCGGCAGCATTGCCTTCACTGAAAAGCTAGATAATCTCACAGGCGTCAAAGGTGCCATTGTTCTCGATATGATTGGCTACGCCTGTCATACGCAGGGCTGTCAGGCATATCCGCCGCGCCTGCCGATTGTCAACCTGCCAGAGACGGGCAATTTTTTGGTCGTTTTAGGTCTTCAAAACCATATTGACGTGCTGGGCGCGTTCACCCTCTCAGCCCAAACAACTTTGCCCACGGTGCTTAGCCTGCCTGTTCCCCAGCCGATGCTGAATTTATGTCCTGATTTGCTG
>JBARVS010000339.1:0-1880 GCA_049646385.1 Phormidesmis sp. | reverse complement strand
GTCGAAGCCCTTTACGTTGCGGCCACGCAGAATAAAGCTCCTGCTGTTGCTGATTATCTGGATGAGCAGCTATCAGCAGGCACGCTCACGTTGCTGGGCTTGCGCCGCCATTTTCAACTACTCACCGACACGCAAATGCCCACGGTGAGCGTTAAACAACATGACTTATCTACCTATGACCAACTCCTTAGCCCCGTCCACCTTGTCAAAAATCTCGAAGCGCCAGCAGACGACACATCAGAATCAGTCGAACCCAACGCCAGCGGCGAGCCCGTACCAAGACCTCAGCGGCCATCTCAAAAGCCTACGCCTCTCACATATGCTCAGCCATTGGGAACGGCTCGAACATCAAGCCATGCAAGAGCAGTGGTCGTACGCCCAGTTCTTGCTCAATCTCTGCGAATTGGAGGTGGACAGACGCTGGGGCCTCCGTATAAAGCGGGCCTTAAAGGAAGCGCACTTCCCTGGCACCAAAACGCTTTCCAACTTCGACTGGACGCATATCCCTGACTTCAATCCGGCTTTGTTGATGCAGCTAGCCACTGATATTGGCTGGTTAGAGCGAGCTGAAAACTGCTTGATATTCGGCCCAAGTGGCGCAGGGAAAACTCACATCTCGATTGGCTTGGCACGCGCCACCATTGAGTTGGGTAAGCGGGCCAAGTTTTTCTCTGCCACCAGCCTAGTGCAACAACTACAACAAGCTAAGCTACAGCTGCTACTGCCCGCGATGCTCAAGAAGCTTGACCGCTATGACCTGCTCGTCGTCGATGACTTGGGCTATGTCAAAAAGTCTGAGGCCGAAACCTCAGTGCTCTTTGAGCTAATTGCTCACCGCTATGAACGGCGATCTCTGCTGATCACCGCTAACCAACCTTTCAGCCAGTGGAATACGATCTTCGCTGACGACATGATGACCGTTGCGGCTGTTGACCGCCTGGTTCACCATGCCCTCATTGTCGATATCCATTCTGAGAGTTATCGAAAGCGGTCGGCGGCAAAACGTAGCGAAGGCGCAGAAGCGGCTGCTAGTAGGGAGGATAGCTCCGAGCGATCGTAGCTGTCGCACCGATCATAGTTGTCGTTTAAACAGGAAGGAAAAATCTTGCTCTCATTCTATTGTCGTGTAGCTGTCATTTATGCGCCATATAGTTGACATCTGATAGAAGGCTGTCTTCCCTAGCGAAGATGCTGTTTTCACCCCTGTTGTACCTGGCGATGAATAACATCTCGAAAAAATGGAACAGACCGATTAAAAACTGGCGTGCAGCGCTGTCACATTTTGCTATCCTGTTTCCAGAACGCTTTTCCGCTTAAGAAAAAAGCGCTTACACAAAAATCAGATCACTCTCTGCCCAGACGTTTGAACCGTTGTGGTTAGCCGTCAGCTTTTTGCAGTGCTACTTTTATGTCACCGATGGCTTCAAGGTCTACCCGCAATACATTCCAGATGGCGACCAAATTATCAGCAAGACTTACATGACCCGAGTAGAGGGAGAGAATACCCGGTTGAGACACTATCTCGCTCGGTTACACCGTAAGACCTTGTGTTACTCCAAGTCTTTGGACATGCTGAAGCATTCCATTCGATTACTGGTTCACTATCTTAAGTTCTGGGATGTTCCAGTCCCTGCGTGATCGTAGATTCATACCTAAATTCAGCAACGCCTTCTCTCGCTTTCTTCAGGGCTTTATACTGTGCTTTTGGGCGCAGCGTGATTGAACGACGCTGCCGTTCAGAGCGTGTGCACAGCGTAAACTGGGGCAAAGGGAGCAGTCATTAGTAGAGAACTTAATCTTGACCACCTCATTGTTTCGACTATCCATAGCAGGCGTCCAGGAAGCACTTAACTTTCCGTGCGGGCAAATGACTTTTTGCT
>JBARVS010000338.1:0-5565 GCA_049646385.1 Phormidesmis sp. | reverse complement strand
CTATAGACCCGCGCAGATAGAGAAACGTTTGGACGTTATTTTGCAGGAGATCAACCTATTTTTTGACTATCTTTCTAACGATCAGCCTCAGGCAGCTAGTGATATTCAGCCGCTGACTCGTCGCCGCATTGTTTATTTGAGTGCCAAACGAGTTTTCAGCAAACTTATTAGCAAGCTAAAAAAGTAGGGCTGCTGAGCGCATCGAAGCTGAAATGAGTCACTGCAATAGCCACTATTTAAGTGATGCTACGGTTGTTTTCAAGGCTTAAAATTAGTCTGATTGAAATCGCTGTAGATTCTACTTATAAAGGTTTTTGTAATCTTGATACAGTTGCTCAAACGCTTTAAAAACTTCTCCGGATAAGCGACGAATAGGTTGGTAGTCTGGTTAAGCCATCAAGTAATTTTGCTCAGTCAGCAGATAGCTTACGATGCGCTCAAACGGGCTTCTAGAGGTTTATTTGCGTGCTTGAGAAAAGTTGTTTGGCAGAACCTTTAAAGGCATCTATCGCTGCCCGTTTTTTAAGCTTGATAGCGATCGCTCAATCAGCTTTTATCGGGGCCTAAGGCAGTCTTTTTTAAACCTAGCCTTAAGCCCTGCGGTTAGGTCAGCGTAAGGCCCTAGCGTCAAGCTAATAAGGCGCTTGCTGCGGGCCGCTGTGAATTCAGCTAAATTCCTGAGATCTCGTTAAAACCCACAGGGAACACTTTATTTAACTTTCTTCCTAGCTGCGAGCATGGCTTCTTCTTCCTCTACATCCATTACTCTCGCCCGACGTTTAGGCAATCGATACGAAATTTTGCAGCCGATTGGTCGTCCTTTTGGCTATCAGCAACTGTTGGCTAAAGACACTCAGCAGCAGTGCCCGGTTGTAATTAAATCGCTCACCATTACCGATAACACGCCCGCTGGCGACATCTGCTGCTTCGAGCGCGAAATTCAGCTGCTTGAATCGCTCAGCCATCCGACGATTCCTCGCTATATTGACGCTTTTACCCTCAATGCCACGGATGGAGCGCAAAAGCGCAAAGGGCTCGTGCTGGTGCAAAGCCACCATGGTGACCGCACGCTGGCGCAGCAGGTGGCAAAGGCGACCTACTGCGAAGCCGATATCAAGGCGATCGCCAAACAGCTCCTGCAAGGTCTGGTATATCTGCACAGCCAGGGCTTCATTCATAGAGATATCAAACCCGATAGCATTGCGATCGCAAGTCCTACAGAGGGGCTATCTCAGGTGTCTTGGCTAAATCTGGGCACCGTGCAGTATGTACAGGCTCAGCGAAATGATGCGCTCGTTGGCACCTATGGATACATGCCCCCTGAGCAAGTGGGCGGACAGGCTACATTTGCCTCAGATTTGTATAGCTTGGGCGCTACGCTCATTTACCTGGCGACAGGTCATCACTTAGGCGATCTGCCCCAGCAGCCTAGCTGCCTTAGCTCCGGCGGGCCTAGAGCTAGGTTTGCCTGCTCGCCTACAAAGCTAAGCGCCAGTTTTCAGCAGTGGCTTAACTGGCTCATTGAACCCGCTGTGAGCGATCGCCCCAAATCTGCTAAGCAGGCCCTAGCTGCGCTTAACCACTTACCGCTATCTATGCTCAAGCGGCGACTATTGCAGCCCACTCAATCGCTCACCCTGCCAGTGCCGATTATGAGCGGCCATCGAGACCAGTACCAGCCTTTTTTCACCCAAATCAAGTCAGTCAAAAAGCGGCGGTCTTTAGAGCTAGTGGTGCCACCCGTTGGGATCAAAACGCGCCAGTACCAGCGAGCGCTGCCGCCCTTGCTGATGGGAGTTTTTTTGCTCGCTTTGGCCCTGCACCTGCTTAGCCTGCTGCATTTTTCAGCCGCGATGCTGAGCGTCAGCGGACTTTTTAGCGGTCTGGCTTCTTTGGCAGCGGCTAGCTTGGCGATGATGGGAATTTGGTATAGCTGGCGATTCTTGCAAAACGGGATGCGGCTGCTGAGCACCTGTTTGTTCAGAGAGATCCATATTCAAATAGAGGCCGATGTACTGCTGATTGCCTATAAATATTGGCTGCGATCGCCCCAATACATTGTTAACACCCGCCGCAGCGATGTCTACAGCATCAGCACCGTATTGGGTACTGGCGCTGACGAGGGAGCCTTGCGCATTTTGACTCATCGCAATCGCGTTCATATTCCTCACAACTGCTATAAGCTTACGGTTGCTCACGGAGCCCTCAGCCAACGCGATCTTCGCTGGCTCACTTCCTTGCTCAACGACTGGCGATCTGGCAGCGCCTCAGCTACCTGATGGTTTCACTTTTTGAAACGGCTAAGGTGTCAGGGCGATCGCCCGTGCATACTAAGTCATAGCTCGGCTTTCATCCCTTAGGTTATGCCAGGGGTTACGCCAGCGATGTGTGACAAGGCAGAAGTTTCCCGCTCGTTCGCTCTCAACGGGGAGCCTCTGCTTTTTTTGCCTTTTTCGGAGACTCTTTTTCCTATCTTCTCAAGGTCGTGCAGCGATCAGCTTCTCGGCTAGCTCCATAAAACCTGCACCTTCGGCTGAGGCGGTAACATAAGCAGGCCGATGGGCTAGCACTGGCAGATAATGAGCAACGTTGGCAACTCCCACCGAGCAGGGAAACTGCTTAGGATCAAACAGGCTCTCGTCATTGGGGCTATCGCCTACCGTAACGACCTCTGCTGCGGCTACCTGCGCAAACTGCTGCTGAAGCACTTTAGTCAGCCCAGCCGCTTTGTTTTGTCGTTTTACCATGATGTGGCACTGCACGTTGCTGTAGGTAAAGCCCATGCGGTGCTCGGCGCAGGTTTGCGCCATCCAAGTCAGGTCAGTGAGGGTGAGTCCCTTAATGTCGAATGTCCAGTCAGTGATTCTAAAGCGATTGTCTAGGGCGGGGCGTAGCTGGGGGTAGCGAGCTTTGAGCAGTGCAAATAGAGAGGCGAGGCGATCGCGATGCGCACTCATCCGAGGAATATCAGGCAAAATGAGCGGCTCAGGTTTGTTTTTGCTGATGTAGAGACCGCCATTTTCGGCAATCGCGCCCACCACTGGCAAATAGTTCACCAAGGCGCTCACCCACCCCGCCGAGCGTCCGGTGACGATCATCACCTCAATATTGTGAGCGCATAATTTGGCAAAGGCATTCATTAGCCCAGGCGCAAACTGCCCTGCGATCGTGAGCGTTCCATCCATGTCAGTTGCTACTAACCGAATGCCCGAAAAATCGGCCTGACTGAGACTTAAGCACATAGCAATCACCTAGCGAGCTAATCGCGCTCAAACGGCTAATTCGGCTAATTGAGTTAATTCAAGCGCAGCTCAAACCGTTCATGCGAAACATCAATATTTATACATTCTTACGGCTCGCTTGGGCACTCTAACTGTAACCAATCGCGCCCACCTGAGCATGTTAACTGGCCCTGATATACAAGCTTCAACAGGCTTCGCAACAAGCCCTGCGGTCTGGATCGCCCAGGCTCCCACTGCCAACGAGCCCTCTGCACCGCCTAGCCCCATCAACCTATGGATGCTGAGTTCTGTCGGGCTATTTGCCCTGCTGATCGGGCTAGGTGCGTTTTCGGCCCTGCAAACTCGCAAACTGCAAAAGCAGCTCAAGTTTGAAAGCTATAAAAATAAAGAGCTGCAAAAGCGAATTAAGCTAGCGCTCACAACCATTACCAGCATGGAGCGCAATCCAGATCTTGTGCACTCACGCGACTTTAACCTTGACTATTTGCGGATGCGAATGGAGGAAAAGCAGTTCAACTTTGCGATCGTCAATCAGCTTAAAATTAAAGTCAAGCAGCGCATCAGTGAAGCCCTTAGGCCAACTCAGGCCAGCCTGGGCACAGTTGGCATTGCCAGCCAGCCCCGCGCCATCAACCAAATTTTTGATATAGAATACGTTGCGCCCAACGACGACAAAAAGCGCAAGCGCGTCCTTTTTCGCATTCAAATTCAGCTTACTAAGGTGCCCGCGCAGGCCACCTCTACAACCGTAGAAGAGATCGTAGGCTGCATTGAAAACTTTTTGAATCCCTCAGAAGAAGGCTTTTGGCAACCGACGCTTCAGGGCCGCATTGCTGATATGAAATGGGATCAAAAAGCTAAGCCCACGCCGCTGCTGCTACTGCATCAGACAAATGAAGGCGTGAACGTAACGTTTAGAACTAAGACAGATCAGCGATCAGCGATGTAAAACAACGGTGAAGTACGTCTACTCAGAAGTTCTACTTAAGCCAGTTTTTCAGCCGACTGGCGACCTGCGGCCTGCGCAGCTTCCGCATTGCCTTGGTTTGAATTTGCCTTACGCGCTCACGGGAGAGCTGAAAGATACGACCGACCTCTTCAAGGGTGTGCGTTTCTCCGGTTGTTAGGCCGTAGCGCAAGGCAATAATGTCTTTTTCACGCTCGGTTAGCACCTCAGTGAGAACATCAGAAATTTCCTGACGCATCATCGACTCGCTAATTTTTGACTCAGGCGATAGAGACTTGCCGTCTTCTAGCAGCTCCATCAGCTCGGTGTCTTCACCTTTGCCAACCCGATGATTGAGCGAGAGCGACTTGCGCTGTACCTGCTGAAGCACCCGTAGCTGGTCGGGAGACATGTCTAGGGCGGCGGCGACTTCAACTTCGGTAGGCGTGCGCTGCAGCTCTTTGCGCAGCTCGCGATGAGATTTTTTGAGCTTGTTGAGCTTCTCGACGATGTGGATAGGCAATCGAATTGTGCGAGCATCGTTTGCAATGGTGCGGGTAATGCCCTGACGAATCCACCAGTAGGCATAGGTCGAAAACTTATAGCCTTTGTCGGGATCAAACTTTTCGGCGGCTCGGTTTAAGCCTAGTGCGCCTTCTTGGATCAAATCGAGAAAGGGCACACCCCGGTTGAGATAGCGCTTTGCAATAGAAACTACCAAGCGTAAGTTAGAGCGGATCATTCGCCGCTTGGCCGCCCGCGCCTTTTGCAGCCGCTGCTTGAGCTGCTTTTCGCTACATGAAAAAGAATCTGCTAGCTCAGAAACGGTCGGACGGCGGTTTAGACTTTCACTGAGCTGCTCAGAGCGCTCTTCTAGCTCGACGATGATTCGCACCTGTCGGGCTAGCTCGATTTCTTCTTCGGGCTTAAGTAGAGGATAGCGCGCCATTTCCTTGAAGAAAGCGCCCACTGCGTCATCGCTGGATGACTTGCGGTAGCGTGAAGTGGCTAGGGCGGAGGGTTCGCTATACTGCGCTGAGTATTGGGCGTCGTCATCTGTAGCATCGTCATCGTCATCGTCATCGTCACCATCATCGTCACTGTCTATAGTCAGGAGGTCTTCTGGCTCATCTGCCGTTTCCCCTTCTGCTGAATCAGCTACCGAAGCAAGGCCAACCGCAGCCAAAATATCGTCATTTTCGTATAGAGAGGTGCTGTCATTGTCAGTCATTGGCTCTGGTGTTAGCTTTGTGGCGACGGCGGGTTGTCTGGCAGCTGTTTGCCCAGCAGTGATTTTTTCGCCTGACTGTACTTTGCCTGGGCGCGAAGACATACCGCCGGATATATCGTTGAGCGGTGTCAAAGCGCTGCTGACGT
>JBARVS010000337.1:0-13222 GCA_049646385.1 Phormidesmis sp. | reverse complement strand
GAACTGACTGATATGCAGGGGTTTCAGGCTCTAAGATTTGCTACCTGCTCAGTTTCAACATCAGTACAGGCGTTTTATCTAAAGGCTGAAACATCTACTGTAAAGTCGATATAGAGCTTATGAGATCGTAGCAGCGCTACGTACAGGACACTGTTGGCGAACTGAGTCTTAAACGCTGGATCAACGAGTTTTCGTTAGTCCAGCTACGGATTTGAGAACGAGTTTACTGGGTTTTAGCCGCTATCGTGAAGTTCGCCAACGGTGTCCTATACACGGGCCGATACCTGTAATCCCAGACCTGAAATTTTAGCGGGCAACCTATCTCTCGATCTGTTTGCCGCCAAGCTGCGCCTAGTCGTAGAAGGCAAAGCGCCACAGGTATATCAGTCGCCAGAAGTATTCTTTCAAAATACCTTTGCGACCGATGGCCTGAAGACTCTAATGACAGAGGTGTTTGGGCGGCTAACGGGTAAGGTCGTTGGTTCCCCGGTCATCCGATTAGAAACCAGCTTCGGTGGTGGTAAAACGCACGATGAGATTGCGCTGTGGCACGTTGCTAAGAAGGGGCGATCGCTCGAAGGACTAGATCGCTTCATCGATGACCTATCGCTGATTCCAGATCGGCCTGTCCAAGTCGCAGCGATCGATGGCAAGGATCTAGATCCAGAGTCAGGGGTCTATCACTCTGAAACAGGCATCACGACCTATACACTGTGGGGCGAAATTGCGTATCAAATAGGCGGCATCAGTGGCTACCAGTTGATAAAAGGCTCTGATGAGAACCGAATCAGCCCAGGCACGTCAGTAATCGAGCGCCTTATTGGAGATGAGCCGACGCTGATCGTGCTGGATGAGATTGCCAGACATCTGCGAGCGGCTAAAGCTAAGACGGTAGGGCAAAGCACCTTGGCCGATCAAGTAGTCGCCTTTCTGTTTTCCCTGATGGATCAGGCGGCATCCTGCAATAACTTGGTGCTGGTTTATTCGCTGGCTTCGGAGTCAGATACGTTCGCAAAAGAAACAGCGGAAGTACAGCAGGAGCTGATTCGAGCCTCAGCCCGTCAGGAAAGAGTGCTGAGTCCCAGTAACGACGTTGAGATCTACAACATCGTCAAGCAGCGAATCTTTAGCAGCATCAGCGCTAGTGCTGCGGAGAAAGCTTCTGACGAGTATTTACAAGCATTTCGCTCAACTCGGGTGAACCTGCCTGATGGCTGTAAAGATGCTACCTACGCCAAAGCGATTGAGGATAGCTATCCTTTCCATCCTGAGCTGTTCAATCTGCTGACTAAGAAAATAGCCTCGATTCCTGAATTCCAGCGGACGCGGGGAGCGCTGCGGCTTTTTGCGCGGTTGGTACGATACCTCTGGCAGCATCAGGGCGATCACGGAGCCTTCCAAGAGAACCGCACTCCAATGATCCATCCTCACCATTTG
This sequence comes from Phormidesmis sp., assembly GCA_049646385.1. Taxonomy (GTDB): domain Bacteria; phylum Cyanobacteriota; class Cyanobacteriia; order Phormidesmidales; family Phormidesmidaceae; genus Phormidesmis. The sequence goes on along the minus strand of JBARVS010000337.1, from coordinate 11,785 downwards.
CCTGTGGGCATGGAGGAAGAAATTACCAGTGACCTTACCTCCCGATTGCAGCGCCCTCAGATGCGGTTGCCGCTCGGTGCCGATATCTATAACCCCAGCGGACGGGAAGCCCATAGCCAACTGAAAGACAAAGCCTGGACAGATGCAGGCAAGCCTAAGTTTTCAACCTGGGTCGCTCGAACAATCTTCCTGCATTCGCTCACTCAAGGAACTACATCGGGCATCCGCCGCGCCGAACTAAATCTATCGCTGCTGACACCAGGACTAGAAATCGGCTTTGTAGAGCAGGCGCTAGAGCGGTTAGTAACCGTCGCTTGGTACTTGGACGTTGATCCGATTACGTCGATTGCTCGGTTCAAAGAAGAGCCTTCGATTAATAAAATCATTGCCGAGGAAAAAGAGCAGGTTGGGGTTACCGAGGCCAAGGAAGATCTGAGAACTCGCCGAGATACCGTATTTGCTACCAAGTTCTTTGAGCTAATTTCAGGGCCAGAAGGTGCCCATGAGGTAGATGACGTAGCTGATCGCATTGCCCTCTGCGCGATCGACTTCAATGAGGCAACGGTCAGTAGTTCATTAGATACCGCGCCGCCTGTAGTAGAACAGATTTTTGGCAATACCGGAGAGTCGGGTAAGTTTCGGACTTTCCGCAACCGGCTGCTGTTTCTGCTGGCAAATAAGCAGGAGCTGGAGCGGGCGATTGGATTGGCCCGCGAGCTGAAGGCGATTAAAAATATCCTGAGCAGTCAAAATAGACTGGACGATCTATCCGATACCCAGCAGAAGCAAATTAAGCAGAAGGAAGGCGAAATGGATTTGGCGGTGCGGGTAGCCCTGACTAATGCCTACCGTCACCTGTTTTACCCCGCTAACGATCCGGTGAAGGCTCCTAAAGGTCTGATGCACTATACCCTGCCTGCTCAGGACGCTAGCATGGTGAAAGGGAACAGCAACCAGCAGGTTGCCATCCTAAAAGCGCTGAAGGACTGTGCCAAAGTTCGAGGAGAAGAAGTGCAGGCATTTGCACCGGCCTACGTGCTACAGAAGGTTTGGCCATCAGGATTAGACCATCTGACGACTAAAGCTCTACGGGAGCAGTTTGCTAAAGATTTAAGTTTGAACATTCTGTTGGATGCGGAAGTCTCGATGCTGCGCGATACGATTCGGCGTGGACTGACGGAGGGGCAGTGGGACTTAAAGATGGGCGAGCAGCAGTTTTATATCAAAACGGCTGAAGCGCCCTTAGTGCTTCCCTCAAACATAGAGTTTTCAGAGCGGATGGAACTCTATCGCCGAGGTATCTTGCAGCCGCCAGAGCCTAGAGTGATTGAGCTGAGCGCCCAGGTCATTGCGGGTGGCGGCGATGAGCGGAAGGTTGAAGTCCGATGGCGGGCTAGAGAAGCGCTCAAAATCAGTTTGTACCAGGATGGTGAGCTAGTTGGTGATGAGTTCCGGCCCTCAGATGCCTACGAGGGGACTGTCAGCCAGACGGCTCGGTTCCGGCTAGTAGCTGACTATGGTGATGGGGAGATTGTTGAGCAGGTGGCCGATGCCGTTCTCTCATCATCAGGAGATGGGACGGATTCTCCTGGCGGCGGTGGTGATGAACTATCGCTGTTTGCTAAACCGAAGGAGTTTGAGCTATCAGGTAGCCCGACTAAGATTTTCAATGACTTAGCAGATCGCGTTCGCGATCATCAGATTCAAAGCATTGAGGCGTTGACCTTTGAAGTCGATCAGGTCATTGATTATCGAAAGATGGGTACGACATTGCCTTTGCTGGCTAGGTACAGCTTTGATGTAGAGCAGTATGTGACGATCCAGACTGGGCAGCAGTATGTGCGGCTTGAGTACCAAGGCGATACGCGCGGTTTTCAGAGCTTCTTTAGTACGCTCAACGGCCTGCTGAATCAGCCAGAGACTCAAGCTAATCTGACTCTAAAGATTATGTTTAGCTTCGATCCATCCATAGCGGCTGAGGGGGCTGAGATCAAGGCATTACAGCAGGCGCTAAATCGTAACCCAGTTGAGCGGATGAATCTACAGGCCAGAGTAGAATACTGATGCTGCGATATTTTTTGATGAGTCCCAAAGGTAGGTAGAGTTCTATGCAAGAGTTCCAGTTGCGGGTAACGCCCACAAGCAATAATGACTTTGCCCTAGAGCTATACCAATGCGCTTATAAAAAAGCTGGGCAGAAGAAACGGCCTGCGGCGAAGCGGGTGGGACGACTGAAGGGCAAGCAGTTAGTACAGGTACGGCAGGCGATCTATCAGTGCCTGAAGGCAAATAACTACGACCCGCAAACCTTGGGACATAAGCCTTATCTATTGGATGAGCAATCAGGGGTGAGTATGGCGCTGCTATTCCAGACCTTGCAGCCGATGTCGAAGCCAGAACGAATTACGAACATTACAGATGGGATTTCGGCGATGAGTAACGAAGAAGCCCATTATTGGTTCGCAAAGGTGAGCAATGGAAAAAAACGGCCCGCTTTGAAGGCAATGCGAGTACTGCTCGGTGATTAGGATGCGCTGAGCCTATGGGTACGCTTTAAAGGTGTCAGTGTGGTGCCGCTGAGAGTGCGATCGCACTTCAAATAACCTTTAATTCATTCAATACAATTTTCAAACTAAAGAGCGCGACTGCTATTTCATGACCTCTTCAAACCGCCCGTCTGTCTTCATCGAAAAAATTTTTCCGGTGACGCTGCTGAACCAGCAGGTGTATTACGAGCATGGCGGAAATCCGTTTAAGGGGCTGCATCGGTGGTATTCGCATAAGCCGCTGTCGTTCAGTCGGGCGAGTGTGTTGGGTTCGCTGCTGCCAGATTCGGTGACGCCGGAGGAGTTTGAGTATTTGCTGGGGCTGGAGCGGCGGTTGGGGGGAGTGCCAGATACGAAGACGAAGCTGTATAAAACGCCGCCGTCGCCAGAGCGAATTAAGCAGGTGCATGACCTGTGTGAGAAGACTTGGGGCACACGGACGCCGACGGTGCTGGATGCCTTTGCGGGAGGTGGGAGCATTCCGTTTGAAGCGGTGAGGTACGGGCTGAATGTGCTAGCCAGCGACCTGAATCCGGTGGCGGTGGTGACGATGAAAGCGGCGATGGAGTATCCGCTAAAGTTTGGGCCGGACTTGCAGCACGATATTGATAAATGGGTGAAGTGGGTTGGTGATGAGGCGGAAAAGCGATTAGCGGAGTTTTTCCCGTCGCAAGAGGGTGAGACGGTTCAGAATTATTTGTGGGCATATACGGTTGTATGTCCTAATTGCGAATCGGTGGTGCCTTTAAGCCCAAATTGGTGGTTGAGCAAGACGAGCAACTACGCTGGTACAGGAAAAGAGAGAAAAGTTACCAGTGACTGGTATGCGGTAAAGCCGATTCCGAATCCGATGGAGAAACGGGTGGATTTTGAGTTGGTAAAGGGGCGCAAGGGGAAAGGAACCACTATTCGGACGCCTGAAGGAGATTTTGAACCAAATGATTATGCAACCCTAAGTCGTGGCGTCGGTAAATGTCCCAACTGTGACTCGATTCTTGAAGATGAAAGCATTAAAAAACAAGCAAGTATGATTGGATTAGGTCACCAGCTATATGCTGTGGCTTATAAGCGCGGAGAGGGCGGCCTAGAGTTTAGAGTTCCTGTGCCACAAGATATCTTGGCATCTGAAAAAGGAGAGTTCAAGCTATCGGTCTTGCAGTCTGATAGTGAAATATCCCCCCTGATTCCAAACATCGAAATTCCATACAGTCATCTGATACACGAGCGAAATGCCACGGCGGAACTTGGCTTAACTCATTGGCATAAGTTCTTCAATCCTAGACAGCTCCTAACTTTAGTTGTCTACACACAACTTATTAACGAAGCGAAGTTGGATATTCAATCTGAGTATGAGTCCAAAAAAGCAGAATCTCTTCTTGTCTATCTAGCTTTTGTGCTGGATAGATGTGTTGATAAGAACTCTCGACTTTCACACTGGCAGGCAGGAAGAATTGGCCCTAAAAGAGCTACGACACAACATAGTTTGAACTTATTTTGGTGTTATCCCGAAACAAGTGGCGCTGGAGAACTTTGGCGCGCTTGTGGGGAAAGCGTAGGTAAAGAATATTCGAATCTTTGCAAATTGATTAATGCTGATATTCCTTTGATTAAAACCAGTCAGGCAAACAATCAGAGAGATCAGACTGTTCAGATTCAAGAGGCATCATCTGACAACTTGTATCATCTGCCTGACAAATCTCTAGACGCCATAGTTACAGACCCTCCTTATTACGGGACAATTTTATATTCCGAGATTGCTGATTTTTTCTACGTTTGGCAAAAGCGCACCTTAGGTGACGTGTTACCAGAATTGTATGTTTCAGACCTGACTGATAAAGATAGAGAGGCTATTGCTAATCCTTCGCGATTCCGAAAGATGGATGAATCCGCCGAAGAACTAGCCAACCGCGACTACGAGAGCAAAATGGCTCTTGCCTTTGCCGAATACTTCCGTGTTCTCAGTGATAACGGCGTTATGACCGTTCAGTTTAATCATAAGGATTCTGGTGCCTGGGATGTGCTGGCCAAATCCCTTATAGATGCAGGCTTTGAAATTACTGCTAGTTGGGCCGTTAGCACGGAGAATCCTCAAAACTTACACCAAGCTCAGAAGAACTCTGTTTCAAGCACCGTATTGCTAGTTTGTCGAAAACGCAATCCTGAAGCTGGCCAAGCTTGGTGGGATGACTTACGCCCCGAACTTGCTAATTTAGTCGGACAACGTGCCCCTGAGTTTGAGGCTAACGGTATTGAAGGTATAGATCTTTATCTCAGCGCCTTTGGCCCCGCTCTCAACGTCTTCAGCCGTTCCTGGCCAGTCCTCGACAGCGCAGGCAACGAAGTTCGCCCAGAAGAAGCCTTCAGTGAAGCCCGCAAAGCGATCGCAAACTACCGCTTCCGCAAACTACTCCAGACCGACACCGCTGGATTCGATCCGTTGACTCAGTGGTACATTCTTGCCTGGGATGCCTTCCGCGCTCGGGAATTCCCCTTCGATGAAGCACGGCAGCTAGCACTAGCAGTCGGCGGCTTCAACGTCACTGACCTAGCCAAAGTTCATAAACTGCTCGACTCTGCCAGCGGCACCTGCAAACTACTCAGCCCACAGCAGCGACTGAAAAAACGAGCTTTCACCATCAACCCCGACGATTTTTCCGGCGCTGCCTTAGTCGATTGCCTCCACGCGATCATCGCTCTCTACTTAGAAGAGCAAAGCATCGAACCTGTCCGCCGATTTATGAAAGCTACGGGACTTCTCAGCAACGATCTCTTTATGCGAGCGTGGGAAGTTGCTCTGAAAGTCATTCCTCGTATCGGCGATGAACGAAAGCGCATTCCTGAAGAAAAAGCGCTTGCAGACCTATGGCTAGCAATGGATGAAATTCAAGCCAAAGTTAGCTACGTGCAACCTGAGCTAGCGTTAGAAGAAGGACAGATGGGATTGTTTTAAGGAGAACACTATGAAAGTCAAAGGCATCAAGCGAGGTAATACCATTGAGCTTATCGATCAAACCATCGACATCCCTGATGGAACAGAAATTACGCTCACGATTGAAGAACAAAACGTTGTTACACCAGAAGCATATCTAGAAAGCCTACAGGCATTCTTTGCTCGCTCTAACTTTGCCTCAACTGATTTTCTGGAAACGCTGCAAGCCGATGCTGACGATACGTCCCTAACCAGCCTGATTGGTTCAGCCCCTGGCAGCTTTGCCACCCCAGCGGAAGCGGATCGGTTTATCCGCGAGGAGCGAGACGCATGGGACTCCTAGAAGCTTTAGAAGGCGATCACATTTATCTCGATACAAACACCTGGATCTACGCATTGGAAGGCTACTCCGAGTTTCGCTCAGAGCTAACGCTGCTTTTTGAGCAGATGCAGGCGGGAACGCTGACGGGGATTACCAGCGAGCTGACGCTGGCAGAGCTTTTAGTAAAACCTTGCCGAGATCGAGATCTTGAGCAACAAGTGCGGTACAAAAAAGCGATCGCCAATCGCAAGAACTTTTTCGTAATGCCGGTTTTGCGCGACCTTTTGATTGATGCGGCGGAGGTGAGAGCTAAAACTCAGCTCAAATTACCAGATGCTATCCATGCGGCTACAGCCTTACGAACCAAATGCACAACGCTTCTCACCAATGACCGCCAGATGAAGAAACTGACGGATATCTCTGTGGTTTTGCTCTCTGAGGTCATCGCAGCCTAATGAGTCATGCTAACGCCCAATCTCTCAATAGCCATGCCTGGAGAATTAGCTATACCAGCGACTCTGGCAATCCCGTCACCGATTTCTATATACCAGCGCTCGAACGCGCCACTCACTACGACCGCAAGTCTGGGTTCTTCAGCAGCGCTATTCTTAGCCATGTAGCTGGCGGCCTTGGGGCAATGCTTCAGAACGCTGGCTCCAACCAGGGCAAGATGCGCTTGATTATGGGCTGTCAGCTCAGCAAAGCCGACCTTGAAGCGATTCAGCAGGGATACGCTCTGCGCGATACCGTCGCTGCTAACCTCGAAGCTAGTCTGACACCGCCCGCAAACTTCGCCCAGCTTAAACGACTAGAGATTTTGAGCTGGCTAGTCCAAACCGGACACCTCGATATCAAGATTGCTATTCCACTCAAGCAAAACGGTACTCCGCTGTCTCCTGATGAAACGCTCGACACCCACTACATCTTTCATGAAAAGGTGTGCATCTTTACCGACGTAGCCGGTCATCAGCTAGTTACCACAGGATCGAATAACGAATCCGTGGGCGGCTGGACTCACAATATTGAATCCTTCCACGTCTTCTGTTCTTGGGAAGACCAGCGCGAGGTAGAGCGGGTGCAGGGAGAAGTTCTCCGCTTTGAGCAGCTTTGGAACAACCTCACGCCTAACGTGCGCGTATTTGAAGTCCCAGAAGCCGTCAAGCGCAAGCTGATGAGAATTGCCCCTCCCCAGAAACCTGCTTGGCAACCTCAAGACGAGTTTAACAATCGGCCTTTGAAGCCAGAAGAGAAGCAGCGGTTTGAACCAGCCAGCCAGCCCAAGGTAGATGCCGCCGAGCCACCGCCTGCTGACGTAGGAAGCCAGCCAGAGAATGACATCGACCCAGATGCGATCGCCCGAGAGCGATCGCTGTTCTCCGTCATCGCTAATATCCATCAGCATCCAGGTTGTCTTTCCGCCTGCCTAGACTCTATTCCGATAAGTCCTTGGCCCCACCAGCTCAAAATTTTGCTGCAAGTTGCAAAAGAGTTTCCCCGCAGCTTTTTGATTGCCGATGAAGTGGGCTTAGGCAAGACCATCGAAACCGGCTTGATTTTGCGCTACTTGCTGCTCTCTAAAAAAGCGCAGCGTATTTTGGTACTGGCACCAGCCAGTGTCCAACCCCAGTGGCAAGAAGAACTGCGTGAAAAGTTCAATCTCCATTTTTGGAGCTATACCTAGGGCGAGTTTAAAGATCCCTATAAAAATACTCACCCAGCCTCAGCGAATCCTTGGAACACAAAAGATCTGGTGCTGGCCTCTAGCCATCTGGTGCGCCGTAAAGAGCGAATGAATGAGCTGCTAGAGTCGGAACCTTGGGACTTAGTGGTTTTGGACGAGGCTCACCACGCTCGCCGCAAATCTCCCCAGGCCCGCAAAGATACGCCGAACCGATTGCTAGAGCTGCTAGGCAAACTAAGAGAGAAAACGAAAGCCCTCATCCTGCTATCTGCCACTCCTATGCAGATCGACCCGATAGAGATCTTCGACTTGCTAAATGTGCTGGGCCTGAGCGGTCACTGGGCCTATGGCGATCAGTTCTGCGAATACTTTGCCTCACTAGGTAACCGACCTGACCGGCAGCTACTTAATTTCTGGCAGGTCATGTCCTCAGATTATTTCAATCAAGGAGGCGTTCCCTCTCCCCGATTACAGCAGCACCTACGCCAGCAGGATCGGATGCTGGCCAGCCGAGTAGAAGACTTTTGGCGCGGGCGGACAAAAATCGTTAATGAGCGCTCGTACCTGCAAGATGAGGCGTTCATCAGCACATCGCGCCAGTTTCTATCTACTAATACGCCGCTCAAAGATATGATGTTTCGCCATACGCGGGACACTTTGAGGCAGTACTATCGCCTGGGCCTGCTGGATAAAGAGGTGCCGTCTAGAGAGGTCTCTGACATTGCCATCACGCTAGAGCCTACCCGAGAAGCTGATCTGTACCGGGAGGTCAGTAACTATGTTCGGCATTTCTACCGGCTAGCTCAAAAGGAAAATCGAAAGGCTTTGGGCTTTCTGATGACGCTGTATCGCAAGCGCCTTACCAGCTCTTTCTATGCTATTCAGCAGTCCCTTCAGCGCCGTCTGGATGCCCTAGTTGATAAAAGCGGGAGCGGCCTGACCGCTGATGACCTCACAGAACTCGAAGATGCGGATGACGCGGTGATCGAAGGGCTAGAGTCTTTTATGGAAGAGCCAGTTCATCCTGAAGAGCTTGAAAAGCTAGAGTCCTTGCTGCGTCAGTTCGATAATACGGGAGAGGATAGTAAGCTGGCTCACTTCATCACCATCCTGCGTCAGGAGCTGGCGACCCGAGAGAGTGCGATCGCCTTCACTCAATACACCGACACGATGGACTTCCTGCGCGAAACGGTGCGGCAGACCTATGGCGCTCAGGTTTCTTGCTACTCTGGCCGGGGCGGTGAGATGTGGCGAGATGGCAAATGGACGGTTGTGCCAAAAGAAGAAATTAAGCGCCGTTTCCGAGACGGTGAGATCAAGATTCTGCTCTGTACAGAGTCAGCCAGCGAAGGACTGAACCTGCAAACCTGCGGCGTACTAATCAACTACGACATGCCCTGGAACCCGATGCGCGTAGAGCAGCGCATTGGCCGGATTGACCGCATTGGACAAGCCTACTCCACCGTTCGGATTCATAACTTCTACTACGACGGGACGGTAGAGGCCAAGGTTTATCGGAAGCTGCGCGATCGCATTGATGCTTTTTCATCGGTTGTCGGTAACTTACAGCCAATTCTGGCCCAGGTGCCTACCTTTATTGCAAAGGCTATGGAGAGCGTCGATTCTGAAGAAGAGGACGTGCTGCTCTCAGAGTTTGAAGCTGTGTTAGATGCGCCGCCGATACGACCAGCTCTAGAAGATATGGTCAGAATGGATGTGGAGGCAGACTTGAAGGAGATCCGTAAGCCTTTACCAGCAGCTCCGGTTACGGCTGCTGGAATTCAGGAGTTGTTTGTGCGATCGCATCTACTCAGAGCTAGAGGCATTGAATTCTCTGAGGTCGAGACAGGCATTTGGGAGCTGAAGCATAAAGACGCTACTTACAAAGTTACCTTTGACCCTGCTCTCTTTGAGGAGAAACCCTCACTCCGCCTTATAAGCTGGGGAGATCCTCTATTTGACAGACTTATAGACTACATCGGTATCGGCTTTGTTGCATGAATGATCGCCGCTAGGAAAGGGTTTCAGACTATGAAAGAGCTAAATTTGAGATTTTTCGAGTCGTCAGTTGCTGAAACCGTTGCTATGGCTGGATTGATTCGTGTAACAAAGCCGCCTTTAGCTATATAAGCCCTACTGTCTTTGCAGTTTTCTGCAAAAGGCACTGTAAATGAGCGCTACGAACCATGCTGGCTACGGAGCTTTTTGGAGACAATTTCTGATGAAATTATTGACGAAATTATCCTAAGAGCTGTCCGGAACCCTCAGTGGTTAGCGTTGTTGAACACCCTAACTTGAAGTCAAGGAGCTACCGAGCTTGCGCGATTTCTTCTTAGGAGAGACAGTATGTCTTCTTTATTCTCAATCGAACACTCAGACAGTGGTGAAAGAACAGTATTATCCCCCGATAGCACAACGAGTGCGATTGCATCAACTCCAGCAACAGTCGCATACGGCCTAGACTTAAACGATAGTGCTACGGCCTTAGCGATCGCCCCTTCCCCCAGTGATATTTTCCAGAATCAGTTCACCGATGACATAAATGGAAACAGCTTAAATATCTCAGACCCCCTACTTGCGAGCTTTTATCAAAACAACGATGCAAATGTTCCTCAAACTGCATCTGCTCGCACCGACGAGCTTACCGGCATCGGTGAGGGTGAAGAACTACTGCTTCATCTCACTAACGCAACAGCTTCTTCGAGCAATATTTCGGGTGATTTGAGCTTTTCGGACTCCCTCAATCCCACTCGTCTAGATGCGTTCAAGGACGACTATTTATTCTCAACTCAGCGCGATGAAATCGTTCAGCTAAATCTCGATTCTTCAGTATTCGATACCTACTTACAGCTAGTTGACGCTTCGACCGATGAGCTTCTCGTCTCTGACGATGATGGTGGCCAAGGATCTAATTCTCAGATCAGCTTCACTGCGGAAGCAGGGCGGCAATACCTGATACGCGCTACTAGCTATTACTCCTATGCAATTGGTAGCTACAGTCTAACGTCTCACATTGACGCTGGCGACCAACCTAGCCCTCCTAGTAGTTTCGACAGTGCTTATGGATATGGCTTAGTTGATGCAGCCTCAGCTGTTGCCACTGCTGTCGGCCAATCGCGATTCAGCAACGTTACCGATATTGGTGGCAACCAGTGGAACAACGATATGATTAATGCGCCTGAAGTTTGGAGCCAAGGCTACACTGGCGAAGGCGTTACAGTCGCTGTCATCGACTCGGGCGTTGATATTTTCCATGAAGACTTGCGCAATAATATTTGGCAGAACACAGGCGAAGTATCTGGCGACGGTATTGATAACGATGGCAATGGCTATATTGATGATATCTACGGCTGGAACTTCGGAGATGGGCAAAACAACAACGATGTTCGACCAGGAACTGATGATATTGGCCAAGGTCATGGTACTCACGTTGCAGGTACAATTGCCGCCGCGAACAATGGACTTGGTATGACTGGCGTCGCTTACAACTCCAACATCATGGCCATCCGGATGGGAGATACTGAAACCAGCGCAACAGGCGGGCGGTTTGTGAATGGTGGCGATTTAGCTGAAGCTATTCGCTACGCAGTGGATAACGGGGTGGATGTTATCAATATGAGCCTGGGCTGGGGCGATCCGACTGGCAGCGTTAGAGCAGCGCTAGCCTACGCCTCTGAGCGCAATGTCATTGCCGTTATGGCATCTGGGAATGAGAGCCTGCTGGCTCCTAGCTCGCCAGCTAATAATGCTATTGACTACGGCCTCTCAGTAGGTGCAGTGACTCGAAGCGGAGTGATCGCAGACTTTTCCAATCAAGCGGGTTCTAACAGTCAAATGCGCCACGTAATGGCTCCTGGTGAGGGTATATACTCTACTTTGCCTAATGACACTTGGAATTACCAAGATGGAACCTCAATGGCAGCTCCCCATGTTGCGGGTGTCGTTGCCTTGATGCTGAGCGCTAATCCCAACCTTACTCACGCTCAGGTGCGAGAGATTTTAACCGGGACGGCAACTGCGAACGCAACAAACACAACCTTCATAGCGCAAACTGTTCAAAACGATCGGCTAGAAGATAATGTATGGAACAGAAGCGTTAATCTACAACCGGCTATAGAAACTGCTAGCCGCTGGCGCAGCCCTGCCACTGACAGTCGTGAAAATCGTTTTGCCTCGCTGTTAGACCCCTGAGCGAGATACGTGTAATTCTCCCCACATCGGCCTGAAAGCACTGATATAAAAGGGTTATAGATCTAAGCTACTGAGTAGTACAGTCATCTGAGCCGCTGAACCCACGGTTTGCAGAT
>JBARVS010000336.1:0-14097 GCA_049646385.1 Phormidesmis sp. | reverse complement strand
GGATAGAGCATTTTTTCACCAGCAGGCAAAATCTCCTTTGGATCGTCGCTAGCCTGCTGCCAAAAAGTGTTTTTTTCCTGACCGCCAATGATGGCAACAATTCCCCAGGTAGCGTGGTTGTGAATCTTAGACTCGCTGCCCGGTGCCCACACCACCATCTGCACCGTGATGGGATACTCATACTCTTGATACAAAAACTTAACCGACCAGCCCGTTTTTTCGGAAGGCGGATCGTGCTCCATTTGCAGCCAGTAGGAGCTAATCAACAGCTTGCGCACCAGTGGAATAATTGCCTGCACCCGCAGCGCATCGTCAGGCTCACGCTCTAAAATATCCTCTAGCTCAGTTAAAAACCGATAGAGCCGATAGGTACGCTCAGGCGGCTTATCATCAATAACGCCAAAAGGTTTACAGTGTCCATCGTCGGTGACTAGCCAGTTATGATTGGGCATTTTAGCAAAAGAAAATAACAGATCAGCCTTTACGCGAAATCGTGCTGTGCAAAATTATACTATTTTGCAAACTTTCTCGCTAAAAGCTGCTTACGGTTTGACTGACATCTATCCGAAAATCTGATAGCCCTGGTGAAACTAACTGCTCTCCTTGACGAAGCAGTTTCGTCTCATAAACACCGTTGACTAAGTTGCACAAGGTGATTGTTGGCTGTTTGGGTGAGCCAATATATCGTCGTCCACCCAGCCCCAAATAATCGACAATCCAATATTCTCGAATGCCCATTGCCTCGTAATCTTCAAATTTACGAGCATAGTCATCCGGCCAATTGGTTGATACCACCTCAACCGCTAGCTTTACCGAGTCTCCTAACGTAATTACCGATTCCCGTTTCCATAGAGGCTCTTTCATCAGCTCTAAGGGATCGATCAGCATTAGATCTGGCTTATATCCGCTTTCAAATCCTAAGGGCTGTATTAAGGCAGTGTTAGGAATGAAATAAGTCAGACCTTCTAGCTCAAGAAATGCATTAAGCTTACGATTCAGCAAGCCTACGACCTGCTCATGCGGGCCTGTTGGCTGCATTTTAACAATTGCCCCATCGTATAGCTCATAGTGTCCAGCTTCTGGCTTCCAGTCCAAAAACTCTTGAAGCGTCATAAATTTTGGCTGAGCCTGAACCATCATAAAACTCATGCATAACGCAAGTCCAATTATATTCTTTCTAGGCGTCGCTATAGGGACGAATCAGATCTGTTTTTCCACAGTCGATAGAGCAGCCAAACAACAGTTAGCACAGCGGTTACAACAACCAATCCTTTGCTAATCGGCCCGATAACGCTGGCAACCTTTTCGTAGTTGTCGCGTAGCAAAAAACCCGCGATGGTGAGGAGCGAAATCCAGCCGAGCGAGCCGATGGTTGAATAGAACAAAAAAGCACCGAGCGGCATACGGGTGACGCCTGCGGGTATAGAAATGTAGGTGCGAATGCCGGGAATTAATCGGCCTAGGCCAATTGCCCAGTAGCCGCCCTGTTTTGAAAACCACCGCTGAACGGTAGTAATTTCTTTGCTAGAGATGCCTAGCCACTTGCCCCAGCGGTCGGCAAGCCTGCCAATTCGTTCAAAGCCGAGTGCTCTACCGATGTAGTACCACACCAGGGCACCTAAAACAGAGCCGAATGTACCAGCAGCGATCGCCCCAACCAAGCTCATCTCGCCTCGCGCAGCGGCAAACCCTGCCAGCGGCATAATCAGCTCTGAAGGAATCGGCGGAATTACGTTTTCTAACAGCATTAGGGCGACAATGCCCCAATAGCCAAAAACCGCAACCACATCCGTCACTCTATCTAAAATGTCCAAGGGAGTTTCAAGCCGTGGTGATTAGGCTTAATTATAGCCTGCTGTTGAAGGCAGCAAAGGGCACTCGCTCAGGCACTGCCCATCAGCGCGCCGTCTGCCAGCACGATATCTCCTGTAAAAACCCAGCGGCCTCTAATTATTTTCACAGACTATGTGTGTCTACAGATGTGTGTCTACAGATGCTCGGCCTAATAATAGTTCTTTTGCTTGCTCGACTTAAAGCGCCCGACTTCAAAGTCTCTTTTGGCCGCATGTTTGGTCTTGCGATCGCTCACTCGCTTGCGCCACATCCTAAAGCTAGAAGGCTTCATACCGCGCCGCATCAGCGTAATGACATCTTTCTCTTTCAGGCCAAACTGCGTTTCAATCGCCTCAAAAGGCGTTCGATCTTCCCAGGCCATTTCAATCACCCGGTCAACGGTCGCAGCCTCTAGCGCTTTGAGATCCATACTGTTTCTATTGTTACAACAAAGGTTACTTAAAGTCTCCTGGTTTTGCCGCTAAATAGTCATCGTCCTTTAGTTGGATCACCATCAGCTTGGCTGGTTGATCGCCCACACAGCCGGAGGTGTGCCCTTTTTTACCATCAGCGCCTGCTTGAGTGTTTTGATCGCCGCCAAAAGATAGCTCTCCCGGCCCCATCTCTACCCTTGTGCCATCCATCGTCTCGACATACCAAACGCCGGAGAGCGGCACAATCCACTGCGGTCTAGGGTTTTCATGCCATTCGCCCACCCATCCTATAGGCAGCACCGAAAACAACACTTCGGCATCGCCGCTCATCAGGTGATTGTTCCACTGCGGAGCCGCATCGCCGCCCATGCTCTCTTTTTCGTAGTTGCTCAGCTCGCACTGAGTCTGGTGGCTAATGCCGTCATCGTCTGTCCATACGTGCCAATAGGTCAGCGATGGCCGATCAGAAGATTGAGTCATGGTTAGCGACATCCACATCAAGAGTGAGTAAAGGTATCTGTTTAGAAATACTTTTATCAAATTACTCCGCTGCTTTCTTCCCTCCAAAGAGCCCTTTTATACCATTGATGGCTCCGAGTAAGCCGAGCTGCGAGCGATCGCGCCCTTTCACCGCTGGCTCAATGTCATCATCCTTTTCACCTTTTAGCCGATAGCCATATTCCAAGCTATCTTTATACTTTTTCAGCACTGGAAAGGCCCGGAATGCGCCCTGAAGCAAGTCTGCCTCGCTGTGGTAAATTGCCCGACTAATTTGGCTAGAGCGACGGACTGCGATCGCCCCAATCGGATACCACTGCTTTGTGTCCTCACCTCTGACATACACCTCATACTCAGGCAGGCCATCAGTCTTCATTTTGTCGTATTGCTTAGAAGCCTTCTCCCGCTGCTTTGTCCGCACCGACTTTGGCTTTTTCGGCGTTTTTTGTCCAAATCCCTGCGGCTCATCGGCCATAGTGCTCTCTCAAATTCAGCAATGTGATAAAAGTTTACAGCTTTTTCACTGACGAATGTACTTCGCTCGGTAAATCGGTAGCTCTTTTTCTTCGCACACACGCTCTCGATCACTCAGCGCTGGAAAGGGGCTCTCTGCTAGCCAGTGGGGTTCTGTTCGGCCAAAGGCTGGGTTTTCACTGAAGCGATCGCACATCTCCTCGCACACCTCCTCAATATCCGACTGTAGCCAAACTATCGCCTCCCCTTGTGCTCCAGACGGTGAACCAAATTGCTGAGACGGCATCAGCTCAGCTAGCACTGCCACCAGCGCCGACTGTACGACCCGCCGCTTTTGATGACGCTTCTTAAACCAAGGATCGGGAAACTGAATGCTCACCCGCTGTAAAGGGCACCCCCCAGGCCAGCTAGAGAGCAAAGGCTTCAGCGAATTATTTGCATTGCAAAAAACGAAGTGCAGATTGCTTTGCTTAGCCTGATCGCGCCGGATTAACGCCCGCTCTACTAATGGCTCCCTAATCTCAAGCCCCAAAAAATTCCACTCAGGCATCAGCTTGGCCATTTCCCGCACAAAATCGCCCTTCCCGCAGCCAATATCTAAGTGCAGCGGCAGCCGAGGATTTTTAAATACGCTATTCCAGTCGGGCGCATCTGCTGGATTAGCATACTTACTGCTCAACGGATTTACATGCTGACGAACGCGACGAATGGGCGGCATTCTACTCCCTATACTCCCTCACATCTCTACCCATATTGATCAAATAAGGAATCTGATCTTCTGACTTTGGCCAGCTTCGCCATACAAACCAAGCTAGAAAAGGCACAGAGACGACCACTAAAACTAAGCTCATCCACCATAGCTCCTGAATATCGGCCACCGTAGAAGTTTGTCCCCCCGAGGCCATCTGAGCAAACCTATCTATGCCGACAGCTGCCAAATTATTGAGCGCATGACAGGCAATTGGCACCCATAGGCTGCGCGTCCGCACATACAGCAAGCCCATCACCAAGCCAAACAGCGTCAGCCCTATTGGGTTGTTCAAATGAAGCATACCAAACAGCATTGAAGAAGCTACAATGCCCCATCGCAGCCCCCACTTCGTACTCCAGCGCTGCAGCAAAATACCTCTAAATATCAGCTCTTCTACCAGTGGAGCATAAATCAGCAGCAAAAATAGCATTAAGCTATCGTACATCTGGGGATATAGGCCGTTTTCTCCGCTCAGCAGCGTATTACTTTGTAAAACTTGAGCGACATAGCCCGGAAAAACCAAAGACAGCAGATAAAAAACGACTGAAGAAATGCCTAGCGAGAATAGCAGCAGGCTAGCCACTAGCAGCAGGCCATAAACCACTGAAAACCGGGGCGATCGCCGCCCAAATAAACAGGCTACTTTGAGCCCCTGCCCTTGGCCCACCCACAGCACGACGCTGCCCATCACCGTAAGCACACCGATGGTTAAAATCGGCGTCGAAATTGGATCGTCACCCGACAGGGGTAGCCACTGCCACTGTGCTAGCAATGCGTACAGACTCCCGATAGCAAGGCTAGCAACTAAAAAGGTGCCAAGCACTAGATAGCGACTTTTAATCTTTAAAAAAGGATTAGAGGCAAAAGAGGAGGGCATAAATTAAGTGAGCACTATCCAAATTCCGTATTTTCGCATCGCACCCCTTATCATGACTGATGACCATACTGTTCGCTATAGAAGTCATTATAGAAACCTTTGCACTCCGCATTGACCTGCTAGGTAAAGCAGACAATGGCCGTATGTGCCCCAACTAAGCAGCTTGAGAAAGTGCCACATCTTCGTAAAATGCCTGTCCAAAATTGATAGAGTAGCTGAGTAGTCAGCCTCTTGCTTGTTGCCTTGGCTCAATTTCTGTATCCTTAGCCTGCGTCATGTTAATTTAAATAAATTTCTATTTAGACTATAGTGCCGCCTAATCTAGACGCCGATACCTATTCGCCTAATTCCGAACAAACGCCCCCAACGCCGCCGCCAAAGATTCAAAAACAGCGAGCTTTTCCCTGGTTTTGGTTGGGCACTTTTGTCGGCACAGTTTTTAGTGCAGCAGGCTGGGGGCTATTAGCTTGGGGGTGGATTTTTATCCAAGAGGATCTCTCGCCGCTGCTGTCCAAAACCTTGACCAAGTCATTGGAGCGTCCTGTCGAGCTCGGCGATGTTGAAAGCGTTACGCCGACGAGCTTAAGCGTTGGGCCATCTAAGCTAGGTGCGTCCGCAGAAGATTCAACAACGGTGAGCGCTGATCGCGTCACGGTTAAGTTCGACTTAATCGAAACCCTGTTTACCGCCAAGCTAGGGCTAGATCTCATCGTAGAGGGCGCTGATGGATACCTTGAGCAAGATCCTGAAAAGGGCTGGCTCAACGTTGAAGTTCCAGAGCAAAAAGAGCAGGACAGGCGATTTGAGGTTCGCCTTGATGACGTGCGCGTACGCGATTCGCAGCTGACGCTCGTGCCTCTGCCAGCAAAGGCTGGTAAGCCTAATCCTATCTTTATTGATGAGGTGAGCGCCGAGGTAAATCTAGATGATGTCACGGTTGCAGGAGAGGAGGCTCGTCGGACGCGCTTTGAGGTGACAGGCGATCCTCAAAAGGGCGGTGAGATTGTTTTAAAAGGGGAGGTGCAACCAATAGAAGCGGTTAAGGCAACGGGTGCTGATGCTGACTTGGACGCTACGCCTAACACCGATTCGCTAGAAGATCTTGAAACTAACGTAGATGGCGACGCTCGCAAGGTGCAATATGCCACCAACCTAGCGATTCAAGCAGACAAAGCGCCGCTCGCTGACATCTTAAATTTTACGCTCTCAACTATTGATCTTGCGACCGATCAAGTTGCCGTTCAATCAGGTCGGGTCAGCGGCACGATGGATATGAAGTTTCGCCCAAAGCAGCCGCTAGACTACTCTGGTGTGATTAGCCTGGATGATGGCGCGATCGCTGCCAAAGCATTGCCTTTACCCTTAAAGAAATTAGACGGTCAGACCCGCTTTGATGGCAGCAAGTGGACGGTAGACAGCCTCAGTGGAGAATACGGAGACATTGCGGCGATCGCTGAAGGACTGATCGACTTTAACAAAGGCTACAACCTAGCGCTAAAAACTGAAGATGTCTCTGTCAAGGAATTTACCAACACGACTAAGCTGAAGCTGCCCGTACCGACCGAAGGCACGTTTGACGCGGCAGCTAAGGTGACAGGCCCGATTAATAATCCTCAGGTTTTAGGCACCGCAACAGCCGTCACTGCGCTTGATGTAGACAAGCTGACTTTCACCAGCGCCTCGGCTGATTTTCGATTACAGGGCCGGCAGCTGTTCCTAAGCGATATTGCGGCTACGCCTAGCGTCGGCGGTGCGCTTAGGGGGTCAGGCCAAGTTTTGATCAAGCAGGGGTCACCATTCACGTTTCAGGTCGCAGCCCGCAGTGTGCCTGGGCTGGCGGTGGCTAATCTCTACGGTGTTCAACCCGGGTTTAAGCTGGGCTTGGTTTCTGCCGATGCAACGGTTGTGAGCAACGGCAGCGGCGTCAACACCATGATTAACTGGGATGCGCCGGGGGCTGAGTATGCAGGCTCGGGCAGGATTGATATTGACGGGAGGGCGATCGCCTTTTCGGACACTACCCTTCAGCTTGGCGGCGGCACCGCTACGGGCTCTGGCAAGCTAGTCAACGGTTCGCTAGCAGCTGATGTGAACTTGCAAAACGTGCAGCTCAATGCCTTCTCTGAGCAGCTTAAAGGCAACGTTAGCGGGCAGTTTCAGCTTGCGGGTAATACCGACAATCTTACGGCAGAGGCAATTACGGCCAGTGGAAACATTGCCTTTTCAGACGGCCTTTCTGCCTTTGCCCCCCAGTTTGCTAGCTTAGATAAGCCCCTTTCGGCCCAGGTTTCGTGGAACGGTGAGCAGATTGCGATCGCCCAGGCCAGCACGGATCGCATCACGGCCAGCGGCACCCTCACGCCCACGTTTGACGGACGCTTCAGTTTCAAAGGTCTCGAACGGGTGAATCTAAACGTTGCCGCCCGAGACTATGGCCTCAACGAGATTCCCTTTGTCGTTATTCCCAGCGTTTTCGATCTCTCTGGGCGGGCTAACTTTGTCGGCTCTATCGTTGGCAATCCGTCCTCTCCTCAAATCAGCAGCAATGTCCAAGTGACCAACTTAGTGGTTAATCGGCTGCCCTTCAACTCATTGCTGAGCGGCACGGTTGACTACTCTGCTAGCAGCGGGCTCAATCTCAACCTTGCTGGCAGCACAGATAACATCGCCCTTAATGTTGGCCCTACCGCTATTCGCCCAGCGGGAGCAAATTCAGCAACGCCCAACCTCAACTTTGATGTTGGTTGGCGCAGCGCCTTCGCCAAAGGAAAAACCCAGGGCGACCTGCTCGCTATAGAAGCGGGAAACTTTCCGCTCTCAGCGCTCAACTTCCCCCCCCCTGGAGCCACCGATATTGGCCAGCTACGCGGCACGCTCACTACTGCTGATCTAAAAGTCAATCTCAGCAACCAAACCCTGATGGGTGATATCGCCATCGATCAGCTAGGACTTGGCTACATTGGAGCCGGACGACTCGCTGGTAAAGTTCGCTACGCCAATAGCCTAGCCACCCTCACCGACGGCGAGCTAACTCTCAACGACAATCTCTATACCCTCAGCGGCGGGCTCGCCTTAGATGGCCCCGTCCCGGTCTACAGCGCGAACCTTGAAACCCAGCAAGGTAACGTTCAAAACATTCTCACAGCGCTTTCCATCTATCGAATAGAAGACCTTCGCCGAGGTCTCACCGCGCCTGACTGGATAGAAAATCCGCCGTCGCAGTCAGTGTTAGACAGCATTTTGGCCACTAGCCCAACCGGGCAAACAGATGCCGCCCTAGTGAGGCAGCTGCGCCGTCTGGCCGAAATTCAGGCCATTCAAGCAGCCGAAAACATAGCAGCCGCCAGTCGCCCCCTGCCTCCCCTGCAAAAGCTCAGCGGCCCTTTTGCAGGCAAACTGAAGCTGGAGGGCAGCGGCAGCGACTTCAAGCTTGATTTTGACTTAGCTGGAAAAAACTGGGAGTGGGGAGAAGCCTATAGCGCCCAGGAAGTGATTGCTAAAGGCAGTTTGACGCCTAATATTCTGACGCTAGAGCCGGTGCGCTTCGCCTCTGAAATTCCGGTTCCGGCTGATTTAGAGGTCGTTGATACAAGCGCAAACGGCAGCGAGTTGATTGAATCGCCTGTAGCTGAACTGAGTACAGCGGAATTAGAAATTGCTGAAGCCAACGCTTTGGATGCTGATAGGCAGGCTCCAAGCTCGGGTGAAAGCTTAGGTATGAACTCTAACGGCGAGCAAATGGGTGAGGCGCAAACGGCGATCGCCTTCGTTAACCTCGCAGGCCAACTCGTCTTCGGTCGCAACACCGAACTCACCTCTAACCTGCAAGCCACCGCTCAAAATCTCAACATTGCTACTCTCGATAAAGTTTTACAGCTACCTACCGACATTGAAGGTTATGCCAACGCTACAGCCACCCTTGGCGGTACGCTGTCAAACCCACAGATGCGCGGGCTCGCAGAACTATCTGCCGCCACCATTAACGACACGCCCATCCAAACCGCAGATGCTCAGTTTCTTTACCAAAACGCAAGGCTCAGCCTGACTAGCAAGCTCACGGCC
The DNA here is from genome assembly GCA_049646385.1 of Phormidesmis sp. Taxonomy (GTDB): domain Bacteria; phylum Cyanobacteriota; class Cyanobacteriia; order Phormidesmidales; family Phormidesmidaceae; genus Phormidesmis. Next base: position 5,168 of record JBARVS010000336.1, on the reverse strand, counting down.
AGCACCCCCGATCAGCCACTTACGCTCGCGGCGCAAATTCCCTACGCCTTTAACTTCATGGAGACTCAACCCCAAAGCGACAATATCGCAGTTGAAATTAACGTTGAGGACGAAGGGCTAGCGCTACTCAATATATTTACCGATCAAATTGCCTGGGAATCTGGCAGCGGTCAGCTTAATCTAAAAGTAGGCGGTACTCTTAGAAACCCTGAGATAGATGGCACTGCCACCTTAGACGAAGCGGTTATCAATGCCAAGATTTTGCCAGAGCCACTCACGAACGTCACTGGCAGAGCTACCTTTGCGGGTGAGCAAATTATTGTCGAAGGCTTACAAGGGCAGTTCAGCGACGGCCAACTGACCGCCGCAGGCAAGCTGCCGCTGCTCTATCCTATTATTAGCGGCACGAAGCTCACTACCCTCACTTCAGTGGCTACGTCAGAGGCCGCTGACAATCCGCTTTTTCCTCAACCCTTGGCCGCCAATCTACCGCTCACTGTCAACTTCGAGAATATTGACTTAGATTATCGAAGTCTTTACGAAGGTGGGGTCAATGGTCAGATCGTTGTGGGCGGGAGCGCTTTGCTAGGAGGGCCTCAAATTGGCGGTCAGGTGATTCTTTCTCAAGGTCGCATAACGCTGCCTAATGGTAATGATTCGGTCAACAGCTTGGAGGACGCTGCTGCAACGACGTCAGGCTCTTCTACTTCAGTGCCTGCTTCAGCGATCGCCTCAGCCCCTGCTTCAGGCGGTATTACCCCTGTGTTCCGAGATCTGCGCTTGACCTTGGGCAAGTCCATTCGCGTCATTCAGGGCACTCAGCTCGGCTTCGTTGCCGATGGTACCTTGGTACTTAATGGCTCACCTGACAACCTAAGTCCCAACGGCATCATTGACCTCAAGTCGGGCAGCGTGAACCTTTTTACGACGCTTTTCCGCCTGAGAGGAGACAACAACACGGCTGAGTTTACGCCAGAAACAGGGCTGCAAAATCCCTATCTAAACGTCTCACTTAGATCAACGGTTCAAGAAATTAACAGCAGTGGCGCAGTTGCTGGCACCCCCTACGCCACTGCCGAAATTGCTGATACTGCCAACAACGGGTTTAACAACCCTGGCTCGCTGCGCACCATCCGCGTTCGCGCTGATGTCGAAGGCCCAGCTAACGCCATTTTGGAAAATATAGAGCTATCTAGCTCGCCTGCTCGTAGCGAATCTGAGCTGGTCACTCTCATTGGCGGCGGGTTTATTACCGCTGCAGAATCTATTGAGCAAGGCAACGGTCTGGGTGGGATTGTCAATCTGCTGGGCGGCACCATTCTAACTAGGGTGCAAGATGTGATTGGCAACGCGCTAAGCCTCAGTGAGTTCAATCTTTTCCCCATTACGGCTGCTAGCAATCAAAGTGCTGACGGAACTGAAAGAGATAGCGGTGGGCTAGGCATTGCGGCTTCTGTCGGCTTCGACCTCACGGATTCAACCTCTTTGTCTATCACCAAAATTCTGACTGATAGCTCTAATCCTCAGATCGGTGCTAACTACCGCCTCACCGATGCGCTTACGGTAAGAGGCACTACTGACTTTGCAGATGTCAACCAGTTTTTGCTGGAGTATGAGCTGAGATTTTGATCCAGACGTTTTGTTGAGTGCAGCTTCAGGAATCGACCCATCAAGGTTCAATGTTTTTAGATGATTTCGACAGAATCATCTCACCTCATGCTAAAACAAAGACAATACTTGCTAAAGAACCTGTTAAAGATAGCTATGTTCGCGTTTTAGCCACTATTTTTTTACCCCTTAATCTAACCCGTGCTTAAAAGAACACTCTTCTCACTCATGCTGCTTGCGATCGCATGGAGCCAGCCCAAGTCGGCTGTGGCCCAGGCGCTGCTTCCCTATACTTTGCCTTTAGACGAGGCGCGACTAAAGGAAGACGGGTTGAGACTAGCGCAGGATGCCGCTTTGCAAGCTCAGTTTCAGCAGTATGATGAGGCATTGGCCCGCGCCCAGCTTGCTGCGCAGCTTTTACCGGGCGATCCTGATGTGCTGATTTTGCTGGGAAGTCTTTACCTGCAAGCGAGCGAACCGCAGCCAGCGCAGGCCATTGCAACGCTTAATCGGGCCAAGACCCTACAGCCTGATAGTTCACTGGTGCTCTTTACGCTGGGCAATGCTTACTTTAAGGAGGCGCAGTATGCTCAGGCTGCGCAGTCGATTGAGTCGGGGCTGCGAGTAGACCCTGAAAATCCAGGTGCTTTGTTTGATTTGGGTAACGCTTACTATAAGCTGGGCCGCTCTGATCAGGCGATCGCCCAGTACGAAAAAGCGCTCAGCAGCGATCCCAAATTTTGGGCGGCGGTGAATAATATTGGCCTGGTAAAGTATGAATCGGGCGATGTAAATGGCGCGATCGCCCAGTGGCAAAGGGCGCTCGATTTAGCAGAAAACGAAGAGACTGAGCCTCAGCTAGCGATCGCCGTGGCCAAGTTCCGCCAGGGCGCGCAAACCCTCAACAGCAGCAATGGGGCGATCGCTGCCCTAGAGCGTGACCCCCGCTACGCCAGCATCGACTTTCTTAAAGAAAATCTGTGGGGCGAAAAGCTCGTTACTGATACCCAAGCTTTCTTTAACACGCCCGTTCTCAAGGAGCTTTTAGTTCAGCTTTAAAGCCAAACGATGGCGGCGTATCTTTTCTTAACCCAATAAAAACAGTCAAAAGGCGGTGGGCCACTTTATCTATAGCCCACCGCCTTTTTGCTTTTTTTACTAGGCTGTTGCGCTTTTGATATGGTACAAGTGAACTATGTACACAGCCCATGCCTGATACAAATCGAATTTAATCAGGAATCATCGCCGCGATATCATCTACAAACTTCTGATGATCTACCACTGGCTTAGAGATATAGCCATCGGCACCGCTCTGATTCAAAAAGCTTTCCCGATCGCCATCCATTGCATGAGCGGTGACTAAAATCACAGGTACGCTCGCTGTTTCTGGATTGCTCTTTAACATTTGGGTAATCTCGATTCCATCTACTGGCTTACCCTGATACACGCTGTGAGAGAGCGAAACATCCATCAAGATGACATCGGCTTCTTTCCTTTGAGCAATGCTAATCACCTCGTCAACATTCTCAGTGTGCTTCACATGTAGTCCGCCTCGCTTTGTCAAAATTTTTGAGAAAACGCGGGCGTTCACCATATCGTCTTCCACAATCAAAATGGTTTTCATGACTTTTCGTGCTTATGACCACTGCCAACTTCTGCAACTTTTGCCAACTTTTTGATAGCTCCTATCTCAGCTAATTATCATTAGACTCAGCGACGCTATACGCCTTGTAAACGAAGAATTAACCTAAACCACACGCCCAAATCACACCTTAGCACTGTAACTTAACAGAAAGCTCCATAGGAATAACGTCACCACGACAGCCTAGCGTATTGCAATTTTTCGACGCTTCCTTGTAACTTACACCATTGTACGTACATCATTACGGCCTACCCTTACTCACGCATTTATTCAGGACTCCTTCATGGCGAAACAGTTAGACTTTTCCAAAGAGCAGATCGTCAGCACCGCCCTCCATACCGAAGTGCAGCGATCATATTTGGAATACGCCATGAGCGTCATTGTCGGGCGGGCACTCCCTGACGTTCGCGATGGGCTAAAGCCCGTTCATCGGCGCATTCTGTATGCTATGCATGAGCTAGGACTTGTCCCAGATCGGCCTTTTCGCAAATGCGCTCGCGTTGTTGGCGATGTGCTAGGCAAATACCACCCGCATGGCGATCAGGCCGTATATGACGCGCTGGTGCGTATGGTGCAAGACTTTTCTAGCCGCTACCCGCTGCTATCTGGGCATGGCAACTTTGGCTCGGTTGATAACGATCCGCCTGCGGCTATGCGCTATACCGAAACCCGTCTGGCTGACATCGGTCACAGTGCCCTGCTTGAAGGCGTCGGTGAAGCAACCGTTGATTTTGCTGACAACTTCGACAGCTCTCAGCAAGAGCCCATCGTTTTGCCCGCCCAACTGCCTAACCTATTGCTCAACGGCAGCTCAGGTATTGCGGTGGGCATGGCAACTAATATTCCACCGCATAACCTGGGCGAGGTTATAGACGGTCTGATTGCCCTGATTGATCGGCCCAACCTTTCTAACGAAAAGCTGTTCGATCTCATTCCTGGGCCGGATTTTCCGACTGGGGCAGAAATTATTGATACCAAAGGGATCTATGAGGCTTATCGCACCGGGCGCGGCGGTATTCCGATTCGGGGCATTGCTAGCTTTGAGGAAATTCAAACCGGAAAGGGGAAGCGATCGCGCCAAGCCATCATTGTCACCGAACTTCCCTACCAAGTTAACAAGGCCAGCTGGATTACCAAAATCGCCAGCTTAGTCAACCAGGGCCGCATCGAAGGCATTTCAGATATTCGAGATGAAAGCGACCGAGAGGGGATGCGCGTTGTCATTGAAATTAAGCGTGAGGCCCAACCCCACCTTATTTTGAACGATCTGTATAAAATGACGCCGCTGCAAACCAACTTCGGGGCGCTGATGCTCGCCATTGAAGACGGTCAGCCGCGTCAGCTCTCACTGCGCGAAATTCTAGAGGCTTTCTTAAGCTTCCGTGAGGAGACGCTGATTCGTCAGTACAGCTACGAGCTAGCGCAAAAGCGTAATCGCGCCCACATCGTTGAGGGGCTGATTGTGGCGCTCGACAATCTAGACGATGTGATTGAAGTTTTGCGCAGCGCCGCCGATGGCACGAGTGCAAAAGTTGAGCTCCAAGCGCAGTTGGATTTGAGCGATCGCCAGTCCGATAGCCTTCTATCAATGCCATTGCGTCGGCTCACTGGCCTTGAACAGCAAAAGCTTCGAGACGAAGCCGCTGAGCTTGATGATCGGATCTCGACTTTGCAGGCGCTAGTTGACGATCGCGCGGTGCTGATGAAGTCGCTCAAAAAAGAGCTGCGATCGCTCAAGAAAAAATTTAACGACCCTCGCCGCACCCGCATTCAAACCGTTGCCGAACGCAACCAAGAAGAAAAGCTCTTAGCCGACATTGCCGCCGAAGAAAGTGAAATCGAGTTCGTCACCGAAATCACCCGCAAGGGCTACATTCGCAGATCTGCCGTCAAAGCCTACAGCCGCCGCAAAGCCAAA
>JBARVS010000335.1:0-2887 GCA_049646385.1 Phormidesmis sp. | reverse complement strand
TAACTTAGAGAGATTTACAGCATCTGTAAAGGAATGGGCTGGCTCGGCGCTGGAAAGGCATCCTCTAAGGTCGCTAGATCTTCAGCGCTCAAGGTGATGTCTAAGGCAGCGTAGTTTTGCTCTACATGTTGAATCCGGCTAGCCTTGGGAATGACGATAACGTTGCTTTGATGGAGCAGCCAAGCGATCGCAATCTGCGCCCCACTCACGCCCTTCTCTTGGGCGATCTTCTCTAGTATTTTGTCTTCCAGCAATCGCCCCTGCTCAATCGGTGAGTACGCCATAACGGGGATATTTTGCTGCTCGCACCAGGGCAGCAGATTCAGCTCAATGCCTCGCCGCGTCAGGTTGTATAGCACTTGGTTGGTTGCAATGGCCTGACCGCCGGGTAGTCTGGCCGCTTCTTTCATATCGTCGGTGTCAAAGTTACTAAGGCCATAATCGCGAATTTTGCCTGATTGCTTTAGCGTTTGAAAGGCTTCTAGGGTTTCGGCGAGCGGATAAGAACCGCGCCAGTGGAGCAGGTATAGATCAATGCAGTCTGTGTTGAGGCGTTTGAGGCTGCGTTCACAGGCCGCGATCGCCCCCTGCTTAGAAGCATTATGGGGATACACCTTGCTAACTAGAAAAACGCTTGAGCGATGATGGGCGATCGCCTCCGCCACGACCGCCTCGGCTTCACCCTCGCCATACATTTCAGCCGTATCAATTAGCGATAGGCCCAGCTCTAGCCCACAGCGCAGCGCATCCACCTCACTTTGGCGGCACTTACTATTCTCACCCATTCGCCAAGTCCCCATACCCAAAATAGGAATAGCTTGCCCAGAGGGAAGTTCAACGGTTTTCATCGCTTATCGCCTTCACTTGTCTTTTGGTCAATTTTCTGGCCTGTTGTTTGGCCTGTAGAAAGTTTAGAAACTTCAGCCCTACCTGTCGTCATTCTTTTGGCAAAGAGACGGAATGCTGCTTCGCGCTATCAGCGAGCCGCTCAACCGCTGTGCTAGCACTTTAAAGGGTTTCTATCAAAAATTCTTTCACGAAAAAGGCTAAAAAAGTTTGACAAAGCGCCTGCTAATCCGCACAATAGAGATCGCCTTGAGAAGAAAGGAGAAGAGAGCAAACTAAGCTTTCTAATTCAGCAAGGGCCCGTAGTTCAATTGGTTAGAGCACCGCCCTGTCACGGCGGAAGTTGCGAGTTCGAATCTCGTCGGGCCCGTTGTGTTTGTATAAAATCCAAGCCGCCGTTCTCAAGGTTAGAATGGCGGCTTTGGCTTGAACTAAATCTTACATCTCAGCCTAAATCTCAACGGTGCCGCCATACTTTATCGGCAGATGGTCTTCTGCAGAGACGTTCATTACCTTGCTGTACAGCTTGATGTACTCTACCGCTGAGAGTTCCCAGCTAAAGTTTTCGCCCATTGCGCGCCTTTGCAGAGCTTCCCACTGCGGCTTAAAGCGGTATGCCTCGGCTGCTCTGACCATAGAAGTAAACAAATCGAGCGGTTCGTAGCGATCAAAGCAGTAGCCTGTCCCTGCTTCATTAACCGGGTCGTTATGCGTGACCGTATCTACTAACCCACCCGTACGGCGCACGATGGGGACGCAGCCATAGCGCATTGCCATCATTTGGCTAATGCCACAGGGTTCAAATCGAGAGGGCATGAGAAAGGCGTCGCAGCCTGCGTAGATTTTTCGGGCAAGGGTATCGCTGTACATAATGTAGGCGCTAGCTCGGCCTGGATAGCGGGCGGCTAGCTCCCATAGCTGGTTTTCGTATTGGCGATCGCCCGTCCCCAAAATCACAAACTGCGCGTCCGAATAAGCCAAATAGCGATCCATCGTCTGCAAAATCAGATCAATGCCCTTTTGCTCCACGAGCCTGCTCACCAGCCCAATCAAAAAGCCATCAGGATTCTCAACCAATCCCATTTCCCTTTGCACCACCGCCTTATTTTTCAGCCGCTTATCCAGGCTTTTGGCCGTATAGTTGTGCTCAATGTAGCGGTCAGTCGCTGGATTAAACGAATCCGTATCAATCCCATTCACAATCCCGCTAAGCTTTCCACTAATAAATGACAGCAGCCCCTCTAGATTTTCCCCATACTCAGGCGTTTGAATTTGTTCGGCATAGGTGGGCGACACCGTATTCACCTGATCGGCGTACTGCACCGCCGCCGCCATCACGTTATGCCCCTGCATAAACCAAGGGCACCAGGTCTTGCGCTCTAACCACCAGCGCCACGGCCCCTGATAGGCCAAATTATGAATCGTAAAGACCGTGCCAATATCAGAAACTTCGTGCATCCACACGGGCAGCATTCCAGTATGCCAGTCGTGAGCGTGAATAATGTTGGGCTTCCAGTAGTTCCAAGCAAATTCAGCCGCGCCGTTGGCAAAAAAGGTAAAGCGCCACTGCTCATCGTCACCGCCGTAGATAATGCCGTTATCAAAGCAGGGATGGCCAAAAAGATACAGCGGCACGTCGGTACCGGGCAGTCTGCTCTCGAATACCGAAAACGCATTGAACATTGCCTGCCCCTGCCAAACCGGGTCGCCGGGATAGTCGAGCTTGCCCGCCATCGCGTTGTAATAAGGCATAAATACGCGCACATCGTGGCCCATTGCCCGTAGCACAGCAGGCAAAGCGCCTACTACATCGCCCATACCGCCAACTTTGGCAAGCGGCTCGGCTTCGGCAGCCACAAATAGAATTCGCATATTACGACCTGAGTGAAAATCCCAACCTTATTAGACTCAAGTCTATAGCGATTTGGGATCGCGTTGGCCGACAGCAAGCGTTTGTTCGATGCTGTATCAATTGGCCGTACAAATTTGCTATCTCAAGTTAACAATCTTAATCAGCCGTTACATCCGCAGGGGGCGCGGG
>JBARVS010000334.1:0-1561 GCA_049646385.1 Phormidesmis sp. | reverse complement strand
GTCTACCACCATGCTGTCCTCAAGGCGGCGGCGCACTTAGCGAGTATCACCACGGAAGCGCATCGAACCCAGTTGAGCCGTCAGCAGCTACACCAAACGCTGGAAGCTCAGGTCACTAGCCGCACCGCTGAGTTGCAAACTACGTTGCAGAACCTGCGCCAAACTCAGTCGCAGCTAATTCAGTCAGAGAAGATGGCCGGTTTAGGGCAAATGGTCGCGGGCGTTGCTCATGAAATTAATAACCCGACCACTTTTATTACAGGCAATCTAAATTACGTCGAAGAATATGCTCAGGATCTCTTAGCACTAGCCCAGCTATGTGAGAGCGAGCGACCTAATCTACCCTCTCAACTGGTCGATAAACTGGCGGCTGTAGATCTGGAGTATGTGGTAGAAGATTTGCCTAAAGTTCTAAGTTCTATCCGTGTAGGCAGTAAGCGCATCACAGACATCGTGCTAGGACTGCGTAATTTTTCACGGTTGGATGAGTCAGCGCAAAAGCCGGTTGACCTGCATGAAGGGATAGAGAACACCTTGATGATTTTGAATCATCGTTTGGTCGAGCAGAGCGATCGCCCGACTATTGAGGTTCGCCAGCAGTATGGTCAACTCCCGTTAGTACCTTGTTTTGCCAACCAGCTAAACCAAGTCTTTATGAACATCTTGGCCAACGCCATTGATGCCCTTGAAGAACATCGCGTCTCAACCCCAGTCATTACCATCCGTACCGAGGTGCAGTCCGACCAAATTGTAATTCGGATTGCTGACAATGCGGGCGGGATTAATCCAGCCATACAAAGCCGCATTTTTGAGCCGTTTTTTACGACTAAAGCGGTTGGAAGCGGTACTGGCTTGGGCCTCTCAATCAGCTATCAAATCGTGGTGGAACGGCATCAGGGCCGATTAACCTGTCAATCGCAACTGGGACAGGGAACCGAATTCATAATTGAAATTCCCTATCAGTCATGAACTTGTCTCTCAACGACCGGTTTTAGTGCATGGCGGTAAAACTGTAAAAAAGCTGCTTTTTGGGCGGGGTTCATCACAGGATTACACTTTCCTCCTAGGATCAGGTAATTCAGCGAAGCGATCGCGAATAGGCTGAAGCAGGTTGTCACTTCTCGGTAGTGCTCGCCCCTATGAGTCCAACCCTTTCCGTCGCCGCCAGCCTATTGCCCGACAGTGTGTTGATCGCTCAGTTGCCTAATGCTGGCTCTACACTTTCTGCTGCTGTGTTTTGCTCCGGTACTTCTACCGCGCGTATGGGTACGACGATCAGTCCGTTTGCACTCAGTAGCAGCAGCAGTAAAGCCATACTCATAGAAGAGGCCAGGGCTGATGTGGCTACCATTTCAACATTAAAGCTCCACTTCTTCTGAGGGCTGTGTATTAGTTCTTTCTGGCTCGGACTGGTAGGCTGTTTGCTCTCCGGAGTCGTACTCGTCGCCAAAGAAGTCGCTGTTTGTGAAGATGGCTTCTTCCCCTGCTTGATTTCGAGCATCTCTAACAACGTCTTCAGACTGTTCTCTAGCATCTTTAGCCGATTCGACTGTTCCGTTTT
>JBARVS010000333.1:0-31793 GCA_049646385.1 Phormidesmis sp. | reverse complement strand
AAGTAATCACCAGCGGCAACGTCATTTAAGCTAAAGCTAAGCCTGCTTGAAGGCTCTACGTCATCAAGGTCTTGTTCAAACGGAATTTCTTGACTGCCAAGCAGCAGCGATGCTGGTTGGTTTGGATGAACGGCAGGGGTGCAGTTAAGCGTAAGGGTATGGTTGGTGACGGTGATGTTGGTGAGGGTGGGGGCGATCGCCACGGACAATGCATTAGAAAACCGACTCGTTTCACCCTGCTCGTAGCGCAGGCTAACCGTATAAAAACCTGCTAGCCAAGCAGATGAGGCTTCATTTGATAGCACGATCGTAATCTCATTTGGAGAGATTGGACGCTGGAGCGGTACTTCAATCGGGCGATCGCGCTGCGGATGGCTGAACCTGGCAAGAACGGTATCGCCATCACCGTCCAAGTGATGCCCTTTTAGCGTGAGAGAATCTCCTATCCTTAAGCCCATTCGTTCAGCTATTCCCGGCCAGCTCAGCGATTCTAAGGTTGGAGTCGGTGGCGTCAAATTGGCTTGAACCCTAACACCCCGATCATCATTTCCCCTAGTCAGCACGGGTAAAGCTGCCTTCACTGGCACACCACTCTCAATCAGCACCACCGAGACCTCATAGGCCGCCGAAATTCGGTAAGGCGTTTGAAACGTCGCCCACATTTTAGAAATCTCTTCTACCGACAGAATTTGCGGCGTTATTCGCACCCGCTCAATCTGATTTTTTAGGTTGCTGCTGGCCAGTAATTCTTGTTTGTCGGGCAATAGGTTTGCACTTTCTAGCGATCGCTCAATATCCTGTGGCCGAATCTCAGGGCGATCGTGCAGCGTCTGCATTGCCATGCCTAACAACCGCTGCCCTTCAATATCGTCGTTGTTCTTACCGTAGGCCGTAATTAAATACGAAAGCGTCAGCGCCAGCGAGTCGCGGCCTGTTTCACCCGGCTTAACGCGATTGGGAAGAGACTGATTTCGCCAAGCCGCGTTGGGTAAAATTTGATACAAAAATATGTTGATCTGGTTGGTGCTCTCTCCCCCTTCGCGGGCCTTGTCTGGGGGCTTAGCGGTCACGCTCTCCAGGCTAACGGCGGCGCTTCGCGCTAGTGAGTGCGTCAGCAGATAGTCTAGCATTGTGGTGACAGCAGCGATCGCCAAAGCATTGCTCATAACGGCTTGCCCTCTCGCTGTTGTAAATAGTCCTGTAAGGAAAGTGTAGTCTGCTGTTGCTGGCTACGAGTCGGCTTTGGTGTGGGGTCGGGCGTAGTGACTTTCACTTCTATGCGCCCAATCGTCACGCGAACGGGCGGACTCTCAAAGTTGTTGTTGGTAGTCGCCGAATCAAGCGGTGAAAAGCGTTGGTTTTGCCTGCAATCAGAGGGTAGATGATTGTAAATTGGCGGTTGGGCAACGTTAGGGAGAATGGGAGCTTGCTGTTGTGGCGTCGAGCCAAAGACAGACTCTAGCGTGGTTGACGGTGATATCTGAGCTGCATCAGCTACTTGCCCAGAAAAGCGAGCGGGGATAGATTGTTCTATTTTGATGGGTGCGGTTGTTGCGGTGATGTTAGGTGAATTGTTAGGTGAATAAAGGGGTAAATTTGGTTCGGCAGGTGCTGCAGAATCTGCTGGAGAGGGGCGATCGCGCTGAGATAGCGTAGCCTCAGAAGGCATCGAAGCGGTTAATCTATCAGCTTGTTCCCTAGCCTGCCAGTCGTCTGGAAAATAAGATGCCTGCGGCGATATCGACTGCGCGAGTTCCGATGGTAGGTCACGACGTTGAATGATATCGGCCCCGGTTGGGTCTGCTTGAACGGGATCTTGCTGAGACGGGACAAGCTTATCAGAGTGCGACAAAGAAGATGCATCCACTCGCGAAAAATCAGCAGACTGGGAGCCGATAAGCGGTAAGTCATTGGCGGGCGATCGCTCAGACCGTGTATCAGACCGTGCGCTATCAGACCGTGCGCTATCAGACCGTGCGCTACCAGACTGTGAGTAGAGATTTGATGAGTCAACAACTGGCGCGTCAAAATGCTGTGAGTCAATCTGCTGAGGTGTAGCGGATTGGGCGCTAGTTAGCTGAGCGTTATTCGGCTGAGCGTCAATAGATGATAGATGAATCGGCGGTGCGTCGATTTTCTGGGCATTCGGCGTCGGCAAGTCAGTGGTTTGTAAATTATTTGTCTGAGCTTTAAGCAACTGAGAATCAGCAGGCTGTAAGTCAAAACTCTTGTTAGGGCTTTGATGAGGACTTTGATGAGGACTCTGATTAGGACTCTGATTAAGGCGCTGGGCATTTAGCGGTTGAGAGATCAGTGAGTATGAGGCTGGCGGCTCTAGCGCTGCTGATAAGGTGCCTGCCTGCCAAACCGAAGCAACAGACGGAAGATAGATTGACCGCCACGGATAGGTAGAAGAAATATCTGGAGAGAAGGCCAAAGCCTGCCCTGCCGCCCGCTGAATTAAGCCCGTGATAAAGTCTGTCATTGGCTCGCTCGCTCTAAATAATGCTGCCGTCGCCGAGTGCCCATGGCTAAAATATCCGCTTCACGCCAGCCATAGAACCGAGCTAGCACATGAACTTCTGCTAATAATTGGCGCGATCGCCCGCTCAGCTCATCCCAAAAAAAAGCAACAATATCAAACAAGCTCTGCCACTCATGTCCGCAGTCTGCACAGCTTAAGTTAATCAACACTTCAGCCTGCGGATCGCAATCGGCCATGGCTATACCGAGCGCCTGTAAAACATCTGTGGGCGAGTCTGCAAACGTCACTGCCTGCCCTTGATATCTAGCTGCTAATATACATCGCTCCAACAGCGCCGCACTCTGGCGCGCCAAAGCCAGCGACGAAGCCAGTGGCAAATCTTGAGTCGGCGGCGGCACAAGGCTCATTAAATCAGCCTGAGTCGGCACCCGAAAAACAATCTCATATTCCATCTGTTCAAACCTGTACTGCTGCGTTGAGTCCCCTGTCCCCATGCGAATATCCGCAGCTAAAAAGCTAAACTCCAAGCGCTCCTCGCACTGAGGACAGTCCGTTAGGCTATTGAGCTGTGGCCCAAAGGTCAGCTCTCGCAGTGACAGCAGCTCAGCATCTCTTTGCCCAATCGTCCAGTTCATCAGCTGCTCGCGAGACTGCTCCCGATGCGCCATGCCCACTAAAATCAGCGATCGCTCTAACAAAGAACGATCTTGACCCATCTCCCAAATCTGTAAAATTTGACTATCTGAAAAAGCAGGCATCGCTCAGGCAAAGTAAAACAGCTAGAAAAAGTCAGCTAGGACGGTTCAACAAAGCTGGGCTCGCTAGGCTCTGCCACATCATAATCTCGCTCCCAGCCCTCGTTTTGCAGCATAATCGTTTGAATAGCGACCTCATTGGCACTGGCATCTAAATCTGGCAGCGCGGTGAATTCAGATACCCAGCAGCGAAAAATTTTGTAAGAAATCGCTACCTGCCCCGCCTCGTTCATCAGCTCCAAAATAATGTCTTTCCGAAAGTCTTTAAGCGACACCTCAGCGCCCAACCCCGAGCCATAATTCCAAATCTTGTTGGCCCATTGCTCAAAGTCTTTATCATGAGTAACGCCGCGCTCTAGCGTAATCGCTTCATACGTGGTTTGCCCCGGCGAACTGCGCCCGCTGCTCGGATCGCCCCCCTCGCGGTGCTCCACCACTTCTGTCGTCCGCTTCAGCGCGCCTACCTTGCTAATGCCAGCCACATAGCGACCATCCCACTTCACCCGAAACTTAAAGTTTTTGTACGGGTCGAAACGGCTAGCATTTACCACAAACTGAGGAGCAGGCATAATCAAGGGTCTCCAAAAAAAACAATAAATCTAAGGCTGCGTCAGGCTTGAAAAATAAGGGTTACTAGGTCGCAATCTCTCCTGCAATCTGTTGAAACTTCAAGATCACAAACTCCGCAGGCTTCAGCGGTGCGTAGCCCACAATAATGTTAACGATGCCTTGATTGATATCATTTTGCGTAGTGGTTTCTTTATCGCACTTTACAAAGTAAGCCTCTTTCGCCGAGCTGCCTTGAAACGCCCCCTGACGAAATAAATTATTCATAAACGCGCCCACGTTCAGCCGAATCTGCGCCCATAAAGGCTCATCATTAGGCTCAAACACCACCCACTTTGTGCCCCGATACAAGCTCTCTTCTAAAAACAGCGCCAGCCGCCGCACCGGAATATACTTCCACTCTGAGGCGAGCTGATCGTTACCCTGCAAAGTTCGCGCTCCCCAAACCACGCGCCCCGCTGCTGGAAACGCTCTCAGGCAGTTGACTCCCAAAGGATTGAGCTGACCGTTTTCGTCATCGGTGAGCGGCACGCTCAAAGCAGGTATGCCGTTTAAGGTAGCATCCAGGCCAGCGGGAGCCTTCCACACACCGCGCTGGCTATCGGTACGGGCCATCACACCGGCGATCGCCCCGCACGGCGCAAACGTTCTTAGCTGATTTTCTCTTAAAGCATCAGGCTTAATCAGCCGAGGAAAAAAGACGGCTGCGTTTTTACTGTTCGTGCCCACGTCAACCACGCCTGCGCTGGCTTTTGCCACGTCATTCCAGCTAGTAGGAGAATCTACAATCAGCATAGCTCGTCTGTCTTCACAGTAAGCCGCCGCCTTAGATATCAAATCTGTATCTGCATTTTCGTCTGGGGTGTAGGGCGGAATGCAGAGCAAGTTAAAGATATCAGCTTTTTCTAAGGCATAGAGACCTTGCTTATTAGCTTCTTTGCCCGTTCCGGTAAAGTCTGCCTGCGCGATCGCATCGCCATCCGTCGCCTGAGCTTCTTCTACAACCTTGCTACTCGTGGCATCGTCCGTCCAAATCGTTTTTTTCCTTTGCGTCTCGGGGTCGGTTCCAGGCTCTAGGCTATGCTCACCCGGCATATTTTCTCCTGGCGTTCCCTCAACGCGAACCAGCGTAGAACTACTCTCTAACACAGCGGCTACTTGACGAGCGCTATCTTTCATCGAAATATTTTGAAACGTTTCTGTGAGCCCTGTTTTTGTATCTTGCACGGTTAAATTAAAGAGTTCTCCCGGCGCTAAGCCGTAGCGCTCTGGCAACCCTGCCATCGTCACGATTCTGATACGGGCGCGCAAGTGGTTACCCCAGGCACCCGGCGCTGCGGCAATCAGCGGTAGTCCGTTTGCATCGAGCCTAGCCTGTGAAGCCTCGCCATGAAACAAACGAACAATAATCGCCTGTCCTCCTCCATTTAAGAAAAAATCTTGAACGGCATAGCCCAAACTGCTGTCTCGCCATAGCCCACCAAAGCCCCGCTCAAAATCACCGTAGTTGTTGATGATAGTCGGCTCATCAGTGGGGCCTCTAAGCGCTCTACCGACAAAGGCCGTCAGCGAGGTCGCTACGCCGGAAATCGTTTTAACCCCGCTGGGCAGCTCTTCGATGTAAACGCCGGGATAGGTGGGAGCAGTTGGCATAGCAATGTCCTGGATTAAATACTTCTAGGTAAACTGTTTGACTCTAGGTGTAAAATATAAAGGCTGATTGTAAGGGCGATCGCACTTGCCTTTTAGCGATCCTACTTTTAATGATTTTTTTAATGATTTTACAATAGTTGCTAGCTTGCAACATACGACAGAATTTAGCAAGCAGCTCGTTTGATCACCTTTACATTTAAAACTCTAAGCAGCTAGCGTCAGCAATACCTCCTTCCCTTATGAAATCGTTGAAAAACATAACAGAGATTCAAACAATTGTCTAAACGCTAGAGCTTGGTAAGAAACGCTGCTCAAATTGTCGACTAGACTATCAACCAGAGAAATTAACCAAAGGAACCGCTATGAACGCAAGCTTTTGGCTCGAAAAATGGAAGAATAACAATATCGCTTTTCACAATAGTGAAGCTAACCCTTTACTCATTAAATACTTCAAGACGCTTTCGCTGGCGGCAGGCAGCCGGATTTTTTTACCCTTGTGTGGCAAAACGCTAGATATTGCTTGGCTGCTTTCTCAGGGCTATCGGGTGGTTGGCGCTGAGCTGAGCGAAATAGCAATTGAGCAGCTATTTATGACGCTTGGCAAGCAGCCTAAGATAGTAGAAGTTGATAAGCTGAAGCACTACAGCGCCGAGGATATTGACATATTTGTGGGCGACATTTTTGACTTATCTAGCAGTGTGCTGGGCGCTGCTGATGCAATTTATGACAGAGCGGCTTTAGTGGCGCTGCCGAAAGAAGTGCGTAATCGTTACACAGCTCACCTGATGAAAATTACGGCCAAAGCGCCTCAAATGATCATCTGCTACGTATACGACCAAGCTTTGATGGAGGGGCCTCCTTTTTCTGTGAGTGATGAAGAAATATATCAGCACTATCAAGATAGCTATATGCTAAGCCTTGCCGCGAGTACAGCACTTCCTAATGGCTTAAAAGGAAAGTGCCCAGCCAAAGAAAATGTTTGGCTGCTAAAGAACAAATAGCTCATGCAACTTTTCAATTGTTTTATCGCTAGCTTAAATCAACCAGATGTCTACTCACTTATTGTTCTATGCCAGCTCCCTCCCCAAACGCCATCGATCTTAACGCCTACTTTCAGCGGATTGGCTACTCAGGAGAGCGGACGGCAAGCTTGTCTACGCTGGAGGCCGTTCATGCTTGTCATACGAAGGCGATCGCCTTTGAAAACCTCAGCCCCCTGCTCAAACAGCCTGTTGTTCTCGATTTGCCTTCTTTGCAGCAAAAGCTAGTCAGCGCCGGACGGGGCGGCTACTGTTTTGAGCAAAACGGTCTGTTGCGCTCGGTGCTCATGGCGCTGGGCTTTCAGGTCACTAGCTTGGCAGCGCGAGTGCTTTGGGGCGTACCCGAGGGCGTCATCACGCCTCGCAGTCATATGCTGCTGCTGGTTTATATCAACAATCAGCCCTACATTGCCGATGTGGGCTTTGGCGGCTCGACGCTCGTGACCCCCATTCGGCTGACGCCGCAAATCGCCCAGTCCACCTCTCACGAACCGTTCCGGCTGATTCAGGCAAAAGATACCTACATCATGCAGATTTATTTCGATCAGGCGTGGCGATCGCTCTATCAGTTCGACCTGCAACCCCAGCATCCATCCGACTACGAGGTCAGCAACTGGTACGTTTCAACTTACCCAAAGTCACGATTTGTCAATTCATTAATCGTCTCTAGAGTAGGGGAAAGCTGTCGCTATGCCTTGCGCGACAATCGCTTTACAACGCATCATCTCAATTCTTGTAATGGAGTCACAGAGCGCCGCATACTAACCACCGCAAAAGCGCTTCGCCGGGTGCTAACCGATGAATTTCGGCTGAGGCTGCCCGATGATCCAGCGATAGAGAACCTTCTACATCGCTTTTGCACGGCTGGCGATCGCACCCCCTAGATCCAACGTTGAACTGCTCACAGCTTTGGCTGCTGCTTGTGCCAGTCGGTAGACTGCTCATAGGCATAGCCCATTTCAAACAGCAGGTCTTCGCGGAGGACGTTGCTGACGAGCTGGAGGCCAATGGGCATACCGTTGCTATCAAAGCCGCAGGGAACGCTCATGCCTGGAAGCCCCGCCATGTTGACCGGAATGGTCATTAAGTCGAGCAGATACATGCTGAGCGGATCGTCTTTTTCACCCGCTTTAAAGGCCGTCGTTGGCACCGTGGGGCTCACCAAAACATCGACTGCTTTAAAGGCTGCATCAAAGTCTCGCTTGATTAGCGTTCTGACCTTTTGGGCCTTGAGATAAAAAGCATCGTAGTATCCGGCTGATAAGGCGTAGGTGCCAATCATGATGCGCCGCTTTACCTCGTCGCCAAACCCTTCGGCTCGGGTTTTGTTGTACATCGAGAGCAGGTTAGGCTCGTCGGCGCGAAGGCCGTAGCGGACGCCGTCGTAGCGGGCTAGGTTAGCTGAGGCTTCACAGGGCGCAATAATGTAGTAGGCCGATACGCCATAGTCAAACTTAGGGCATGAAATTGTTTTGACTTCTGCGCCCAAGGACTTGAGCTGTTCAATCGCAGCGGTGACCGCATCGCCCACTTCAGGCTCTAAGCCAGCGCCAAAGGTTTCTTTAACGATGCCGACGGTGCGGCCTTTGAGCGGCTGCTGAGCGCCTTTTTTAAGCGATTGAGTGTAGTCAGGAATTTTGACATTCAGGCTAGTGGCGTCTTTAGGGTCATGGCCTGCGATCGCCCCCAGCACAATCGCCGTATCCTCCACCGTTCGCCCAAACGGGCCAATTTGATCGAGCGACGAAGCAAAGGCCACTAGGCCAAAGCGCGATACCAGCCCGTAGGTCGGCTTCATCCCTACAATGCCGCAAAAAGAAGCCGGCTGACGAATCGAACCACCCGTGTCAGAGCCCAGCGCAATCGGTGCTTGACCGCCCGCTACCGCTGCGGCAGATCCACCCGAAGAGCCGCCCGGAACCCTCGTCACATCCCAAGGATTGCTCGTCGTTTGAAAGGCAGAATTCTCGGTGGAGCCGCCCATCGCGAACTCATCTAAGTTTGTTTTGCCGATAAAAACCGCACCAGCCTTGTCTAATCGGCCCGTTACGGTAGATTCGTAGGGCGGCACGAAGTTCTCTAGCATTTTGGAGCTACAGGTCGTGCGAATGCCTTTGGTGCAAAGGTTGTCTTTAAGGGCGATGGGAATGCCTGCCAGTAGGCCAATGCTGGAGCCCGCAGCAATCTGGTCATCTACCGCCTGAGCCTGAGCTAGTGCCTTCTCTGCCGTCAGCGAAACAAAGCTTTTAAGCTGAGGCTCTACCGCCTGGGCTTGGTCAAGCTGAGCCTGAGCAATTTCCACGGCTGAGCGTTCTTTGCTCGTGAGCTGTTGATGCAACTCGCGGATAGCTGACATAAAGGTTCCTCGTTTCTTCCAGATAGGTTAGCAAAAAGCGGACTCTTCGCGAACGGCGTACCTTATCAATATTAGGCGCAATATCGTGCTCCCAAAAGCGCATCACAGCCCGCTTGACATCGTGCTCGGTTACCCTGGTAACGATCCTGGCGGTACGTCTGCTGTATTCTTGCTAATACATACCCGTTGCGTTCTACCTTTCAACAATTTCCTGAGATTGTCTACAAATGCCTGGTTTTTGGAATGCCTTATTACTCAGCGCTGCTTGCAGTGCAATGTTGGGTTTAGCGGCTGGCCTACAGTTGCGCTCATTAGATATTTCTCAAAATATTTCTCAGACCGACTCAGCAACAGAGCAGCCAGCCGAAGAAGCCGCTCTAAAGCAGTACCAGCAGGCGGCGGAGTTGGCTGAAAAAGCCGTAGCTGCCTTCAACTCGGCTAATAGCGCTGATAGTGATACCGCTCGTTTGGACTTAACCTTGCGCGAGCGAGACCTGTGGCGCAGCGCCCTTAAAAAAATAGAGGCGATTCCCGCCCGTTCTAGTTTGCATGAGAGAGCGATCGCCAAGCAAGTTCAATATGAAAAACTACTGGCCAACGCTGAAAACAAGCTAGCCAAAGCCAATCAAAACTTTATCGTTGGGATTATTCAAGCTGCTAATACCAACCCTAGCAGCGTGCATGTCACCCTGTGTCAAATAGAAGTTTCACCAACCGATAAAGTAGTACAGCCCGCAGCCCAGCAAAAGGCGGCAAAAAAGCCCGCGCCAAAAGCAGAAATAACGGCTGCGACCCCACTGCCCCCTGTACTGCTTAAAAAAGGCAAGCTAGAGAGCCGCTATTGCCGCCAACATCAAGGCGATCAGCTCATGGCCAGCGCCGCTAGCCTAATAAAAGTGCCGATCGCGCTAGCCCTCGTTCATCGCACCGCAGAAATTTCTGATGCGGCTGGCGCTAAGCCGACCCGTGTTAACCTCAGCCAAAAGATAGCTATAGATCCCGGTAACTTCACCGAAAATGCTGCGGGTGCAACCATTGAAATTGGCGAAGAGTACACCCTGCAAAAGGTGATGAGCCACATGATTAGCGACAGCGATAACATCGCTACCAATCAGCTGATTGACTATTTAGGCTATGACAATATCAATCAAACGCTGCGCCAGTTGGGGTACTTGCAAACAACAGTCGGTCACAAGCTAGCAGGCGATCAGGTTATGCCTGTGGGCTTTGGCGTTGGCAGCAATCAAACCTCCACCAATGAAATTACGGCGATGGTGGCACAGATGTATAAATCTAACGCCTTGGGTGATAAAGACATCGTGACCGCTTTGGGCAATCAGTCTGATCGGGAGCTGGGCTACGAGGCGCTGATGGTCGATGATCAAGCCGCCAACTTATCTACCAGTTCGACCGCTGCTAACAAAGCAAAAATTGAGTGGCTAGGCGAAAAAACGGCGCAGAATGCTCAAGTGCTAGCCTCCACCTCAATTATGCAAATTGGGCAAGCGCACTATGTGCTGACGGTGGCGCTAGATAATAATGGTGACGCTTACGCCCTTCGGCAAGTCATTAGCGGCATTGCCGATCATCTTGCAAAAGTCGGGCCGTTAGTACAGCGCTAGCTTGAGTGCAGCATAGAACAAATCTCTTGACTGACAAAAATTATCTGCTGATATAAGTCAATATATCTACCGCTCCCCCCTTGCCAACTATCCCTTACAGGCACACACTTAGATCTGAAGTAAGGATGGCCTATTTCTGTAAGCTAGGGATGACGTTGTGAAAAGAGTTCTTTCAATAATTTTAGGAGGCGGTGCTGGTACTCGCCTCTATCCGCTGACCAAATATCGGGCGAAACCCGCTGTCTCCTTAGCCGGTATGTATCGCCTCATCGATATTCCCGTAAGCAACTGCTTAAATTCTGACATTTACAAAATATATGTGCTGACGCAGTTCAACTCAGCCTCTCTCAATCGCCACATTTCTAAGGCGTACAATTTTTCTGCGTTCAGCGATGGCTTTGTTGAGGTGCTCGCAGCCCAGCAAACGCCCGATAGCCCCAGCTGGTTTGAAGGCACTGCCGATGCGGTGCGTAAGTATCTGTGGATGTTTGAAGAGGCCGATGTCGATGAGTTCATCATTCTCTCGGGCGATCACCTTTATCGGATGGACTATGCCGACTATGTGCGCAAGCATCGCGAAAGTGGCGCGGATGTCACCTTGTCGGTGGTGCCGATTGGCTATAAAACAGCCTCTAGCTTTGGCCTGATGAAGGTAGACGATCAAAACCGGATTGTAGATTTTTCTGAAAAGCCTAAGGGAGAGGCGCTAGAGGCGATGAAGGTAGATACGACGGCGATGGGCCTGTCTCCGGAAGAAGCTGAGGAGAAGCCTTTTATTGCGTCTATGGGCATTTATGTATTTAAGAAGCAGGTGCTGATTGACTTGCTGCATAAGTATCCTGATCAAACTGATTTTGGTAAGGAAATTATCCCGGCTTCTTCGCGCGACTACAACGTGCAAGCCTATTTATTTAAGGGCTATTGGGAAGATATTGGTACCATTGAGGCGTTTTATGAGGCGAATATTGCGCTGACGGATCAGCCCCATCCGGCGTTTAGCTTTTATAAGGAAGATGCGCCGATCTATACGCGATCGCGCTATCTCCCCCCCAGCAAAATTCAAGACTGTCACATCACAGAGTCAATTGTCAGCGAGGGATGCCTGTTGAAAAAGTGCCGCATTCACAAGTCGGTGATTGGCCTGCGGCAGCGCATTCATGCCAACTGCGAAATCGATCATTCCTTGATTATTGGCTGCGACTACTACGAAGCCACCAACGAAACGGGCGAGCTAACCGACTCCGACAAAATCCCGATGGGCATTGGCGAGGGCTCTGTGATTCGCAGAGCGATTATTGATAAAAACGCGCGCATTGGCCGCAATGTGCAAATTATCAATAAAGATAATGTGCAAGAAGCCGAGCGGGATGCCGAGGGCTACTACATTCGCAGCGGCATTGTCGTCATTATTAAAAACGCAGTGATTCCAGACGGCACTATTATCTAACATGATGCCCCACTGCGCGGTGAGCGATGAAGCCAGATAGTCCAGCCTTTGGCGATGATGATTCAACGCGATCGCCGCTAGAAAAGCTGCAGCGCCGCTATGCTGACCAGCTCAGTCAAGATATTGAGCGTTTAGAAGCTGACAAAGCCGAGCTACAGGCTAAAATCGCGGCGCTTGAAAGCGATTACATTCAGCTACAGCAGTTTCTATTAGTCGCTAAGCGAGAGACCGCAGGGCCTACGGGTGGCCCGCGACTGCCTGGAGAACCCGCTGCCGATTTGTCATTAGAGCCTGATGCTCTAACGGATTCGGCAGCCCCGCGAGAATCTGTCAAGCTGCCGATTCCAGCGACTTCTGAGCAGCGGCGACAGCTCGCCAGCTCCCAAAGGCAGGTGGCCGATGAAGGAGAGCGGCTTGCGCTTCGCAAAGGGGTGATGCTCAGTACGATCGCTACCCTCATCATGGCATGGCACTTTTGTGTGGTCGGCGCGCTCGGCCAGGGTGGAAGCTGGCTAGGCATCTCTATTGGCCAGCTGGGGACAGGGTTTGTGCCCGCAGTTGCCCTGCTATGGCTCAGAATGCTGGTGATGATGCCCGCATTAGGAATCCTTGCGCCTCAGCTTTATCGGCGTACCTGGGAAGATTTACAAAGTTGGATTTATACCCGCGATCGGCTACTCATGCTGTTGGTCGGTAGCGGCACGGCTCTGTTTTTTTCTCAGGTGCTAATCTATCAGTGCATTGGCCTGGTTGGGCCAGCGATCGGCACCCTGCTGCTGTTTTTGTACCCGCTGACGGCGGTGCCCTTAGGAGCATGGCTGGCTGGCGATCGCAAAATGTCACCGCTCGGGCTGCTGGCGGTGGTGGCGATCGCCATGGGCGGCATTTTAGCGATCAGGCCAGTTTTACGCCTATCTATAGAAAATATAGCGCTAGAGGCAATTGGCAGCGCGTCCAGTACAGCAGCCCCGCTCACTACGATTGGGCTATGCGTTTTGGCCAGCGTTGCGTTTAGCCTGTATGTAGTGCTCACCAATCGCAGCTACCGACAGCAGCAGTGCCATCCCATTCCCGCCAGCATTGTGCAATTCTCAACCGTGGCCGTGCTCAGCAGCCTTGTGCTTTTGTTTAGGCCGCTAAAACCAGTGGCTATAGACTGGATAAGCCTCGCTATGTGGGGTATTTTGCTGGGCCTGCTGATGCTGCTGGTGTATTTGTTTAGCTATGGCAGTCTGTGCTTAATCGGTGCTCGTACGTCTGTGGTTGCAGCCCTTGCGCCTCTAGCCGTGCTGCTCCTAGCTTGGAGCTTTACGCCTGAACCCGTTTTAACGATTACTCAATGGACGGGCATACTGCTGGTCACTATAGGCGGCGTGGCCTTTGGGCAAGAAAAGCTGATCGGCGAGAGAGAACCGCAGCGCTGAAAAGCTAGCCCCAGCCAGCAAACATAAGAACGGAGAGAGAGGGATTCGAACCCTCGTTAAAGTTGCCCCTAAACAGCATTTCCAGTGCTGCGCCTTCAACCACTCGGCCATCTCTCCTAATGGGTGTAATACACAGTTATTTGCTTGTATTACAGCTTTGCCATCCTATCAGAAATCGGGGCAAAAAATGAGCAGCCCAGCAATTATTGGCGAATGTTCTGGCATCCCATGCGGCTCCCATGCGACTATAGAAAAGCCCCAACAGCACTATCGCGTTTAGCCCCATGGCGGAAATTTACACCATTCGCATTCACGATCGCCAAAAAGACACTGACTATACGGTGCAGGTACCGAGCGATCGCTACATCCTGCAAAGCGCCGAAAACCAAACCGCCAATCTTCCTTTCGCCTGCCGCAATGGAGCCTGCACTACTTGCGCCGTCCGCGTCCTTTCAGGTGAGGTACACCAGCCCGAGGCCATGGGCCTTTCGCCCGATCTGCGCGAACAGGGCTATGCGCTGCTGTGCGTCAGCTATCCCCGCAGCGACCTAGAAGTAGAAACTCAGGACGAAGATGAAGTCTACGAGCTTCAGTTTGGCCGTTACTTTGGCAAAGGCAAAGTACGCTTCGGCCTGCCTATTGAAGACGACTGAGCAAAATAACCAATATTGAAGATGACTAAACCAAGGATGATTACTTGACTCACTCCCCTGCCGAGCTGCAACGCTTTTTAGATGTCGCCACCGAAGCTGCCTGTGCAGGCGGCGCAGTCCTCCAGCACTATTGGGGCAACCTTGCCGACATTCGCCAAAAGGGTCGCCCTGGTGATTTGGTCACCGAAGCCGACAAAGCTGCCGAAAAAGAAGTCCTCGCCGTTTTAGCCCTTCACTTTCCTAATCACGCCATTCTCGCTGAAGAATCTGGCAGCATCGGCCAGCCATCTAACGGACTGCTCTGGGCCGTAGACCCGCTAGATGGCACCACCAACTACACCCATCAATATCCCTTTTGTGGCTGCTCAGTCGGCCTACTAATCGATGGAAAACCCGTCGTTGGTGCAGTTTTTGATCCCGTGCATAACGCTCTTTTTCGCGCGGCTAAAGGGCTTGGCGCAACCTGCAACCGCGAGCCCATCAGCGTCTCAAGTGCAGAGTCTTTAGCAGATAGCCTGCTCGTTACGGGCTTTGGCTACGACCGCCGCGAAACCATTGACAATAATTACGCCGAGTTTTGTCACCTCACTCACCTCACACAGGGCGTACGTCGCGGTGGTGCGGCCTCAATGGACTTAGCCTATGTCGCCTGCGGACGGCTAGAGGGCTACTGGGAGCGCGGCCTGTCGCCGTGGGACGTCGCAGCGGGCGTCATTTTAGTCGAAGAAGCGGGCGGGCAGGTAACGGCCTACGACCAAAGTCCCTTTGATATTAAGTCGGGGCGGATATTAGCCACAAACGGAAAAATACACGGCCATCTGAGCAATGTCTTAAAAGATGTCAAACCGTTTTCTCGCTTTGATCCGGATGTCTGAGCAAATTTTGTAGCTTTTCACACAAGGCTTTAAGTTTTGTTATCCAAAGGAGTTTTCGGGTCTATGACGAGCCTGTGACGACAGATGACGCAGGCTGGGCTGATTTTCGTTGTCTGGCAGGTTCAGCTTCCGTTTGGGTTCCACAGGCACTCTCATAGAAGATACCGTAGGGCTTCTGATAAGCCCCCCACCAGAAGCCTTAGCTTTTTTAGTCTACGCGCTCTTCTACAGGCACATAGCCCTGATCCTTGTCGAACAAGCCGAGTAAATAACCGAGAATGGCACCAAAGACGAAGCCGCCTGCATGGGCCCAGTAAGCGACACCGCCATTCATACCCACATCAGCCGACGCGCCTAGGCTAGCCACGCCGTAAAACGCTTGCTCAACAAACCAGAATCCCAAAAAGAGCAAAGCCGGAACGCGAAAGGCAGTAAAGAAAATAGGAATAAAGGTGAGCACTCGCACTTGAGGAAAGCGGAAAATGTATGCACCCATGACGCCTGCGATCGCCCCACTTGCCCCTAAAGAAGGCACCGTTGAACCCGGCGCAACATACCACTGACACAGCGAAGCCAACACGCCACACACCAGGTAAAACAGCAAAAACTTGACATGCCCTAGCTGATCTTCAACATTATTGCCAAACACCCACAGGTAGAGCATATTACCCGCCACATGAAAAAAGCCCGCATGTAAAAACTCAGCGCTGAGCAGCGTACCCCATTCATTTATATGCGGCATCCCCACCCCAGTATTAAAGCTGTGGCTTAGCTCACTAGGCACTACGCCAAAGGTTCTAAACAGTGCCTCCAAATCAGGCCCGCTGAGCGTCGCTTCATAGAAGAAAATAAATAAGTTAAGGGCAATTAGCCCATAGGTAACATAAGGCGTAATAGTGATGGGATTATCATCCCGAATGGGAACCACAGCAGCGCTCTCCTAGTAGTAAGTAGCAAAAAACAAGTAGCAAAAAATTAGGTATTTCAACCTTTGAGTTCAATCTACTAGACTTTTGCCGCAAAGAAATTCTCTCTAGAGGATGGCATCTGAAGGAATATTCTTTTGAGGCTCGTCTGATGGGGGGCGATCGCCTAACGCTCGGTTTAACTTAGAGATCTTTCAGAGAAGACTTTTTTCATGGCAAAGCAAAAGCCCCGTAATCACACCCATCAAGCAACGGATCGAGTGGTCTATTCTGAGTTTGGCACCACCGCCGCTGCCACCGAACGCGCCCAGCCAGATTTGCCGCCCAGCCAGCAAGACCTGCGGATACAGGTTTCTCGCAAGGGTCGCAAGGGTAAAAGCGTCACGATTATCAGCGGCTTTACCCACAAAAACGAGACACTTGAGGCACTGGCCAAAAAGCTCAAAGCCCAGTGTGGTTCGGGTGGTACGGTCAAAGACAACACCATCGAAATTCAGGGAGAACACGCGCCTAAGCTAGTCGCTCTTCTGATAAATCAAGGGTATAAAGCAAAAATTAGCGGAGGCTAGGCGTTAGGTGATTCTTGGGCAAAAGAGTAAGCAGAAGACTGGGCGAAAGACTGGGCAAAGAACAGGACAAAAAAGCCTACGACGGCTGGGCATAGCCTTTTTAATCGGGGTTCTTTGTATGACGCTGCTGGGTAGCTTTCGGCCGGCACAGGCAATTGTTAGAGGGTTTGCAGGCCATCCTGTAGAGCCTTGCGTTCAGGCACTGGTTGCGCAGCGCGTTTTTAACCAGCGCGACATCAACAGCCGCTATCCCAACAGTACGCTCACTCAGTCAGAATTTGCCGAGGCTGTCCTCAAAGCGTTTCCAGGTGCCTTTGCCGCTAGCAACGAAGCGCTCGGTCTCACGTTTGACGAAGCTAGCTCTGAGTCTGAAGCTCTATTAATGGCCGCACTGGGAGTAGATGCCCAGCTTAAAAGCCCGGTCGGTCGCGCCCAGGCATTAGCCATCCTCACATCGGGCTCTGCCACCCCTTATCAAGCCGATGCCAGCCGATCCCTGTCGGCGACGTTCAACGATGCCCTATTAATTCCTAATAACACTCGTGAAGGGGTCGCCGCAGCGTTAGCGGCTGGCTATATCGTTGATATTGAAGGCGCGGCTAAAACTAGCTCACTCACCACCACTCGTAAGCATCAGCTTCGCCCCCGCCGTAACGCTACTCTAGCTGATGGAGCCTCGTTTATCTGTCGGGCTAACCTAGATGCGCTTACCGTTCAGACCATTCCAGCCGAGTGGGTTGTATCCTTCACTCCGCCGCCTGCTGTTGCTGCTCCCACTAAAGAGCTGCGCGGCGTTTGGATGACCAATATTGACAGCGACGTGCTGTTTTCTAAGGCCAAGCTAGAGCCTGCGCTCAACCGACTGGCCGATTTGAACTTCAACACGGTATATCCCACCGTTTGGAACTGGGGCACGACCTTGTTCCCTAGCGATGTTGCTAAGCAAACGATTGGCTTTAAGCAGGGGCTATATCCCGACTTGGATGAGGTCGGACGAAATGAGCGGCTAGAGGCTCAGCAGGGCGATCGCGACATGCTCAAAGAACTCATCGGCATCGCCCACAGCCGCAACCTCAAGGTCATTCCCTGGTTTGAGTTTGGCTTTATGGCCCCGGCTGACTCTGCCCTAGCCCAGCGCCATCCCGACTGGCTCACCCAAAAGGCCGACGGCACGCTTACCACCGCCGAAGGCGATCACGAGCGCGTTTGGCTCAATCCCTTTCACCCCGAGGTGCAGCGCTTTATCAAGTCGCTCACGGCTGAGCTAATGGCCAGCTACGATGCTGACGGCTTTCAGGTAGATGACCACATGGGCCTGCCTGTTGCCTACGGCTACGATCCTTATACGGTAAGCCTGTATCAAAAGGAGCATGAGGGTAAACTACCGCCCGCCGATGCCGCCGATCCAGACTGGACACGCTGGCGCGCCGACAAAATCACCGATTTCATGGGCGAATTATTTACCACGGTCAAAACCTATCGCCCCCGAGCTGTCTTTTCCGTCTCGCCCAATCCTCAAGAGTTTGCCTACGAATACTACCTGCAAGACTGGGACACTTGGCTCAAGAGAGGCTATGTAGAAGAGCTGGTCATTCAGCTTTATCGCAATGACTTAGGCCGCTTTGTGTGGGAGATGGGGCAAGAAGCGACTGAATTTGCCCGGACGCATGTGCCCACTAGCATTGGTGTTTTGAGCGGGCTCAGGGGTCGTTCGGTGCCGATGTCGCAAATTGCTGAGCAGGTGGAGGCTGTGCGCGATCGCAAATTCTCAGGCGTCTCCTTCTTCTTTTACGAAACCCTTTGGGACTTAAGCGCAGAAGGCACCCCCACCGAACGCCAAGCCGCCTTTAAAAAGCTCTTTCCCAATCAGGCCATCTACCCCCGAGGAAAGCCATAGCCAAAAGGCCATCAAGCTAGGCCAAAAGGCATAGATCCTCTAATTTATCCAAAACTTTCCTTCTGCTTAATAGGAAAAAAGGGCAGCGTTGTTTAAAGTCATAGCAAGTTCTATGGGTTAATGTAAGGCCGAATACAGCGGCCTTACTTGCGAAGCCCTACAAGAGACTAAGCAAAGACCCATCAGCAAAATTAAGTAACGGAGAGTTTATGGCACAGAGTTTCGGTGTAATTGGCCTAGCGGTCATGGGCGAAAATATTGCGCTTAATATCGAGCGTAATGGCTTCCCAATTGCGGTATATAATCGCTCTCGCTCAAAAACTGACGCATTTATGGAAAATCGCGCTCAGGGTAAAAACGTTGTCGCAACCTACTCTGCAGAAGAATTTGTCAATGCCTTAGAAAAGCCTCGTCGCATTCTATTAATGGTGCAGGCTGGTCAGCCAGTTGATATGGTAATTGAGCAGCTAAAGCCTTTGCTCGACCCAGACGACATGATTATCGACGGCGGCAATTCGCTCTATGAAGACACCGAGCGCCGGGTCAAAGACCTTGAAGCCGCAGGGCTTAACTTCATTGGCATGGGCGTGAGCGGCGGTGAAGAAGGCGCACTCAACGGCCCTAGCCTCATGCCCGGTGGCAGCAAAGCGGCCTATGACGCCATTGAGCCCATCGTCACCAAAATCGCCGCTCAAGTAGATGACGGCCCCTGCGTTACCTACATTGGTCAGGGCGGCTCGGGTCACTTTGTTAAAATGGTTCATAACGGCATTGAGTATGGCGATATGCAGCTTATTGCCGAAGCCTACGACCTGCTAAAAAATGTATTAGGACTTCAGCAGGACGAGCTTCACAAGATTTTTGCCGAGTGGAATAAAACTGAGGAGCTAGACTCATTTTTAATTGAAATTACGGCTGATATTTTTACCAAAACTGACGATGAAACGGGCAAGCCCCTCGTTGAGCTAATTGTGGACAAGGCTGGGCAAAAGGGCACGGGCCGCTGGACGGTGATGAGCGCGCTCGAAATTGGCGTTAGCATTCCAACCATCACAGCCGCTGTGAATGCGCGGATTATGTCGGCCATTAAAGAAGAGCGCGTGATTGCAGCCGAGCAGCTCAATGGCCCCAAGGCGACCTTCGACGGCGACAAAGCAGCGTTTGTCAACAAAATTCGCGACGCGCTGTACTGCTCTAAAATTTGCTCGTACGCTCAGGGAATGGATTTGCTCAGCAAGGCTTCAGCGCTCAACGGCTACGAGTTAGACCTGGGTGAAATGGCGCGCATTTGGAAAGGGGGGTGCATTATTCGAGCCGCCTTTTTGAACAAAATTAAGGCGGCTTATGACGAGAATCCTAAGCTGGCTAACCTGCTGCTAGCGCCTGAGTTTAAGCAAACCATTCTAGATCGCCAAAGTGCTTGGCGTGAAGTGATTGCCACGGCTGCTAAAGTGGGGATTCCGGTGCCAGCTTTTAGCGCCTCGTTAGACTATTTTGATAGCTATCGCCGCGATCGCCTGCCGCAAAACCTCACCCAGGCCCAGCGTGACTACTTTGGCGCACACACCTACGAGCGCACCGACAAAGAGGGCATCTTCCATACCGAATGGATGGCGTAAAAACATCTTCTTTTAAATAAGCAAAAAGCACTCTGCTGGCGAATTTATCTGCAGTAGAGTGCTTTTTGTTTGAAAGGTAGATACGCTAACTAGCAGCCTATTGCGTCAATTGAACGTCAGTTGATGGAGAATAGTATCTCAGTGATCCTGTTGGTCGGCTGATTCATTTAGTCGCTTCAGCGAGATTTGGGCGGCTGCGGATACTTGGGAGTGGTCGTCTTTGGCTAAGTAGCGCAGGGCAGAGAGGCTTTTGTCGCTAGGAAGATTGCCTAGAGCTTCGGCCAAGCGCTGACGTACTAGCCAATCTTCTGACTGGGCAAAGTCTAGGATGTTATCGATGGCGCTGATGTCTTTGATTTCGCCGAGGGCGGCGATCGCAGCCTGCTGAATCACTACTTCCTTGCTGCCAAGCGCTGCAATTAAAGCATCATGCGCCTTAGGATTTTTAAGATTGCCCAACGACACTGCCGCGCTAAATCGCACCAGCCAGTCCACATCTTCATAAAGCGTTTTCACCAGCGGATCGAACGCTCGCGGATCTTCTAAATAGCCCAAAGCGCCGGCGGCATCAGCGCGCAGGCCGTAGTCAGGGTCGGTTTCTAAAACGTTGAGCAGCAGTTCGTAGCATTCGTCGGTTTGCTTTACGCCTAGCGCAAAAATCGCCATCGACCTGACCTGCTCATTAGGGTCATTCAGCACTTTTTTAATCAGAGGAACGGCTTGTTCGGCAGGCACATCGCGCAGCGCCGCCAGCGCTATTTTGCGATCTGCAATAGTGCCCGTTTCAAGCTGCTGGGAGAGCGTGTCAATATTAGGCTGCGTCATAAGGCAATGATGAGGGTTCCAAAATCTGGAACACAAACGTTAAGAGCTACCCCTTTATTATAAGTTTGCTTGAATGATCAGATCGCTAGCGGCTGCTGTGAGCTTGACGCGATCGCCATAAGCAATACCCGCAATTTTAGGCAGCAACAGCTCTAGCACCGACGGGTCTTGAAAATGGTTGAGCTTAGTTTCAGGGTGTGGATAGTACACCAGCCCGCCAAACGTTTGCTGCTGCCAAGTTAGGTAAATAGAAAGAAAAGAGAAGCTTTCAGCCGCGTGGTGAGGAGACCACTTTACCTGAGGCAGCGTCGTTTGAGGCCGCAGGCTAAAGCGAGAGGGCGCCATAGAAACGTTAAGCGTGCCGGGATAAAAAGGGGTCAAATCAACGCCAAGGGCCGCAAAGTGAGGCGTTTGCATTTCGATGGTGCCGCTAGGATATGGGCTCTGTGCGGCTTGGCCGGAAGCTACGCGGTGGCCTGCTACGACTGTACCCAAAACGGTGACCGTAGGCGACTCATCTTGTAAATGATTGGCGAAGGGAAAAGCCATGCAAAATTAGGGCGGAATGAACGCTGCGCGCTGTGAAGAGTATGACAGCTAACGATTCACACTATCAGTTTTTGCGGTTGAATCAATCGCTCAAAACTTTCTCAGAGGCTAGTGAAGACATGACGTTGAACAATCTTGCTCAAGAAATGACGACAGACGAAATAGGGGCAAATGAAATCAGCCAGGACGAGGCCGATCAACCCGGCCAAACCGACGCCTCTCATCCCATAGAAGCGGCCCTTTTGCAGCAGTACAGCTCACGGCGCGCTACAAGACGCAATCGCAGAAGAGGCTTTACACCCACGCGGCGCGGCAGACCGATTCGGACAATTTCCGGCGGTAGCCGCTAGCTTGTAAGCAACGCTGAATAAAAACCTTAAGAGAAAATAGGGGATTGCCAAAAACGCCTGTGTGACAACGGATGTAGCGACAATGACAAGGTACAAAAGTAGCTTATTTTAAGTTGAATCGTATAGAGCTATAAGCGCGTTTATACTATTGAATACTGTTGTCAGGTTATTGGCGTCAGGTCATCGGCAGTCTCTCTTGCTCACCCCTTTTTTCTTAAGCCAAGCAACTTATGATTAAGCCTCAATCGACCTCTGCTGTAGGGACTGCGGATGAAACCAGTCGGCCAGTAGCTACGGGCGTACATATTTGCGTTCACGGGCACTTCTATCAGCCGCCCCGTGAAAACCCTTCTTTAGACGTTGTTGGCAAGCAGCCCAGCGCCGAGCCTTTCCACGACTGGAATGAGCGAATTTTATACGAGTCGTATCGGCCTAATGCCTTTGCTCGCATTCTTAATAGTCAGGGCGAAGTCGTTCGGATTGTTAATAACTATGAGCATATCAGCTTTAACATTGGCCCGACGCTCATGAGCTGGTTAGAGCGGCATGACTTAGAGACCTATCAGCGCATTTTGGAGGCAGATCGGCTGAGCTGCGATCGCAACTTCGGCCATGGCAATGCGATCGCCCAGGTATACAACCACATCATTTTGCCCCTTGCCAACTCGCGCGACAAGCTCACGCAGGTACGCTGGGGCATCGTTGACTTTCAGCGTCGCTTTGGTCGCGATCCTGAGGGCATGTGGCTCGCTGAAACCGCTGTTGATAACGCAACGCTAGAAGTTTTGGCGAGCGAAGGCGTTAAGTTTGTTGTGCTAGCACCCACCCAAGCTGCTCGCTGCCGCCGATTTGGGCACAATAACGGCTTCGACGACTGGCAAGACGTTGGCAATGGCAGCATCGATCCTACCCGGCCCTATCGCTGCTTTGTGCCTATGCAGCCCAATGGTCGTAACTATGTCGATATCTTTTTCTATGACGGCCCGATTTCGGGCGATATGGGCTTTGACGACATTTTGCGCTCGTCTCAGCACTTTGCCAATCGGCTCGCTCAGGCTGTTCGACCTCAAAGCGCGAATGAGTTTTCTGATAGCGATTCAGCTGAGCGTTCGCAAATTATTTCTGTAGCCACCGATGGCGAAACCTTTGGCCATCACCGCCGGGGTGCTGAAAAAGCCTTAGCTTATGCCCTCACCGATGAGTTTCCATCGCGCGGCTGGCAGGTTACGAGCTATGCCAGCTATTTAAGCCAATGTTCGCCGAGTTGGGAAGTGCAGCTTAAGCCAGTGACCGCCTGGAGCTGCTCGCATGGGGTAGATCGCTGGCAGCGCGACTGTGGCTGTGGCGGCGGCGGCGGCTGGCAGCAGCAGTGGCGAGCCCCTTTGCGAGAGGCGTTAGACTGGCTGCGCGATCGCCTGACTGTTCTCTATGAAACATCAGCCGCAGCGCTGCTGAGCGATCCCTGGGAGGCTCGTAATGACTATGTTTGGGTGGTGGGCGATCGCAGCCAACCCGCTTTAGATCGGTTCTTCAGCGCCCATCAAACCCACCCGCTGAGTGAGAGCGAACGCACCGCTGCCCTGCGACTGCTAGAAATGCAGCGCCATACGCTGCTGATGTATACAAGCTGCGGCTGGTTTTTTGATGAAATTTCTCGGCCAGAGGGCACTCAAATACTGCGCTATGCAGCTAGAGCCATTGAGCTAGCAGAAGCCATTGCTGGAATCGAGCTAGAAGCCGAGTTTATTAGCAAGTTAGAGCAAGCGCCTAGCAACGCAGAGCACTTTCAAAGCGGCGCAGACGTTTACCTTAAGCAGGTGCTGCCTAGCCAAGTCAGCCTAGAGCAGGTGGTGGCTCACTATGCCATCAGCTCACTGTTCAACAACTATCGCGCCGAGCACCCTTTTTACTGCTACACTCTCAACCGTCAGGACTATTACCAGCAGCCCTTAGGCGCACTCACGCTAGCGGTAGGACAGGTCAAAATAACCTCCTCTATGACGCGAGAATCAACTTCGCTTGCCTTTGCCGTTCTGCACTTAGGCGGCTGGGATTTTCACTGTGGCATTCAGGCTTTTCCTAGCTATTCAGCCTACAGCAAAGCCAAGTCAGCGGTCATCTCTGCCTTTACTAGCAACAGCTTGGCCCAAAGCGTACTGTCTATCACGCAATACTTTAGCCCTACCTACACGCTACAAGATCTGTTTGCTGAAGAGCGTCAGCAAATTATGCAGCAGCTCAACCAAGAAACGCTACAGCGGCTAGATCAGCTATATGAACAGGTTTATCGTGAAAATTACAGCGTTTTGATGGCGTTTCACCGTGACCATATGGCTGTGCCGCAGGCGCTTCAGGTTGCGGCTGAGATTACTCTTAGCCAGCGGGCTTTAGGCGTGATCAAAAACCTGGAACAGGGCATCACAGAGCCTAATGGCAATTTGCTCAAAATTGCGGCAGGTTACATCGCTGAGCTAGAAGGTATTGCTGTAGAGGCCCATCATTTTCGCTGCGCGCTAAAGCTACCGGGCGCACAGCCTGTTTTAGAGCGCCTGATTCGGCAGGGCCTTGCTCAAACGCTACAGACTCGACCGCTACAGGCTCAACCGTCGCAAAGCGGGCTGAGCGATTACCGCGAGCTAGAAATCGCAGTTGAAGGGCTGAGCCGTTTGATTGCGCTGGGCCAAAAGCTATCCATTCCGCTGGGCCTTTACCGGACGCAAGAGCTGTTCTACCGCTATTGGGTACAGGCCAAGGCCAGCGAACTAGCGACACAGATGGCTATACCCAAACGGCAGCTATTGATCAAGCTAGGTCGGGCGCTGGCGATGGATATTGAAGCACTCTAACTGAGGTACTCTAATTGATGAGGCACGCTAGCAGCGCTTTAGCGGTATAGGACTCGGGTAGAAAATCCTCTGGCTTTGGCGGCGTTAACTCTGGCTTCGGCGGGGAAGCGATCGCCAAAGCTACCGATATTAATAAAGCTACCCCGACGATCTCTATCGACATAGGCATCTTCAAAATACTGCCGCACGGCAGCTAGCTCAGATTCGTCCGCAATCACTGCCGCCACATAAGGATAGCTAGGCACAGAGAACCCCATAGAATCGAGCGTCTCTTGGTCGGCAACGCCTGTGACAGGCAGGCCCTGCACTCGCTGATAGGTACGCACGGCCTGCTCGGTAGCAAACCCATAGTCACCATCAACGGCGACGCTAATGCCGAACCCGTTGAGGCGCTGCTGTAAGGTGGACACATCGCTGCCCTGGCTACCGGGCACAAGTCCTCCAGAAGTGAGTGAGTTACGCCTGCTGGTTCCAGATGAGCTAGCAGAGGAGCTAGCGGCTATACTCAAACCCATATCTCTAAGCGTGGCTTCGTCAGCGACACCAGAGATAGACAGGCCGCGCGATCGCTGATAGCCGGTGACCGCAGCGGCGGTTTCTTCACCGTAGATGCCATCGGCTGTAGAGATATAAAACCCCTGACGGCTTAAATAATTTTGCAGATTGCTCACATCTGCGCCAGTATCGCCGGGACGCAGGCTACGATTAGGGTTGCGGCTACTGGCCTGCGGTGGTGCAACTGGCTCAGGCAAAAAGTCAAAATCCATATCGCGCAGCGTTTCTTCATTGGCAACGCCCGTTGCAGGCAGGTTGCGAATGCGCTGGTAGGTGGCAACCGCATCAGCGGTTTCTTGACCGTAGGTGTCGTTGATGGCAAAGGGATAGAGCCCATTGCGGCTAAGGTAGCGCTGTAAAACGCGCACATCTGCGCCGCGATCGCCTAGCTGAAGGCTGCGTTTACTGAGCGCAATGGCGGCTAGCAGTTGGACGGGCTGAACAGGCCGAGCCAATTGAACAGATGGGGCCAGTTGATTGGGGGGGTTAGGCGATCGCTGACGGCTAGCCAGCGCAGACATCGGCACAAGCGCTGTCATTGCGATCCCCAAACCGCCAATTCCCCATCTTGAAATGCGAACAGCAAGCTGCTTCATAGAACGCGCTAACTCCAGTGTCTTTTGGCTATTATTACCGATCTCTGTCGCAAAATTCGGTGTTTTGGCTAACGTACAGGTGTGAGGGCTAACGCAAACGGTGCATATACAGGCGACAGCAGCCATAGATCAACGGTAGTTATTATCTTGTAAATTAAGTTTCTTTAGGAGAGACCATGTTCTGGCCTCAGATTCGGCGTACCTCAAAGAAATTTTCAAAGCAATTTTTTATGGGCAATCGTGCCTATCCAGAAATTGAGCGAATTGGCGATCCTCATTCTTACTGGGGCGATATTTATCATCTGCTGCTGACGATGCCCTGGGTGTCGTTTATCAGCATAACGAGCGTGCTTTATCTGTTGGTCAACGCTTTGTTTGCGGTTGCCTATGGGCTAGGCGGCGAAGTGACCACGGTTGATGGTTCGGTGCTAGGGCAGTTTCAAGAGCTGTTTTTCTTTAGCGTGCAAACCATGGGATCGATTGGCTACGGTGCGATGTATCCCAACAATGTGTATGCGCATTGGCTAGTGGTGATTGAGTCGCTGGTGGGTCTGTTTTTTATTGCAACGACCACGGGCTTAGTATTTGCCCGGTTTTCTTTGCCAACCGCGCGAATTTTGTTCAGCAATGTGGCGGTGATTGCGCCTTTTAACGGCGTGCCGACGCTGATGTTTCGAGCGGCCAACAAGCGTAAAAACTACATTTTAGAAGCTACGATGTGGGTCACCTTAGTGCGAGATGAGTACAGCGATGAGGGTGATTTTATGCGGCGCTTTCACGATATTCAGCTCGTGCGATCGCACACCCCGGTCTTTAGCCTGTCATGGACGGCCATGCATCAAGTGCTGCCGGGTGGCCTGCTAGATGGCGACACCGTTGAAACTTTGGATCGCGACCGGGCCGAAATTATTGTCACCCTCACGGGCCTAGATGAAACCCTCGCTCAAACCATCCACGCTAGACACACCTTTATCGCCAAAGATATTCGCTGGGACTATCGCTTTGCCGACATTTTGCTCGACGGACGACACGGCAGAAGAGTCATTGACTTTAATCAGTTCAACATTATTCATCCCATCAGCCAACCTCGCGATCGCACGAGTCATCACGAGCTTAGCAACGGCTTTCACAAACAAACCGACATCCCAGCGATCAGCGGCGCTCAGACAGATGAGGACTGGTAATATCTAGTAAGTAAGGTTGAATGAGGCACCCCACTTAGCCGGGGTAGTTAAGCATGGCAAACGTTCAAACACTCGTTAAAGATAGCTGGCTCGTCACCAAGCGCTGGACTCAGGTTTTTTATCAGTCGCGCGGCGATCGCAAAGCTCACTTTAGTCAAACTATGCTGGTGATAATGCTAGCGACCGGGCTGACGCTGTGGATGCCTACCTTTAACAGTCGAGTCAATGGCCTGGTCGTTAACCAAGCGGCCTACGCGGTCAACTATGATCGCAAAAATCTGCGGCAGCAGGACTTTTCTGGACAAGACCTCACCGATAATGACTACACCCGCGCCGACTTAAGCGAAGCTAATCTTAGCCACACCAATTTAGTCGGCGTGCGCCTTTTCACCACACATTTAGACCGCGCAAATTTAGAGGGCGCTAACTTAACAGGGGCCACATTAGATGGCGCAACGCTGATCAAGGCAAACTTAAAAGACGCGGTGCTAGAAGGTGCCTATGTCATCAGCGCTGACTTTCGCGGTGCCAATATAGAAGGCGCTGACTTTACCGACGTGCTGTTTGACCCTCGGGTAAACCGCCTGCTGTGTGAAACGGCCAGCGGCGTGAATCCGGTGACCGGTCGCGAAACCAGAGAAACGCTGTACTGCGAGTAGTTCTCCCGATTATTGACGGCAAAAGAGCCCTTACAGATAGCCATGGTCTGCTAAAAAAGCCATAGACAAATGGTCAATGCTTTGATCAGCGCCCTTATCTGCCTTGCGACCAAGGACAAACTTCTCTACATATTTGCCTAGCAAATCGCCTTCTAAGTTCACCCAGTCGCCGGGGCGCAGATACTGCAGATTGGTTTCAGCATAGGTGACTGGGATGACAGCGGCCATAAACCAGTCGCCTGAGGCGCTGCATTCGGCTACCGTAAGACTAATGCCGTTGACGGCGATACTGCCCTTATTAATGATGTATCTGGCGGCGCGATCGCTCACCTCTTTAAAAGAAATTTCCCAGGCATTGGCCGTTCGTTCAGCCAGATCAAGCTGGCCCATACCATCCACATGGCCAGTGACAAAATGTCCGCCAATTTTACTGCCTGCTCGCAGCGAACTCTCCAGATTTACGTTGCCGCTGCTGAGCCCATTCGCTAGTACCTTGCCCAGCGTCGATTTGCTCAAGGTCTCAGGCGAAGCCGTCGCCACAAAGCCCTGCGCTAAAATTTTTTCTACCGTCAGGCACACACCGTCTACTGCGATACTATCGCCTAATTCAATCCCTTGTAAAATTACGTCACTTGGCGCTGAG
Organism: Phormidesmis sp.; assembly: GCA_049646385.1. Lineage (GTDB taxonomy): Bacteria > Cyanobacteriota > Cyanobacteriia > Phormidesmidales > Phormidesmidaceae > Phormidesmis. The sequence goes on along the minus strand of JBARVS010000333.1, from coordinate 3,698 downwards.
CAGGTGATTTTAAGCTGATATTGACCTAACTGCTGAAGCTGACCAACGCTCTGCACTAATCCTGTAAACACAGTTCTTTGCTAAACCTCTCTGGCTAATCTTTCTGCTAGTCTTTGATCTTACCTAGGACAAGTCAGATCAAAAATGGGGCAACGCAGGCAGATAATTTTACCTGGGCCATATTTTCAATAAAGATTTTTAATTTTAGGATGAGTTTTAACAAAAACAACATTAGCCTAGACTATATAGAATGTCGCGCTCAGGCTTTTTAAATGGTTTTTTTGAGTGGCTCTTTAAATGAACTGTGTTTAGTGAAGGTTTACCTGTCAACTTACCCGGCAAAAAGGGACTAAAAGATGATTGAGATGAACGTGGCAGGAATTGCGGTAGATGCGGGCACGCGAAACCCCATGATATTACTGCGAGACGGCTCACAGCGGCGGCAGCTACCCATTTTTGTTTCACATGAGCAGGCACGGGCCATTCAAACGGTGCTTGAGGGCGAACGGGTATCTCGCCCAATGACGCATGATTTGATTGTGAACCTGCTCAATGCCTGGGATATGACCCTACAAAGGGTGGTGATTCATGCGCTGCGAGACAACACCTTTTATGCCGTGATGACCGTCGGCAAGGGAGAGAAAAAGAAAGAGATAGACGCCCGCCCGAGCGATGCTATTTCAGTGGCGCTGAGGACAAATGCCCGAATTTGGGTGATGGAAGAAGTGGTGCTAGATGCAGCTATGCCAGTGGATAGAGACGCTGACGCCGCTGAGAAAGAGGCGTTTCGTGATTTTCTTTCTGACATTAGCCCTGCTGACTTTGCCGAGCGCGATCATTCTGCCTAGGCGTTTCATTCAGCATACATTTGGCAGTCATCTTAAATATAAGGAGCCAATGCAATATCGTCGGTTTGGAAAAACTGACCTGCTGCTGCCTTTGCTTTCACTGGGCACCATGCGGTTTGACTCGGCTGACATCGCTCAAGCAACGATTTCAGCGGCACTCGCCGAGGGCGTCAATCATCTAGAAACTGCACCTGCCTATGGAGCCAGCGAGCGCTACATTGGCCAGACTTTAGCCGCGTTAGGAATCAATCACGGCTCGGCTCGTGCGCAGCTTGTGATTACCAGCAAGCTAACGCCAAAGCTCGATTTGACCCGTGATAAGACAGCAGATCAGATAAGCTCCACGGTGGCCGACGCGATTAGTCACTCTATTGAGGCTTCTTTACAGCGGCTAGAGACTGGCTATTTAGACTGTATAGCTGTGCATGGCATCAACACGCCAGAGCATTTGATCTGGGTGCAGGACTATATGCTAGAGCCGCTTTTGCAAGCCCAGGCCGACGGGCTCGTTCGTCATATCGGGTTTTCTACTCATGGCAGTTTAGAGGTGATTTTAGGGGCGATCGCCACCCAGTCCTTTGCTTTTGTTAATCTGCACTACAGCTATTTTTTTCAGCGCAATGCGCGGGCGATCGCCCAGGCCCATCAGCAAGACATGGGTGTTTTCATCATTTCACCTGCCGACAAAGCCGGACTGCTCTACACCCCGCCCGCACGACTCAAAGCGCTGTGTGCCCCCTACGATCCGCTGCTGCTAAACTACCGCTGGCTGCTGAGCGATCCAAGGGTGACCACGCTGAGCATTGGCCCCGCAACGCCTGCCGAACTCAACTGGCCTTTGCAAATTGCCGATAGCGATCGGCCTTTGGACGCGGCTGAACGGGCGGCGATTGAGCGGCTAGATCTTGTTCAGGTAGAGAGTTTAGGAAGCGATCGCTGTGCTGGATGCCATCAATGCCTGCCCTGTCCTGAAGCCATCAACATTCCAGAAGTGCTGCGGCTCAGAAATTTGGCCCTTGCCTACGACATGCAAGCCTTTGGCCAATACCGCTACGGCATGTTTGAAAACGCCGGACACTGGTTTCCGGGTCGCAAAGCCAATCGTTGCACAGACTGCGGCGACTGCTTGCCGAGATGCCCTGAGCAGCTCAACATTCCAACCCTGCTGCGCGACACCCACCAGCGACTTAGCGGCAGGCAGCGCCGACGCCTGTGGGAAGACTAGAGAGCCGATGGGAACATTTGCTTAAGACATTGAAAACACCGCAGAAAAGACGTTTTTCGGTGTTAGCCTAATATTTTGGTTAAAATAAGTATAAAGATAGACAAAGCTTTAGAAGATAACATTTTTAATAGAAAATCATTCGCGCTGCGAAACATTTAAAACTGCAAAAAAACGCAAAAAATGACTGCTATTTGCTTAGCTGCAATACTTAGAACAAACATCGAGATCAAGACAACTGTATGACTGCCATTCAAACTCAACCTGCCGCTCACTCTACCGCTGCTGATGAGCGCGTTGCTGTGCTGCTGATGGGCTACGGCGAAGTGGAAAGCTACGAAGACTTTGCCAACTACAACGAGCAAGCGCTGAACCTATTAACCGCTAAATTTGCGCCTGTTCCTACCTGGATTTATCCGCCGCTGGCAAAGCTGCTGGCCATGTTTGACTTGCATGAGTGGAGCCATCAGCATGGCAACTTTGTCTCACCTCACAACGCTATTTTTGAAGCTCAGAGCACGGGTATTGAGAACTGTTTGCAGGAGCGCTGGGGCGATCGCATCAAAGTATTCAAAGCCTTTAACTTTTGCGCGCCTCACCTGCCCGATCAGGTGCTTGCCCAGGTTAAGGAAGAAGGCTTCACCAAGCTGTTAATTTATCCTTTGCTGGTGGTCGATTCTATTTTCACCAGCGGCATTGCCGTAGAACAGGTCAACGACGCCCTGACCAAGCTAGCGGGCGCGGGTGAACACTGGCTCAAAGGCACACGATATATTCCCTCTTTTTACAACCGCGATCGCTATATTGACTTGCTCGCTAGGCTCGTCGAAGAGAAAATTGAAAAGCAGCTAGCCGTTGCCCATCTGCCGTCTCAAACGGGCATTATTTTGCTTAACCACGGCTGCCCGCACAAGGCAAAAGGGTTCACCTCCGGCATTGATGAGAGCCAAAAACTCTACGAAGCCGTGCGCGAAAAGCTGATTTATAAGTATCCGCTGATTTCTATCGGCTGGATGAATCACGACACGCCTTTGATTGATTGGACACAGCCTAATATGGCGATCGCTGGTCAAAACATTATTGACTTAGGCGCAACCGCTCTGGTGATGATGCCCATCGGCTTTGCCACCGAAAACCATGAAACGCTCCTAGACGTAGACCATATTATCCATCAGCTCCGCCGCAAAAACCCTCAGGTCACTTACGTGCAGATGGACTGTGTGAACGACCATCCTGAGTTTATGCAGATGGTTGCTGACTGGGCCGATAGCCACATTCAAGCGCTGTTAGAAGCCGCGCCGATTACGGTTAATCCCAAGCTGAGAATGGTCGAAATTGACGCGCACGATCACAGCCACGATCACCACAGCCACGACCATAGCTACGCTCACAGTCATCACAATCACAGCCACAGTAATGGCAATAGTCACACTCATAGCAGTAATGATGACAATAGTGAGCATACTCCCAACCACCACGACGGGCATACGCACGACGCTAATGGAAAGCACGTTGAAATAGCTGAAAAGGAGGGTGCTGAAAAAACGCCAGCACACAGCCATCACCACTAAGTCGTTGTTAGAGAAATCAGCCTCATTGAAGTCTCTTTAATCCATCTTGTTATTAAT
>JBARVS010000332.1:0-2264 GCA_049646385.1 Phormidesmis sp. | reverse complement strand
TTAGGGATAGAACGACGGAACCGGCTCAAGCAGATTCGTACTCAACTGAGGATTGCATCTGAAGCTATAGGTAAAGCAAACGAACTCGCCTCTGAACCCTTTGACGATCTCTTATCTCGATTGGAAGTCGAACTATCGAACTTACACCAGAGAGAAACCACCATTGAAGAGGTGCCCGCACCAGAGATAAATGGTTGAAAACTGCACTACTAGCTGTTGGCTATAGATTCTGCTCAGTAGGTGATTTTTAGTTCTAGCTGTTTTTATTAATTGTATAGCTAGAATTATAAAGTGATTTTGCAACCCTACTTTCTATCTTGCTTGAGTGCATCGACGATGAATGCCTTCGGCTAGGCTTTAAATTCACAAACCCCTTCGGTGCCTTCTAACTTCACGCCAACCGATTGAGCCTTCTCTACCAACCAATCTGGATAATGAACCATCGGTGCTTCAGCCATATCGCCTAATCGGTCTAACGCTGCGATCGCATCCCCCAACGCTCTATGATTGCCGCCATAAAGCGGCTGCCATCTGTAAGACTTGTAGTAGTCACTCCATTCACCGCAAAACTCAGCGTACATCTCCATCAAGCAAAGCCAGGACGTACGCTCAAATGCCTGATCAGATGGCTGTAGCTTCAATGATTGCCTGATCATGCTGCGGTCAAAGACTGCATTGTAAGCAAGAATTGTTTTGTTTCTGACCAGCTTTCCTATCTGACTTCTTAGGTCAGTTAAGGTCGGTGCTGCTTCAAGCATGGAAGGCTCTATCTTATGTACCCTTGCAGCGTCTGGTGCAATCTCGAATGGCTCAGACGGCTTTATAAGACTGTCTATTAAGGTTTTACCTGACAGGTCGATAACCGCGATCTCAATCACCTGATCGCGACAGCCTAGCCCTGTTGTCTCAGTGTCTAGAACAACGTAATCATCCTGACTGTTGACTATCCGCCGTGCCTTTTCAGTCGCCGCCGCAATATCAGCAAGGATAAACCCTTCGTACTCATTCCACTGCCTCCAGTCAGCCCAAAACGCCTGCTTCTTTCTGCCTTTCTCCAACGCTGCTAGTTGTGCTGGCGTAGCCTTGCGCTTCGTGCGTACGCTTTTATCGCTGGTGCTGTCGTACAGAAGGCAGTCATACTTATTAGTATGAATCACACCAACCGGCAAAACGGGTTTCAAGCCCATCTCTGCCAGTTGGCGCTTAGTCTTTAAGTGTTCAGGTGGCTCCCCTTCGTTGCCCCACCACTGCTATTCTTTGAGGTTGTCAGCCATTTTACGACCCCCCGACTACTCATTCTTTACGGTACATCTTCTTAAAATCTCTCCAACCCTATGTCGAGCGCCCGCTCGCTGTAGGGAAAACCTTGTCTAGAACAGACCGTCGCCGGACTCAGAGCGCTTAATCAACTCATTGAAAGCGTCTTCTGCTTTTTTCTCGACAGCTCTTTTTGTATAGCGATCAAAGGTAATCGGCGACTTGATGCGCATCAGCTTACGGGCATAGTCCGGCTGGACATCTCCCATCACGAGCTGGGTGCCAAACGTATGGCGCAGCCGATGCGGATGTACGTTCTCACTAGACTCAGCGATCTTCCCTAAATCTTTAACCATCTCGTAGATACCCCAGTACCCCAGCCGCTTGCCATAGCCATTCCTTGACAGGCTTCTAAAAAGCGGCTCACCCGAACCAATGTCAAAGCCTTTCTCCACGCACCAGTCCAGGTAAATATCTACCGCTTGGCAAGCCTTCGGCGATAGCGGCACCACCCCATCACTACGCCACTTTGCTCCGCTTACCTGAATCGCCTGACCGTTGTAATTGCCAACATCCAGCTTGCTGACTTCCGTGGCTCTAAGTCCATGCTTCAGCAGCTCAAAGATAGCCGTGTCCCTGACGCTAAGGGACTCTCGCTGACCCCGATAGTCAAGCCCCTCTGCGAGCTGGCGTACCGCAGAAACCTCCATATCCTTCGTCTCAATCGGTGCGTCAGGCACTTTCTCGACGTTCAACGTTGGGTTGTAGGTAATGTAGCGCTTAGTAATCAGCCACTTGAAGAAGCTGTGGAGTGTAGCCAGCGCTTGGTTAATGCTGGCCGGGGAAAGGCCAATCTTGCCTGATTTGGTCGGTTGGCTTTTCAGATGCGCTTTGTAGTTCCGAATGTCTATATCGTCAATCCCGCCCCAATGCTTGAATTCGCACCAAACTTGAAAGCCTCGTAGCTGACGGATATAAGCCTTTTGGGTATTGGGCCGAATCTCGCG
>JBARVS010000331.1:0-4018 GCA_049646385.1 Phormidesmis sp. | reverse complement strand
AGTAAGGGCTGGTTCGAGTAATTAAGCTACCATCGGGCACTTTAATCACCCGTTGCTTATTGCGCGAAAACCGTCGGGCCACCCGATGATTGTCAAATACTGGCAGGGTCTTTGACTTTTCCTCATCGCTAGGAACTTGGCCCAGGTCGGCAAAGTCGCTCAATGGGCGGGTGATTAGCTCCGAGCGCATATCAATGACTAAGTAGCAGGGCTTAGGCAGCACGGCTTCTGCTAAAGGCATAATCTCTACGACTACCGCCGATGAGCGCTTAGGCTGATGCAAAGTAACGTCATCATCGTCATCATCGTCATCCTCCTCTTCTTCGTCATCGTCATCGCCAAAGTCGTCTCCCAAGGTTTCATCCAATCCTAAAAGATCGTCATCGTCGTCATCGTCGTCATCGTCTGGGGAGATTTCTTCGTCTGTGTCGCTTGTGAGGAGAGCAAGCTGTTCGTCTTTCTCGGCGGCAGTTTTAAGCTTAGGTGCGCCTATCTTTTTAGGTCGATCCACGTTGGGCTGGTCTGCTGCGCTTTTGTCTTCTGCACTTTTGTCTGTCGTGCTTTTTAGCGCAATTAGTTCAGTTGCAGGCGCATCTGGCGCAGCGGCTTGTTTGCGCAATGGCGTATCTTTGTCGGCAGCAGCTTGCGACTGTTTCTTTTGGCTGGGCGACTTTTGCGAGACTGATTTTTGTACGGCTTCGGTTTTATCGGAGCCAGCCATTCGCTTTTGAGAAATCAGCGCGCTGTATTCTTCTGGCGGCAGCGTTGTCTTTAAAATCCGGCTGACTGTACTGTTGCTAACACCATATTGCTCAGCGAGAGTTGAGGTCGTTTGGTTGGGCTGCTTGTACAGCTCAATGATGTCACTTTTATCAGAGTCAGACAGTTTTCGCAGGGCCATGCTGTCGGTATCCTTCACGATTGCATCTCTTAAGTATGGCAGTTTTTTGCAGATAGCAGTGATGAATTCAGACCCACTTTGAGGTTGCCTGCTTTATGTCCATTGGCGGCGCGATTCTCCTTGGGAGCCGCTGCGCGATCGCGTTTTCTGCATCTTGGTCGAAACGCCATGTTCTACGCTAGCGCCCAGCCCAAAAAACAGCGCTGATAAAATCCAAAGTATTTCCCAGGGTGCACCCTGCCTGTAGCTGCCTTGGCCGACCTGATAAATTAAAAACATATCGGCGACATAGAGACACAGCCCTGCTAAAGCAATGAGCTTCCACGCCTGAGAATAGGTTCCACCCCAAAAGGCAATCAGCAGGGCAGCAGCTAGCACAATAATGAGGCAGTCGCCCGTAACGTACAGCAGCACGAGCCCTTCACTCAGGACGCTTAACCGCTGGTCTATGAGCTGGAGGATGGCGGGCACTGTGGAGCTGGTAGTGGCGATCGCTCCTATCACCGCACCTTTTGCCTCCACGCTCACGGCCTCGGCGGTTGGGATCTCTGCTGCTAGCGCATAAAAGTTCAGCCAGCAGGCCAGCACAATTCCCACAGTGCCAGCGATCGCAATGCCCAAGCTTTGCTTCCAGCTCAAAATAATCTGCCGGGGCATCACTGCACTCAGCAGGCCAATTGCCAGCAGTAGGTAGCTCGCGCCGTAAAACACATCGCCCAGCGACACCACTGAGGTCATACCCCAAACGCTGCGCCACAGTATGACGGTAATGTCACCTAGTGCGTAGAAGATCAGGCCCGCTGCGATCGCCTGCCACACCCTCTGCCCGCTTAAGATCGCAGCCAAGCGCGTATTGCGCCAGCACAGCGCCGCTGCCATTAAAAACGCGCCAATTTTTAACAGGCTCACCACGATTGGAAACCAGTCGGCACGAGGGCCAACTGGCAGCAGGCCAAAACCAATAAATAGCAGCACAGAAAGGAGTGCCCAGCCAAAACAGAGCGCGATCGCCCCCCGCCCCGCCTGCGCTAACCCCAACGCCGCTGTCGCTTTATCCCCTATTGCCTGCCGACTAGCCACATCCTTATCCTCCATGTTGTTTAACACCTGAATAGTTGGTTCCAATAGTTGGATTACGAAGGCAGCCACAATTTTCCTAGCAGAGAGATTTTCAGCCAGTTTAAAAACACGGCTTTGTCATTCGGAGCCAAATCATCAAGTGCCGCCAGCGTACGCCCCATAAACTTAGAGCGCCCAAAAAACTTAGTACCCAGCCGATGCAGCTCTAGCAGCAACGCGCTGAGGTCATCTTCTTCCCATTGCGGCATCACATCCGCTAGCGGATCTAGCCGCAAGACTCCACCTAGTCCGCCCGCTGCCGCCATTTGCTTAGTCATATTCGCCTCTACCGCCCCGCCAAAGCTTTTAGCCTGCTTGCTGCCTAGTAGCTGTTCGGCATCGCCATATAGCGACTGAATCATCACTACACATGCTTTGGCATAGGCAACAGGCGCGGTCGGTCGCAGCAGGCCCAAATCTATCCGCACCTGCCGCCATATGCTGTAGCGAAAAGGTTCTTCAAGCAGCACACACAGCTTGCCTTCCTGCTCAGTTAGCTCCCGCCAAGACGTATGGGCCTCGGCATACTGTTCAGCACTAAACACGCGCAGCAGCCGAAACGTTTTGTCGTCGTAGGACAGAATCGGAACTTCTTTATTTCTCTTAGGATGTTGAACGCTAGTAATCTCGACATCTTCGGGCGTTAATAGGAACATGGCGGCAGTGATAACTCAAACGTAACCAAGCTTGCCAATAGCGCCCTCAAATGAGCTAACAGCTGGGCTCAGGAATGTGAAGCTAGCATACCCAAATCGATTATCAACTTGATTAAGTATGAGTACAGGTAAGGAGAGAATGCCAAATTCGCCTGAAAACGGCCTAAACATGTAATATCATTTTCTAGCGGGTTAAGCTATGCTAGCTCCTTTGGATCCTTAGCTCAGTTGGATAGAGCAACCGCCTTCTAAGCGGTCGGTCACTGGTTCGAATCCAGTAGGATCCGTTGACAAAACGGTTTGAATAATTAGTCGCGCCTTGTCTGGTGTCACATAGCTGTGGCTTCCCCCTGGTAGCATCACCATATTTGGCCCCGCCTTACAGCGTTTCATGCAGCCAGTTGCTTGAATTTTTATTTTTGCTGGGCTGTCTGCTTCGGCGTTGGTGGAGCCTTTGTGTTGGAGAATTGCGTCGGCGATCGCCTGATGCACTAATTCACTACCCCGCTGGCGACAGTCTGACTTTTGACAGATCAGTACCCGAATAGGCCGAGCTCTCAAAGATGAACTAGCTGGACTAATCTGCGGTCGATTTATGAGGGCTGCTTGCTGAGCGGTCATCTGAGCATTTACCTGCTCAGGAGATAGCTTAGAAATTTCTGATGCCTTCCACTCCATTTGGCCGCTGCGCTTGCTCATCACCTGCTGGCCCACAACTCTCACCCAATCCTCAGGCGCTAGGTATCGATACATCATTTGCCGTAGAGCCTTGCCCAATACTATGTTGTGAATGACTACATCAGCTGGAGAGGATTGATTGAGCGAATCTTTAGACGATACAGCCTCTAGAGAAAGCCTTTGATAAGGCGATTTTTCTCCAGGTAAAAAAGCGATGAAGCGCCCTACTAGGCAAAAGCGAGTTTCACTCATATCAGATATTGTCTGTTCGATGCCATTTGTAAAACTTTATTGAGAATAATTCTATGATAATGCTTCAGCTATTACGTCAGCACACATGAAGTTTCAAGCTAAAAACTCAGTTTGGCTGTCTGACCATACACAAAATGTAGAAAAGCTGGCAGAAAACAGGCCAGACAGTCGCAAAACCGACGCCTATATAAAATCAAAGCAAATAGCCTAATGCGCTGTGAGCTTAAATACATCTTGACATTAATTGTCAATTAGAGATATAACTAGAGCCATTGAGAAGGTCATTGTAGAGCCGTCTCATCGACTTGCGTTAAAAGGCAAGCCACAAAACTAAAAAAGCAGCTAACCCACAGGGGCTGCTGCTTTAAAGAAGTCTTGGATGAAGTATCCAGGATTTGGCTCTAGTGTTTTG
>JBARVS010000330.1:0-7714 GCA_049646385.1 Phormidesmis sp. | reverse complement strand
ACACCAACCAGTGGAACAATACTGAGAAAAGGGTTTTTGGTGAGCCAGGGCGCTCGGGCAGCAGTGGTAGAAACGGCAGGTCTCAGGCGAATCGAGAAGACGCCATTATTAGAGTTGGCGAACCGCTAGTTTCAAATACAAGCTACGACCTCTCAGGTACGGCGGGTGAAAATGGCGAAAACGGAACGCCCGGAGAACCTGCCCGATACTGCCAGTTGCCCTCGCGTCCGGCCTATTCACTTCAGGGGGCCAGTGGCGGCAGCGGTGGCAACGGCGGTAACGGCGGTAACGGCAGCGATGGTAGAAATACCTCGATTTATTACACAGACCCTGCTGCGCTAAAGCAGCTTGTGATTAACGCGGCGGGCGGTCAGGGCGGTCAGCCAGGGCAAGGAGCCGCTGGAGATGATGGCTGCGAATGCGTCGAGCCTCAGTGGGTAGTCAACTTTTGCGAATGGGAAATTTGGGCCAGCCGCATGGATATAGAGCCCGAGGAATGGACGCTATACAGCAGGGAAGTCGTCGCCTGTACAGGCGTGCAAGCCACCGATGAAAGCGTTAATACGCCCGTCTTACCAACGACCGTTAACCAGGCTAATGTGAGATACCGCCTGGTGTACAAGGGCATCTCACAAACCAAACAGTTTCACTGTAAAGAGGGCGATCGCGGCACGCAGGGCATCGACGGCCAAAAAGGTACAGACGGTCGCTATGGCGCATTTCATTTAATTCCCCGCGCTGACATCCCTCAAGAAACACCGCAGCGCAAAGGTGAGCTAAAGGCATTGCTAGGGCAAACCTTAGAGCTGGCTAAAAATATTTGGGTAGAGCGGCAAGATCTCAGAGGTCAGCTCAATCCCGCATCGAACGTTCCGAGCAGCTACACCTATTTGCAGTCTACAGAGCGACCTAAATTTCGCTTAGAATGGACTGCTGCTGCTACGCCAGAGAGCTTAGGCGTGGCGACAGCAGAGGTGGGTGCGGCGGTTGAAGTGCAGTCAGATCGAGCTGTATTAGCCGTTGATATTCCAGGTACGCTCGACTACACCACCTCAACTCAAAACGAAGTAGAAGTGGCGAACATAACAGGCGGATTTTCACCCTCACGAGTAAAGTCTTTTCAAATCGAAGGCGTCACCTCTACGGCGGGCGAAAGTCAGCTAGTGCTGGTTGATAAAGGAAATACTCGCGAGCTGCTGCGCAATACCAAAATTGAAGTAACGCTGTTAACGAAGCAATCTGCCAGCGGACTGGCCACACCCGACTACCGTCGTCGCAACAGCATCGTATTTGACATATCGCCTAATTCTTCCAAATCACTCAATACCAGCCTAGCTATTGCGGGTGATGTTTACATGTTTAACCTGGGTCGCTCATTTGGATCTTGGTTAAAACCGGGCTATGAAGCTAGTTACAGCATTAACATTCAACAGACGACTCGCAGCGGCGCACGTTACGAACAAACTCAAAATATTGACTTTCAAGTGCCTTTAGAAAGCGCATAACGCTTGCTTGACTTTACTTAGATGATCGTCTTACCAGTCGTTAGATTCCTAGCAAAGAGACTAACCGACTATGTGTCGGTGCAGCGAATTATTTAGTCTGCGCTTCTGCCCGATAGATTACTTAGGATTCTACTCATTACATTGTTGATTGTGCTGAAATCATCGTCCTTTGGCAACATCTCCTCTGGCTTCTGAATATATTTACCTTCAGCTAGCTCATTTGTACAGTTCTTAATGATTTGCTGCACACTGTCCTTAGTTGACTCAAGATGAAACTGTAAACCTAACACCTTCTGGTTGTAGGAAAACGCTTGATTTTGGCAGCCCTCGCTGTATGCCAGATGAGTTGCGCCTTTTGGGAGATTAAACGTATCACCATGCCAATGGAAGACGGTAAGATTCTGAGGTAATGAGCTAAAGACGCTAGATTTTTTGGCCACGTCGGTCATTTGTATAGGAAACCAGCCAATTTCTTTGTACTGGCCTTGGTAAACTTTTGCACCCAAAACATCTGCAATTAACTGCGACCCAAGACAAATGCCAACAACTGTTTTATCTTGCTCTATTGCCCGCTCGATAAACCGTTTTTCCTCAGTCAGCCAGGGATATTTTTCATCTTCATAGATGTTCATTGGCCCGCCCATCACAATCAGCCAATCAATGTCCTCAACTAAAGGCAGAGGCTCGTTATTGAAGAATTTGGTAGCTGACAACAAATGATTTCGCTTGATGGCCCATGGTTCAATGCTGGCAAGTCCTTCAAAAGGAACGTGCTGTAAGTAATGGATTTTCACGGTATCAGTCCTCGCAGATCTTACAATTTTACCTTAGCGCTTCCCCTAAATTGATTTTCAACCGAGTTCTCGAAGAGAAACAATAGAAAATGGACTATTATTTGACAGCACAAAAAAGGGTTCGCCCGGTAAAAGGCAAACCCTTATTTCTAGAATCTGTTCAAGATATTGAATGATTCTTTCTTTAGCTCAAGCAATGAATGAGTAAGGGTATCACTCAACAAACTGCAAAGAACACCAAATCGCAAAGAACATCTTAGAGCTGGGGTACAAAGCGCTCTTTGTCAGGCACTGTCGTGTACTCACCGACAATTCTACGAAACTCGTCGCCGTCAATAGACTCTTTTTCAATCAGCAGATCGACTACTCGGTCAATCACGTCGCGATTGTCGCGGATGATTTTGCAGGCGTCTTCGTAGCACTTTTGAACGATCTCACGCACGGCTGCGTCAATCCGGGAGGCGATTTCCTCAGAGTATTCAGAGCGACCGCCCCAGTTACCGCCCAAAAAGACTTCGCCTTGCTCGCTCTCTAGCGCTAGCTGACCCAAATCTTCAGACATGCCGAACTTGGTTACCATCTGGCGAGCCATGTTAGTGACCTGCTGCAAATCGTTACCTGCGCCTGTGGTAATCTCAGAGTCGCCAAAGATCATGTCCTCAGCCGCACGGCCACCGAGTGCGCCCGAAATACGGGCCTTGAGCTGAGCGCGGGAAATCAGCATTTGATCTTCACTCGGGGTAAACCAGGTGAGACCTTGAGCCTGTCCGCGAGGGATTAGTGTGACCTTTTGCAGCGGATCGTGCGCCTTGATTAAGGTTGCAATAATGGCGTGGCCAACTTCGTGGTAGGCAATCAGGCGCTTGCTCTTACCGTCGGTGAGCGGTGTGCCTTCCATGCCAGCTACCACGCGATCAATCGCGTCGTCAATTTCTAGCATGGTGATGGCTTCTTTGCGGCGGCGAGCGGTGAGAATGGCGGCCTCGTTGAGGAGGTTGGCCAAATCAGCGCCAGTGAAGCCGGGAGTGCGACGGGCGATCGCCTCCAAAGAAATATCGTCAGCTACCTTCTTATCGCGCGCATGTACCTCTAGCACTTCGCGACGGCCTTTAATGTCGGGCGGATCGACCGATACCTGACGGTCAAAGCGACCGGGACGCAGTAGCGCCGAGTCCAGCACGTCAGCGCGGTTCGTGGCCGCAATCACGATAATGCCCGTATTACCTTCAAAGCCGTCCATTTCAGTCAGCAGCTGGTTAAGCGTTTGCTCACGCTCGTCGTTACCGCCGCCAATGCCCGCACCCCGAGAGCGACCCACGGCGTCAATCTCATCAATAAAGATGATGCAAGGGGCGCTTTCCTTGGCTTTTTTGAACAGGTCGCGAACGCGAGAAGCGCCCACACCAACGAACATTTCGACGAACTCAGAACCCGAGATGCTGAAGAAGGGCGTACCGGCTTCTCCTGCGATCGCCTTAGCCAAAAGTGTCTTACCCGTTCCCGGTGGGCCAACCAGCAGCACACCTTTAGGAATGCGAGCGCCAATCGCGGTGAATCGCTCAGGCTTCTTCAAAAAGGTCACAACCTCTTGCAGCTCTTCTTTGGCTTCTTCAATGCCCGCTACATCGTCGAACATGACGCCCGTATCGGCTTCCATCATAAAGCGAGCTTTAGACTTACCAAAGTTCATCGCTTGGCCAGGGCCACCAGCGCCGCCGTTGGAGCGCCGGAATAAAAAGAACAGGCCACCAATGAGCAAAATAGGAAAGAGCAGGTTGCCTAAAATGCCAACGATTGCGCCGTCATTGCGGGGCTGATGAGAGTCTAAGCTAATGTCCGACTTACGCAGGCGCTCTACTAGCTCAGGGGCATTACCCGGCAGGTCAACCCGCCAGCGCTGTACCCGATTGTCAATTTGAGGATCAACGGCCTCAACAATGGCAGTACGGCCATTCTCGTAAAAGTCTACAGATGTGACCCGTCCGGCGTCTAAATAGTCTAAAAAGCGTCCGTAGGTCATGCTAGTGCTAGCAGTGTTACGGCCTGAGTCAGCGGGATTTGCACTACCGACGGAACCCTGCCAAAGGAAAAATCCAACCACTAGGATAGGCAGCGTCCACAGTAGGGCAGTTCTCCAAGAAAAGTTTTTCATGAAATCGGTGGCCTCTGTTTGAAAAATAGATGAGCCGCAAACATTTTTATATGCACAGCGGTGCTCACAAATAGCAACCCTTTAACGGATTACAGGTTTTATGAGACTTGTCTTTACTAAATTTAACGTAAATTCTCACCATCGGGCAAAGAGAATTCTAAGCAACGCTGGCAACTGCCGCCGCCAAACGTCCTTTATCAAAGCCTCGGCGGTGCAGAATCACCCATGACTCTACGAGGTCAGGGCCTTGCATATCACCCATTAGGGCGGCTCTAAGCGATCGCATCATCAACCCCTTCTTCACGCCCAAATCCTTTGTCACCTGATTGATCAACCCCTTAGCATCCGCCACCTCATTAATCTGCGTATCCTTTAGCGCATCAAGCACCGCCTGCATCGCTTCAGGCACCCCTTCTTTGCCTAGCTGCTCAGTCGCCGCCGAGCTAAAGTCCATCACAGGCGTAAAGAAAAACCGACCCTGCTCCACACAGTCTTTTAGGCGCGTCAGGCTCGGCGTAATCATCGCTACTAAAGGCATCAGCCAGTCTTTATCAGCCGCCTTATCAAACTCATAGCCCGCCTCTTTCCAGTACGACACCAAGCTGGGGAACAGCTCCTCAGCCGATTTTTCATGCAAATACTGAGAATTAATCCAGTCGAGCTTATCCCAGTCAAACTTAGCGCCGGCCTTATTCACCCGCTCAAAGCTAAACAGCTTGGCCGCTTCATCTAGCGTAAACAGCTCCTGCGTATCCGGCGCAGACCAGCCCAGCAGCGTCATATAGTTTGCCAGCGCCTCAGCCGTAAAGCCCATCGCCTGAAAGTCGCCAATTGAGGTCACCCCGTCGCGCTTAGACAGCTTTGCCCCCGACTCGTTCAAAATCAGTGGCGTATGGGCAAAAATTGGCACCTCCATTCCCAGTGCCTCATACAGCAGTATCTGCTTGGGCGTATTGCCCACATGATCTTCCCCGCGAATCACATGCGTAATCGCCATATCCGCATCATCTACCACCACCACAAAGTTATACAGCGGCTGACCCACATCGCCTTTAGACGAGGCTCTAGAAACGACCATATCACCGCCCAAGTCGCGCCCCTTCCAGCTCACTGGCCCGCGCACGAGGTCATTCCACTTCACCTCGCGCCCGTCCTCAATTTTGAAGCGAATTACCGCTTGCCGCCCTTCAGCTTCAAACGCCTCAATTTGCTCGGGCGTGAGCTTACGGTGCTGATTGTTGTAACGAGGTGCTTCTTTGCGGTTTTGCTGCGCTTCCCGCATGGCGTTCAGCTCTTCGGGCGTTTCGTAGGCCCGGTAAGCTAAGCCTTTATCCAGTAATTCCTGAATCTTTTTGCGATACAGCGCCATCCGCTGCGACTGATAAAAAGGGCCTTCATCCCACTCTAAGCCCAGCCACTTGAGCCCTGCCATAATGTCTTGCGTGTACTCGTCCTTAGAGCGCTCCAGGTCAGTGTCTTCAATGCGCAACAAAAACTGACCGCCCTGATTGCGGGCAAACAGCCAGTTAAAGACGGCAGTACGAGCCGTGCCAATGTGCAAATTTCCGGTGGGGCTAGGCGCAATGCGAACGCGAACAGACATATAGGTTAGCTAAATAGAGATTGCAGTCTATCAGCGTACTACAAGCCCATGAAAGCCGACGCCCCCCTTTAGGCAGCTATGAGTAGGCACCTGAAGGGAGCCGCAGAGGAGCCGCAGTTCTCTGTTCCTAACTGCCTAGCCTCTGCCAAAGAAGCGCTTCAGGGGATTTGAGGCGATCTGACCGACTGAGCGAGATAGGTTTCGCTGAGCTGCCTGCACAGGGTCTGGATCGGTGAGGATTTTGGCGGCGCGATCGCCAATCCCATTGCTGCGGTCTTTATTAGTAGACGAAACAAGTCTGGCCCCTGGTTTTTCCTGCGCCGATTGCGGATTAGATAACGCCGCTTGGTAGGCTTTGTTTAGGTTAGGCAGGCTAGCTGCGATCGTCGGAAGCTCTATGGCTCGGCTCTCCAGATTTTGACCAATTGCCTGAAGCTGAGCTTGCAGGCCCGCAGGCAGAGAATCGTCTTGCTGGCTAAGGGCCATCACAAAAGCTTCGAGGCTTTTTTCTTGCTGAGGATCAAAGTTCATAGTCTTAAAGTTACTCCGGTAAAAACGGAAGCAAACAAAAGACTATTAAAATCCTGAAAGCCTGCTTCTTATCCCTGATTTTACGAAACCCTGCAAGCTCTGAACTCAGACAGCTACAAAATCCTTCTTTAGAGTGACTAAAATCTTAAATCGGGTAGCCCGCTGAGAGCCTGACTCAATTTTCTGTGGCTTCGCTGGCGGCTGGCACGGTGAGAATGCGCGATTCGATGCCTGCCCATACATTA
This sequence comes from Phormidesmis sp., assembly GCA_049646385.1. Classification (GTDB taxonomy): domain Bacteria; phylum Cyanobacteriota; class Cyanobacteriia; order Phormidesmidales; family Phormidesmidaceae; genus Phormidesmis. Next base: position 884 of record JBARVS010000330.1, on the reverse strand, counting down.
GGTGATACCCGCACTGCACCCTCTTTGCAGCGAATCATCAATTCGCAGATATAGAGGTATAAGACTATATCTTCATAAGCTTCCATAAAAATGCGCGCCGTCTCAGCTTCCATCTTGAATTCATGGAACCAAGCACTGTACCAATTAGCCAAAAACTTTTTGTCCTGAAAGATATTCGTGTTGTTGTCTACGGCTTCCGCTTGTAACAACTCAAGCGTTCGTATTAGATTATCGAAGTCAATATTCTCAATAACCTCTAAGCGGGAATACACATGAGCACGATTAATACTGAGTTTGAGTGTAAAGGCTCCATCACTCGAAAATGACTCCTCAAAGCTGCGAACAATTTTCTTAGAAATGCCCTCGTCAAGCGCTGTAGTGAGTCTCCCAACAATGCCACACATCTGCCCGAAGCCCCTACTGACTTCAGAGGATTTGTCCTCAGCTAGCCTAATTTCGTCAATATTCTCTAGGAGCTGAATATCCTTAATAGATTGAGCGGTACTTACTTGAAAGTAGAACATAGTGAGAAGCTCGAAGACAATCAATATGACAGTTGCTTTTCTCTTAATTGTCTCCGATTTTCCGTCGATTTTCGTGTGGGATTCTAACCAGACAATTAGCTCCCGCAGTCCTTTACTCTTTAAATACGACTGAGACTTTTTTTCTATCGAGAGTAGAAATCTATCTGCTCCGGCTCTACCCGTTATGAGTCCCGGTATTAGCAACAAAATCTCTCGCCAGTGCTCATTGGTAAGATGCTGCCGTATGAGCGATTTCCACTTATTGTTATCTATCAAATATTGGGCAGTTAAATATTCTTGAAATGTGAGATGAGAGAAAGAATAGGTGTCTTCGGTTCTTTTCACTAGAATGCCTTGCTG
>JBARVS010000329.1:0-6549 GCA_049646385.1 Phormidesmis sp. | reverse complement strand
TAGTCATTGGGCTAGAGGCTTTGAATTCGACTGTTTATCATTATAATAGATCTCAAATGGGTTCTATAGAACTAAGGAAAAGCAGAAGGCGCAACTAAAAAAAGTTTTAACTGGTAACGATGAGAAGGCGAAGTCACTGCGAGAGTCTAGCCTTGAAAAAATAAAATGTCTGAATCTTCCAGAGAATGTCAAACCTGAGAAATATATTCACAGCATTATTGTCGGTCTAGAAAATAGTGATGATTACGAGCACGATGAGATTATTGAAGTAGCAAAACAAATTGTAGCTGTCGATGACGATCACCAGTATGTGAACGACGTTATAGTCAGACTTAATTGGACGAGAGATGTCGGACTATCCAAAATAGTTGACGCCATTAGTTCTACTCAAGAATGGACTAGCTATGTCGCCGACGTTAAAGATTGGTTGACGTCAAAGAAACAACTGGTGGACGAGATCAGCAGTTCTTAGGGTTTCCTCCTTGTGGATTTTGAGATTGTTGGCGACATTACAGACATTGAGATTATCGCTACCGGGACAGGAATCCGCGATCGCGTGCGCTTACGAAAGCAGTATGGTCAAGGCAAGTGGAGAAAGCTAAAGGGCGTTGCTCAAGTTCAGTTGCCGAACGGTATGATACGGATAGCAGAGATTCATTGGTATGAAGCTCATGGAATCGGCAAGAAAGAATTCAAACTCAAGCTACCGTTTCTAAACTGACTATGAAAATAGAGCAAGCTCCACTTAATCAGTTCGCGGTCTGCCTGAACAATGAAGGCTACGCTGCTTCGTTAGAAGTTGGCAAGATATATCGCGTCATCGACGATAAAGAAGCCATAGAGATGGGGCTAATTCGGATTATTGATGAAAGCGGTGAGGACTATGCTTTCTCCGCAAGTCGGTTCTACCCAATTAGCGTCCCCAAGCCTGTGGAAGATGTGCTGATAGCAGCTCGCTAGCTAGACTATCTACTTTGTAACATATGTCTATCCGCCGATTTGCGACATGGTACGGCTGTAGGCTCCGGTGACGCCCGATTCGCGCATTTTGAAGTTGATTTCGGGTTTTTCGCTGACTAAGACGGCGACCTGCTCGCGTAATTTTTCTAGTGGGATGCCGGATCGCAAGCTGCTGCGTAAGTCGATTTGACCACTTTCGTTGAGCAGGCAGGGGCGAAGCATTCCGTCGGCGGAGAGGCGCATTCGGTTGCATCTGTCGCAAAAGCATTCTGACATTTGGCTGATAAAGCCTAGCGTTCCTTTTGCTCCGGGAATTTGAAATACGTCCGCTGGGCCATTTCCGCGTACAGCGCCTGCTGCGAGCCCCCAGCGCTGAGCAATTTGCGCTCGAATTGATTCGCTATCGACCCAGCCTTTACTGCCAAATAGGGTATCGTTGCCGATGGGCATGAACTCGATAAACCGGACGTGCCAGTCTTGGTCGAGCGTGAGGGCGGCAAGGTCTAAAACCTCATGATCGTTGATGCCAGGAATAACGACGACATTGAGCTTAAGCGGCGAAAATCCGATTTGATGAGCGGCTTGAATGCCCTGCCAAACTTCTTGCCAGCGGGATCTTCCTTTGCCACCAATAATTTTCTGAAAGGTCTCTGAGTTCAATGAATCGAGGCTGATATTGATGCGGCGCAGTCCGGCACCGTAGAGAGGCTGAGCTAGCTTTTCGAGTAAAAAACCGTTGGTGGTGATGGCCAGATCTTGGGTTTGGGGGAGATGGGCGATCGCCTCCACCAGTTCCACAATTCCAGGCCGTAGCAAAGGCTCACCCCCCGTCAGCCGAAACCGCGTAAAGCCTAGCGGAATAAATACCTCCTTCAACAGCCGTAAAATTTCATCGTGGGTCAGCCAGTGCTCGCGCAGCGCATACTGAAGATCAGCGCCTTCTGGCATACAGTACACACAGTTAAAATTGCAGCGATCAATTAAGCTAATGCGCAGGTAGTCAATGCGATTAGGAACGTTAGGACTCGTCACAGAGTTGAGCGAAGCTGAGGTGTTCATGAATGAAAATGCCATTAAACGCCTTGCCTCCATACTCCACTATTCAGCGGATAAATGACATCAAAAAGTATAAAAAGTGGCTATACGCTGCCTGTGTTTGCCTGTGCAGGTGCGATCGCCGCCCTCCATCACCTCAACAACCGCCCTCACTCAGCTCCGCTCAAAACCATCACGCTAGATTTAATTAACCCCGCTGAAACCGCTGATGTTCCTATCGAACAGTCTGCGCTATTAGCCGAAAATTCTGCCCTTGCCATTACTCGCAGCGATCCCGGCGACAACCTAGATCTCACGCGCCACACGCCTATCTGGTCGATAGTGAGCTGGGCTGATGCTGGCCAGTCAGAGAAAATTTTGATTGAAGGTGGCGAGGGAATTGGGCGTCATTTAGAAGGCGCAGCAATCTACGCCTACGCGCGTCAGCTACTGCAAGTGAACCTAGCTCGCCAGCTAGAGCCTGAGCAAAAAATAAAAGTCACCGTTATTTTGCCAAAAGGACGGCAGCTTGCTCTGCGCACCTCTAACGCTGCTTTTGGCGTGGTTGACGGCCTTTCCTTGCTGGGCACAGGCGGCATTGCCCAGCCTTTAAGTGCGCCCGATCAGCTAGAAGCGTATCGGCAAACGCTACGGCAAAAGGCCCAGCACTACGACAATCTGGTGTTTTGTCTAGGAGAAAATGGGCTAGATTTGGCGCTCAAGCAGGGAATTGAGCCCGATAGACGATTAAAAACGGCTAACTGGATTGGGCCATTGCTGGTGGAATCTGGGCTGCTGGGCGTTCGCTCAATTTTGCTGTTTGGCTATCACGGCAAGCTGGTTAAGCTAGCGGGCGGAATTTTTCATACGCATCATCACGTTGCCGACGCTCGCCAGGAAATTATGGCAGCCTGCTGCATAGAAGCGGGGCTAGAAACTAACGTTGCCCAGCAAATTTTAGCGAGTTCTACCGTAGAAGCAGCGTTAGGAATCTTGAGAAAGTTGGATCATGAAACTCACAGCCGTTGGACAGCGCAGGTGTATGAAATCATGGCTGAGCGGATTGATGCGCGATCGCACGCCTATATCAAAACCCATGGTGGCCCGCCCGTTCAGGTCGGCAGCCTATTGTTCGACCGGCAGCGCCAAATTATTGTAAAGAGCAAATTGGGGAAAAAAATGCTGCCGCAGGTTTGCTACTGTATTTAAAAACAATCTAACAAAAAGTCAGCTAGCCTCAAGCATAATTTATCGATATGTAGAGCAATTAGGCCAGGAAAACTAGAGTATTCCATCTCATTAGCGCCCTATAAACCCCATACAAGCCTCAAAACAATCCTGTCCAGTTCTTTCTCATAAAAAATCAGCTAAGATTTGTTCATTTAAACACTTTTTAAGATGTCACTGGCTCGGTCAGCGTAACCATATATATGCTTGCAAACTCAAACCCAAAGGATTGATTGTGGCTTCTCCAACCCAAACTTCACCCAACCCAACCGCCTCCACTCAAACCACTACGTCAACCGCTACGTCAGCAGCGGCGATCACTGCTGCTGCCATCGACCGTCAAATGCTCGCTATTCTAGATTTTGGCTCTCAATATTCTGAGTTGATTGCTCGCCGCATCCGCGAAACAGAAGTTTACTCAGAAGTGCTCTCCTATCGCACCACAGCAGAGCAGCTGCGTCAGCTCAATCCCCAGGGAATTATCCTGTCGGGTGGGCCTAAGTCGGTATATGCCAAAGGTGCGCCCGTTTGCGATCCCGACATTTGGAACTTAGGCATTCCGGTGCTGGGCGTGTGCTACGGAATGCAGCTCATGGTACAGCAGCTCGGCGGACAGGTAGAACAGGCCGAGCGCGGTGAGTATGGCAAGGCGGCGCTGCTGATTGACGAGCCAGCAGGCTTGCTCGCTAACGTTGAAAATGCATCAACGATGTGGATGAGCCACGGCGATTCGGTGACTCAACTGCCTGAAGGGTTTGAAATTTTGGCCCACACGGAAAATACGCCGCAGGCCGCGATCGCTCATCCCACCAAAAACTTTTACGGCGTCCAGTTTCATCCAGAAGTCGTGCACTCCACAGGCGGCAGTGCTCTCATTCGCAATTTTGTATACGACGTTTGCAAGTGCGAGCCCACCTGGACGACCGCCGCTTTTGTAGAAGAAGCCATTCGCGAAGTTCGCGCCAAGGTTGGCAAAGAGCGGGTGCTGCTAGCTCTTTCAGGCGGCGTTGACTCTTCTACGCTGGCGTTTTTGCTGCATCAGGCCATTGGCAATCAGCTCACCTGCATGTTTATCGATCAGGGCTTTATGCGCAAGCGTGAGCCCGAGCGCCTAGTCGAAATTTTCAACAATCAGTTTCATATCAAGGTGGAGTATATTAATGCGGGCGATCGCTTCCTAGCCAAAATGAAGGGCATTACCGATCCAGAAGAAAAGCGTAAAATCATCGGTCACGAGTTCATCCGCGTGTTTGAAGAAGAATCAGCTCGGCTTGGCCCCTTCGCTTATCTGGCCCAAGGTACGCTTTATCCTGACGTGATCGAATCGGCAGATACCAACGTCGATCCGCAGACGGGCGAGCGAGTTGCGGTAAAAATTAAGAGCCACCACAACGTTGGCGGCCTGCCTAAAGACCTGCAGTTCAAGCTAATTGAGCCGCTGCGCAAGCTATTTAAAGACGAAGTGCGAAAAGTCGGGCAGGCAGTGAATTTGCCCGATGAAATTGTGCGCCGTCATCCTTTTCCTGGCCCTGGTTTGGCCATTAGAATCCTGGGGGAGGTCACGCCCGAGCGGTTGAATATTTTGCGTGAGGCTGACTATATTATTCGTCAAGAAATTCGCAGGAGCGATCGCTATCACGACTTCTGGCAGGCTTTTGGCGTTTTGTTACCCGTTCGCAGCGTCGGCGTTATGGGCGATCAGCGCACCTACGCCTACCCAATTGTGCTGCGCCTCGTCAGCAGCGAAGACGGCATGACCGCCGACTGGTCACGCGCCCCCTACGAGCTGTTAGAAAGCATTTCTAACCGAGTGGTGAACGAAGTAGAAGGCGTGAACCGGGTCGTGTACGATATTACCTCAAAGCCGCCTGGAACCATTGAGTGGGAGTAGGCCGATTGAACAGAGAGCGGGCGTTTAGTTTAAAGCGCTAAAGCAACTGTCACACCGTCTGTATCTATCACAATAATGAATTGTTTAAGCTGGAAGAAGCTGTCAATCTTGCTTGCAAAGATCGACGATAGCCAACATTTTTATGCTATGAACAGTCATGTTGAACGCTTCCTGGAAATCTCAGATCGGCAGTGGATTAGCTGCTGTTGTTTTAGTTTGCATGGGCAGTTCTGCACAGGCGCAGGCGACCAATCTTCCTTTGGCCAACCAGCTCGCAGACATCGCCTTTGGATATGCTCAGGCCCAGCAGCCCGAAAAGGCGATCGCACTGCTTGAACAGGCCGAAACCTATGCGGGCGAAGATTGTTTTGAGGCGATCGCCTGGTTAAAAATTGGCGTGGCCTACCAAGCTGCGGGCGACCAAAACCAGGGCGAAAAGTTCCTGACTAAAGCCGCTGACTCAGCCGTTGAGCGCACCTCAGGAACCTGCTACAGTAGCGCCACCTCTCCGGCAGAATCTTTCCTCAACCGGGCCGCAGAATATGCCGAAGCAGGCTACTTAGACCTAGCTTTACAGCTTGCCACTAAAGTCGATGACTTTTTTGCGCCCTATACCCTGGCAAAAATTGCTGGCGAGTATGCAGAGGCGGGGCAGCCGCGAGAGGCTAAGCGAATACTGACTCAGACTATTGCCAGCCATCAAGCTTTCGTCGCTCAGGATAACCCCTACAGCACACCTGGCTTAAGCGCAGATAATATGCTGATATTAATGACATATCAGCTATCCCAATCAAGGCAGCTTGAACTCGCAAAGTTTGTCATTGAACAAAGCGAGCTGGTTCCAACCCAGCTACCTGAGCCCGCTCAGTCCTCAGAAGCTGCCGCCGCCAACATTAATCAATATCTTTCTATAGCTAGACTTTTAGCAGATTTAGATGAGTCTCAGCAAGCGCTGTCACTGCTAGATTCAATCGTACTTAACATTCGCCCCTCTACGGAGTACCCGCTAGAGGAGATCCTTAACTGGGTTGAAGCCGCACAAATTTACCATTTGTTAAATAGCAGCAGTCAGGCTACTAAAGCTTTAGAGCAGGCCCAGGCTAGCCTAACCCAGCCATCAAAAGCTCAAATACTGCCATCGGCGCAAGCGGCCATTGTCCGAGGATACGCTGGCATCGGCGAGTTTGACCAGGCTCTGGCTTTGTCTAAATCCATAGCCGATGTCTCTGAGAGACAGAGTGCCTATGGTGCGATCGCGACTGCCTATGCCGAAGCCGGACAATCAGCAGCAGCAGATAGCCTAGTTAAGTCAATCGGCAATCCCCAGTTTGCGCGGGTTAATATGCTGCATGTTTATCTAGAAAACAAGCAGTACGCTCAGGCCGAGCAAGTCGCTCAGCAGCCTGACATGATAGAGTTTTTGCCAGAAGTAGGGG